>NZ_JAVACL010000014.1:0-167909 GCF_032658145.1 Streptomyces sp. MK7
CGCGGGGTGGTGGGGGGGGCCGCCCACCCCCCCCCCCCCGGGCGGGGGGCCGCCCCGCCCCCCCCCCCCCCCCCCCCCGGGCTCCCCCGTGACCCCCGTCCACGGAGGCGTCGTCGCGGTTGCTACTCCGTGGCGATCGCGTTCAGCACGTTCATCCGGCCCGCCCGGAACGCCGGGATCAGGGCGGCGAACAGGCCCACGAAGGCCGAGCCGATGAAGACTCCGGTGATCGTCGGCCAGGGGATGTCCAGGACCTTCAGGCCCTCCAGGGCGAGAAGCTTCTGGGCGGTCGCGCCCCAGCCCATGCCCAGGCCCAGGCCCAGCAGGGCGCCGAAGAGGGCGATGACCACCGACTCCATGCGGATCATGCGGCGCAGCTGTCGGCGGGAGAGGCCGATCGCCCGCATCAGGCCGATCTCGCGGGTCCGCTCGACCACCGACAGGGCCAGGGTGTTCACCACACCCAGGATCGCGACGATGATCGCCAGCGCCAGCAGGCCGTAGATCATGTTCAGCAGCTGGCCGATCTGGTCCTTCAGCGCCTGCTTGTAGTCGGTCTGGTCGCGCACCGTGTACTGCGGGTAGTCGTGCAGCGCGGACTTCAGCGACTTGTACGCGGCATCCTGCTGCCCGTCCTTGGCGCTGGCGAAGACCAGCTGGTCCAGCGGCATCTTGTCGGCGGGCACGTGCTCGGCGAGCGTGGCGATCGACGTGTACATCGCGCCCTGGTCGATGACCACGTCGCTGCTGGTGATCGCGCGGACCGTCAGACGGGCCGTGGAGCCGTTCCTGAAGGCGACGGCGATCTTCGAGCCGAGGTGGATGCCGTGGTCCTTGGCGAACTTCTCGTGCACGGACATCGAGTCCGGCAGATAGGCGTCCTTCAGGTTCCCGGCGACGGTCTTGGTGCGCAGGTCCGTCGCGTACGTCGGGTCGGCCGCGGTGATCGCCGTGTCGTCGAGGGTCTTGCCGTCCGGGGTGGTGAAGTCGGCCTTGGTCCACTTGTACTCGGTGACCCGCGCCAGCCCCGGCGTGTCCTTGATCGCCTCGACCGCCTGCGGGGTGACCAGCTGCCCCCTGTCGGACTGGACGATGAAGTCCGTGCCGACGGTCTTGTCGAGCTGGTCGGTGGCGGAGGCGACCATGGAGGAGCCGACCACCGAGAGGCAGGCGACCAGCGCGAGGCCGATCATCAGGGCGGCGCCCGTGGCACCGGTGCGGCGCGGGTTGCGCAGCGCGTTGCGTTCGGCCATCCGGCCCACCGGCCCGAAGGCCCGCAGCAGTACGGCGCCCAGGACGCGCACCACGCCGCCCGCGAGCAGCGGGCCGATGACGACGAACCCGATCAGCGACAGCACCACGCCCAGGCCCAGCCACAGCGAGCCGTCCTTCGCCTTGTCGACGCCCGCGGCCAGGTAGAGGCTGTAGCCGCCGGCACCGGTCAGCACCAGGCCCACCAGGGCCCGGATCCGCCCGGCCCTGGCGTCGGCCGGGGCTCCGGCGTCGCGCAGCGCGGCCATCGGGGAGACCTTGCCGGCCCGGCGGGCGGGCAGATAGGCGGCGAGGACGGTGACGACGACGCCCAGCAGCAGGCCGACGACCGGGGTCGTCCAGGCGACCGTCAGATCGCTGGTCGACAGGTGCATGCCCATCTGACCCATGAGCTTCATCAGCCCGACCGCGAGGCCGACGCCCGCGCCGACACCCAGCACCGACCCGAACACACCGAGCAGCAGCGCCTCGGCCAGGACGGAGCGGTTGACCTGCTTGCGGCTGGAGCCGATGGCCCGCATCAGGCCGATCTCGCGGGTGCGCTGGGCGACCAGCATCGAGAAGGTGTTGATGATCAGGAAGATGCCGACGAGGAAGGCGATCCCGGCGAAGCCGAGCATCGCGTACTTCATGACGTTCATGAAGCCCTCGACGTCCTTCTGGTTGGCGTCGGCGGTCTCCTTGGCGGTCTGCACCTTGTAGCCGGTGCCGATCGCCGAGAGCACGTTCGTCTTCAGCTGCGGGTCGGTCACCCCGGAGACGGCCGTGACGTTGATGTTGGTGTAGACGCCGGTCCTGCCGACGAGCGTCTGCTGCGCCGTCCTGGTGTCCAGGTAGAAGATCGCCGCACCGGGGTTGGTTACCTGGAAGGCGGCGATGCCGGAGATCCTCGCGCGGTGCGTGCCGACCGCGCTGATCAGGCCGAGTTCGTCACCGAGCTTCAGATGGTGCTTGTCGGCGGTGTCGGCGTCGACCATCACCTGGTCCGCGCCCTTGGGCGCCGTACCGGAGGTGATCTTCATGGTGCGGGCGTCGTTGCCGTTCCAGCTGCCGACGATGGTCGGGGCGCCGCTGGAGGGCGACAGGCTGTCCTTCTTGCCGTCGACGACGGTGACGGAGGTCGAGAAGACCGTCCCCTCCGCCGACTTCACGCCCTGCGCCCCGCGCACCCTGCCGAGCACGGAGGCCGGCATGACCGGCGGCTTGCCGTCCTCGGCGGTGGTCTCACCGCTGTCCGAGGCACCCTTGGCGCTCACCGTCACATCCGACGACGTCGCCTGGAACAGCTTGTCGAAGGTGGTGTTCATGGTGTCGGTGAACACCAGCGTCCCGCAGACGAAGGCCACCGACAGCAGGACGGCGATCGCCGAGAGGGCCATCCGCCCCTTGTGCGCGAAGAAGTTGCGCATCGATGTCTTCAGGACGGTCATGACGTACGCCCCCGGGCGTCGAAGTCCTTCATGCGGTCCAGGACCTGATCGGCCGTCGGCTGGTGCATCTCGTCGACGATCCGGCCGTCGGCGAGGTACAGCACCCGGTCCGCGTAGGAGGCGGCCACCGGGTCGTGGGTGACCATCACGATCGTCTGGCCGAGCTCGTCGACCGAGCGGCGCAGGAAGCCGAGGACCTCGGCGCCCGCACGGGAGTCCAGGTTTCCGGTCGGCTCGTCACCGAAGATGATCTCGGGCCGGGCGGCGAGCGCACGGGCCACGGCGACCCGCTGCTGCTGACCGCCGGAGAGCTGGTTGGGGCGGTGCCTCAGCCGCCCGGCCAGACCGACGGTCTCGACCACCCTCTCCAGCCACGCCCGCTCCGGCTTCCGGCCGGCGATGTCCATGGGCAGGGTGATGTTCTCGATCGCGTTCAGCGTCGGCAGCAGGTTGAACGCCTGGAAGATGAAGCCGATCCGGTCCCGGCGCAGCTGGGTGAGCTTCTTGTCCTTCAGCCCGGTGATCTCGGTCTCGTCCAGGTAGATCTGACCGCTCGTCACGGTGTCGAGCCCGGCCAGGCAGTGCATCAGTGTGGACTTGCCGGACCCGGAGGGGCCCATGATCGCGGTGAAGTGGCCGCGGGCGATGTCCACGTCGACGTGGTCGAGGGCGACGACTCGGGTCTCCCCGGCCCCGTAGGCCTTCACGACCTGCCGCGCCCGCGCGGCAACGGCCGTAGTCCCTCCAGTACCCCCGTGCCTGGGAATGGTCACAGCCGATGTCACGGTAAGTCTCCTATGTCGGTCAGCGGTTGGTCGTGCCTTCGCCCGTCTGTCGAGCGAGGTGCTTCGGTACGCCCATGAGTCTGGTCGGCGTAAGGCTCCGGCGCGCTGGTGCCGGGCCCCGTCTTCTGCGGGGGAAAACCCCACCCCCTCAGGTGCGGTGCGCCGCCGCCCGGCGGTGCCGTGCCGCGCCCTCAGTGGCGTAAAGCCAGGTTAAGGACGGCCCCCGTGCCCTCTCGTCCTCCGTCGGTACGAACCCTCCCCGACCCCAGATGCGGAGCAACCCCTAGGGGCTGTCCACCGACGGGTGGACCTCGTCTCAGGGTCGCGTCCACCCACCGGCCCAGCGAGCCTCCACCCTCCCGCCACGTGAGGATCAAGTGCGAAGCTGTCCGCCGGCGCCTGGGGCATGGGTGCGAGGATCGCCTTCCGGTGATGCGGGGCCTGGGCGGCCGGGCTCTTCAGGGCACCGCGCCGCCGCGCACTCCTTCCCCAGCGACCACCCCCACCAGCGAACGGGAGCACACACGTTCGCGCGAACGCCGGGGCCTCCCAGCAAGAGACCGGGTGAAGTCCGCCGGCTCCGCCTCACTTCCCCAGCGCCTCCTTGCGGATCAGCTGGACGAAGCTCGGGGTGCCCTCCGTCGTGCGTACGTCGACGAACCGGTGCACGTACCGCCGGTCCTCGGCCTGCCGCAGCAGTTCCTGGGCCAGGTCGCGGCGCGCGGTGTAGCGGCCCGGCAGCCGTGACGTGCCGGTCCGGTAGTCGCTGACCCGCGGCGCGTCGAACAGCCCACCGGGACGGACCACCGTCCAGTCCAGGTCGCTGCGGCGGACGATCTCCTCCATGCGCCGCATGTCGTCGTAGACCGTGCGTCCCATGAACCGCGCCACGGCCGGTTCCAGCACCCGGCGGAAGAGGAAGCCCTCACCGGGCGCGGGCGTACCGAACATGATCGTGGAGGTGACGGCGACCAGACGGCGCACGCCGTGCGCCGTCATGGCCTCGATCAGGTGCGTGGCACCGGCGGAGTACACGCTGACCGGTTCGCGGCCGAACGGCACGCCGAGCGCCGATATCACCACGTCGTGCCCGGCCACCACGCGCTCGACCGCGTCCGGGTCGAGCACGTCCGCCTCGGCCACCCGCACGTGTGCTCCCCGCACCGGGAAGGCCTCGGGACGGCGGGTGACGGCGGTGACGTGGTGTCCGGCTGCGCTCGCCTGCTCGACGACCAGCCGCCCGGTGGGGCCGTTCGCCCCGAAGACGACGATGTTCCTGATGTTCTGCACGGTGGACTCCCCTTCGGCCGGTGCGACGTCGCGGTGTCGCGGTGCTTCCGCGTTGCGCCGTCTCCGCGTTGCGCCGTTTCGGCGCTCGCGCGTTTCCGCGGATCAGAGGGTCGAGGGCCCCTGTGATGTGACATCGGGGCGGCGGAAGGGCCGATGACGGCGCAGTAAGCGCATACCGACCACTCAGTTTGGCGAAAACGCAGCGCTGTGCCGGGGCGCCGAGTAGCGTGCGTGATCCGCAGCACCCTCCCCACGCCACCTCCCACCCCGCACCTCTCTTCCAGAGCCGCCACTCGAGGAGCCCGGGATGTCCCACCCCGCTCACGATCCCTCGCCGCCGTACGGCACGTATCCCCCGACGCCGTACGCCACGCACCCCTCGCCGTCGTACGACACGCGCCCCTCGCCGTCGTACGCCACTTATCCCTGGCAGCCGACACCGCCCGCACCGGAGCCGGACGCGCGGCGGTCGCCCCGGCGGGAGGCGCTCGGGCACCACAGCGACCTGCGGATCCTGCGCGGCGCCTACCGCTGGCAGCGGCGCGTGGCCTCCCTCACCGCGCTCGGGTACTTCACGCTCTTCCTCGTCCTGTCCGCCTTCGCGCCGTCCTTCATGACGGGCGACGGCCCGGGCGGACTGCCCGTCGGGCTGCTGCTCGCCCTCGCCCAGCTCCCGGTCACCCTGCTGGCGATCTCGCTGTACGAGTACACCGCGCGCCGGTACGTCGACCCGATCGCGGACCGCATACGCCGGCAGGCCGAGCTGGACAGCAGGCGGGGGGCGACACGGTGACCCTCTTCAGCGGCCCGCCCCAGGCGATGTCCCTGGTGGCGTTCACCAGTGTCGCCACCATCACCCTGCTGCTGTGCGTGATGACCGGCCCGGACCGGGACGACCTCGACGAGTTCTACACCGGCTACAGCTCCCTGTCCCCCATGCGCAACGGCCTGGCCATCGCGGGCGACTACATCTCGGCGGCCAGCGTGCTGGGCACGGGCGGGGTGATCGCCCTGTGCGGCTACGACGGGATCGTGCTGGCGCTGAGCACCGCGCTGTCGCTGATGCTGATGATGTTCCTGCTGGCCGAACCGCTGCGCAACGCGGGCCGGTTCACCATGGGCGACGCGCTGGCGCGCCGGATGCCGGGGCGGGCCGTACGGATGACGGCGTGCGCGGTGACCATCGCCGCGCTGGTGCCGCTGATGCTGGTGCAACTGGCCGGCACGGGCCAGCTGCTGGCCTTCATCCTCGGCTTCTCGGGCGACTCGCTCAAGACGGGCTGTGTGATCGGCCTGGGCGCGCTGATGATCAGCTACGCGGCCATCGGCGGGATGAAGGGGACGGCCCTCATCCAGATCCTGAAGATCGTGATGCTGCTGGGGTCCGGGGCCGTGGTCGCCCTGCTCATCCTGCGGCGGTTCGACTGGGACCCCGGCACCCTCTTCCACGCGGCGGCGCAGCAGAGCGGGGTCGGAGATGCCTTCCTGCACTCGGGGATCGAGTTCGCGGGCGGCGCCAACCCCCGGCTCGACATGATCACCGCCGAGCTGACGGTGGTCCTGGGCGGTGCGTGCCTGCCGCACATCACCATGCGTACGTACACCGCCTCCAGCGCACGGCAGGTGCGGCGGTCGATGTCCTGGGCGGTGTCCTGCGTGGCGCTGTTCGTGCTCGTCATCACCGTGGTCGGCTTCGGCGCCACGGCGCTCGTCGGACGCACGGTGATCGCGCGGGCCGATCCGCAGGGCAACACCGCCTATCTGCTGGGCTCGCGGGCCGCGTTCGGGGCGGACGTCTCCACCGGGGAGACGTTCCTGTTCACCGCGGTCACCACGGCCCTCTTCCTGACCCTGCTCGCCTCGGTCGCCGGAATGATCCTGGCCTGTGCCAACTCCCTCGCCCACGACGTCTTCGCCGCCCGCGTGCAGGAGATGCAGGCGCGCCGCGAGATGACGCTGGCCCGTCTCTCGGCGCTGGCGGTGGGCGTTCCCACGATCCTGCTGGCCACGCTGGTCCAGCACCGCAGCCTCCAGCCGCTGGTGACGCTGAGCTTCTGCCTGGGCGCCTCCGCCATCGCACCCGCCCTGGTCTACAGCCTCTTCTGGCGCCGTTACACCCGAACGGGCCTGCTCAGCACCCTGATCGGGGGCACCCTCGCGGTGCTGCTGCTGATGCCGGGCACCAACCTCGTCTCCGGCTCGCCGGTCGCCGCCTTCCCCGACGCCGACTTCAATTACTTCCCCTTCACCACGACCGGCCTGGTCACCATCCCCCTCGGCTTCCTGTTCGGCTGGCTGGGCACGCTGGCCTCCGGCCGGGCGAAGGCGGAGGAACAGCGGCACCAGTACGAGTCGGTGGAGGGCTGGATCCTGGCGGGGGCGGTACGGAGGGGAAACTGACCCCAGGGCGGCCGGACGGCCCTGTCCGTGCCGCGCCGGGCGGGCCCTATTCGGCCCAGGCCCGCCCGGTCAGCGCGGTGATGCTGTTCTGCACGGTGTCCATCTGGGCCCGTACGTCGTCCCACATCTCGCCGTGCTCGCGCAGCACGCGTTCGGTCTCGCGGGCGATCCGGTCCGCCCGCAGCCGGGCCTCGGCCAGCACCTCGGCCGCCCGCGCCCGCGCCTCCTCCGGCGCCCGCCGCTCCTGCTCCCGGGTGTCGGCGAGGGCCTGCTCGGCCGCGGCCAGCGCGGCCTCGGCCGCCTCGAGCCGCCGGGCGTGCTCGGCCTCCAGCGCGGCCTGACGCCCGCTCTCCTCCCGTTCCTCCTCGGCGAGCCGGGCGGCGTGCTCACGGGACTGCTCGGTGAGCATCCCGGAGGTGCGCTGCCGCATCTCGCGCAGGGCCGCCATGGCCTCGCCCCGGCTCGCCTTCACCTCGCGGCGGACGGAGATCCGCAGCTCCTCCGCCTCCGCCTGGGCGGCGAGGAGCCGCTGCCGGGCCCGTTCCTCGGCCTCGGCGCGTACGGCGTCGGCGTGCGCCCGAGCGGCCCGGAGCACGGCGTCCGCGTGCGCCCGCGCCGACTCCTCGAGCTGCTGGGCCTCCTGCCGCGCCCGATCCCGCACGGCCTGCGCCTCCCGCTGCCCCAGCTCGTACAGCCGCCGGGCGCCCTCCCCCAGCGACTCGTAGGTCTGCTCACCGATCCGGTCGGCGGTCTCCCGCAGGGCGGCGAGCTCCGCCTCCATGTTCTTGGCCAGCACGGTCAGCCGGGCGGCGCGCTCCCAGGCGGCGTCGCGTTCGTCGGAGAGGGCGTCCGCACAGGCGTTCACCTGGCTGGGACGGTAGCCACGCCCCCGTACGACCACGAAGCCGTGAAACACGGCCGATGACCTGGAGGCGCTGCCCATCCTGAACCCCTCTCCGCCGAAGCCTCGCCGAGCGGATGCGACACGATGATTTCGCGCACATCTTGAGGTATTGGGCGGAAATGTTCATAACGCGACACTCCGGACGCGCGATTCGATCGGTCGCCGAATACAAAAAGGCCGGGTGCGGTCGTACCGGTCGTACGACCACACCCGGCCCGTTCGGCAGCATCCGGCCTCGGCCGGCCTCACACGCCGTCAGGTGCTCACCCGCTCACAGCAGGCCGTCCCACATCTGCTCCAGCAGCACCGACCACCAGCTCTCCGGCGAGCCGAGCGCCGCCGGGTCCAGGGCGGCCAGCTGGGCCTGGAAGTCGACGGTCCAGCGGCCCGCCTGCTCCTGGTTCAGGCCGTGGCGCAGCCGCCACATCCGCCCGAGCAGCGCCAGGCAGCGCGCGAACTCCGGCAGGCCGGTGTTCACGAACTGCGGCGGCACGGACGTACCGCCCGGCCCCGCCTCGACCGGCACCGCGACGATGTTGGCCGTGCCGTACTGCACGCAGATCGCCTTGCCGAAGTCGCTGCCCATGACCAGGTACGAGCCCGCGTCCGGGGCGGGCTGCACCCCGCGCTCGGCCGCCAGTTCGGCCAGCGTCGGCACCGGCCGCCCCGGCTGGGCCTGCGCCCAGAAGAACGGCCCCATGTCCATCGGCAGACCCGCCACCACCAGCGTGTGCGCCACGACCGGCGGCACGCCCTGACGGGACACCGCAGCCTGCTCGAACCGGAACACGCCCGGACCGAAGGCCGCGCCCAGCTCCTGGGCGATGCCCTCCGGCGGAACCGGCGGCACCGCCTGCACCGGCGGGATCGGCGCCCGGACCGGGGCCGGACGGGCGGGCCCGTCGGCCACCTGGTGCAACTCACCCTGATGGGCGAGGAGCTGCGCCATGCCCTGCTGCCGGCTCGCATGGTCGGTGCCGTACGGCGCGATCGACGTGATCCGCGCCTGCGGCCACTGCTCGCGGATCATTCGCGCGCAGTAGGCGCCCGGCAGCCGGCACGACTCCAGCTCGGTGTGCAGCTCCAGCACCTGGTCCGGCGGCACGTTCATGGCGCGCAGCTCGTGGAAGATCTGCCACTCCGGGTGCGGCATGCCCGGCGCCGAACGCCGGATCAGCTGCTGCTCGGAACCGTCCTGGGCGCGGTAGCGCAGCACGGCCTGGTAGCCGGGACCGACGGTCGGCTGCCCTTGCTGGGGGTAGCCGTAGGCCGGGGGCTGCTGACCGGGGACGGGCTGACCGGGCACGGGCTGACCGGGCACGGGCTGACCGGGCACGGGCTGACCGGGCGGCGGCATGGCACCGGGGGGCATGGACTGCGGCGGCTGCGGGGCGCCCGGAGGCGTACCGGGAACGCCGGGAGCACCCGGGACGCCCGGGGCCGGCGGCGGCGGAGGCGCGCCGGGGCCGCCGGACGGGGGCCCGGCCAGCATGGTCGCCGCGTGGTGCACGGCACCCTGCCCGGTTCCTGGCGCGCCGGGGACCCCCGGTGCACCCGGTACACCCGGAGCGCCGGGCGCACCCGGCGGCTGCGGCGGACCGGGGACACCGGGAGCGGCGGGCGGTCCCGGCGGACCGGGCGGCTGCGGGACGCCGCCGCCCTGGCTGGGGTCGGCGAGCATCGTGGCGGCGTGGTGGACGCCGCCCGGAGGCGTACCGCCGGGCGTGCCGGGCGCACCCGGAGCACCCGGGGTGCCCGGAGCCCCCGGCGGGGGAGGCGCCGGCGGACCGGCGGGGCCCCCGGGCCCGTCGGGGCCGAGCGACGAGACGAGCTGGGTCGGCACGTACCCACCCGCGGTACCGGAGGCACCCGGGGCACCGGGCGCTCCGGGCGCAGGCGGCGGCGGAGGCGTGGGCGAGCCGACCCGCCCACGGCGCGGCGGAGGCGCCGCCTTGCTCGTCGCGGCGTCCGCGATGTCACCGGCGTTCTGCGCGAGAGGCCGTCCCGGACCGGCGGGGGGCGGAGCGGCCGGGGTGCCCTGAGCATCGGGGCCCTGCGGGTAGCCGTAGGACGGTGCACCGGGCGGCGGAGGAGGCGGGGTACCCGGGCCCGCCGGAACCCCCGCACCCGGAGCACCTGGGGCCCCGGGTCCACCGGGCGCTTGCGCACCAGGCGCACCGGGAACCTGCGGAGAGCCGTAGGACGGAGCGGCCGGCGGCGGGGGCGGAGTGCTGGGCCCCTGCGGATACGCGCTCGACGGACCGCCCGGCGACGGAGGCGGCGTGCTGCCCTGGGGCGCGCCGGAGGGCACGCCCGGGACGCCCGGGTCGTCGAGTGCCGGCGCCAGAGCCGTCCGCGGAAGCCGGCTGCCGCCCTCCATCAGCGCCGTCTTGGCGTCCGGAGCGGCGGCCGGAGGCGGGGTGTCGTCGTCGGCGTCGCTCAGCGGCGGCGCGAACACGGTCGCGGGCAGCGGTACGGAACGGTCGTCCCCGCCCTCGGCGTTGGTGTCCGTCCCGGCCCACGGGGTCGCCCCGGCGGGCGCGCCCGTGACACCCGCCGCGGCGGGCGCCGCCGGAGCAGCCGTGCCGGCGCCGGACGACCCGCTCACCGGCACCCCGGCCTGAGTCCGGGGCAGCGCGTCACCCCCGGCGCCCGCACCCGAACCGGCACCCGCACCGAACCCAGCACCCGGAGCCGCACCCGCACCGGCCCCCGGCCCACTGCTGTTACTACGCCGGTCCGGGATCCCGAGCTTGTCCGCCGCCTCCTGCAACCACTCCGGCGGGCTCAGCAGGAACGACGTCTGGTTCAGGTCCACCCGGGCGGGCGGCGCCGCGGCGGCGGCCTGGTCCGCCTCGCCGTCCGGGCCGCCGTACTCCTCCTCGTAGCGGCGGATCACCTCGCCCACCGGCAGCGCGGGCCACAGCGTGGCCTCACCGCTGTCCCGCGCGATCACCAGCCGCTGCGCACCGCCGTCCGAACGCGGCCCGTCCGCACGGTCCTCGGCCCACACCACGAAACCGAGGTCGAACTCCCGTACCCGCACCTCCCGGTGCTGGTACGACGGCACATCACCGTTGATCCACTCTTCCGCGCGCTCCTGCGCCTGCGCGAACGTCACCATCGCCCGACCTCACTCCCCCACCGACGACACGGAAGACGGCGCGGACGACACCGGGACGGCCCGTGCGAAACCGCCGTCCACCATCAGGTTCGCCACCGTCTCCAACTCCGGCGGAGACCCCGCCAGCCGGGACAGGAAGGTGTCGAAGTCCGCACCGCACGGCAGCAGCAGCCGCTCCACGCGCTCGGCCTGCGACCACGACGGATCGACGTCCCGGACGTCGTCGTACGCGCAGAACCACACCGACCCGGTCCGCTCGCCCCTCACCTTCACGGCCAGCAGCCCGCCCTGCACGAAACCGACCCCCAGATAGTCCTTGGTCAGGTGGTCGCGCAGACACTTGTTGACATACACCAGGTCGTTGACCGCCGCCTCCTCACGCACCGTGAAGAACGGCTGGTCGATCAGCAGCCCCAGCTCCGCGTCCAGCGCCGTCCCGACCGGCGCGCAACCGCCCGCCGCCTTCAGGAACGACCGGTACGCGCCCGGCAGCCGGTACCCCAGGTCCTCCTCGACCCCCTGCACCTGCTGCTCCGTCACCGCCGCACCCGACTTCGGCAGCCCGAAGTGCGCCGGCCGGGTCTCCTGCAACGGCCGGGTGCCGCGCTTGGTCTGGTCGACGTTCGCGGTCGCGATCCCGCCGTGATGGCGCAGCAGCGCCTTCACCTCCACCGGGACCAGCTCCAGGCGCCGGGTGCCCGCCACGTGGTGCCACGTCCAGCCGTGCGGAGTCGCCACGTTCGGCACCGTGTCCCACAACTCGTGCCCGGACGCCGCCAGCGCCGCGTTCGCGGACACGTAGTCCGTCAGCCGCAACTCGTCGACGCCGAAGCCCTCCGGCGGCTCCGCGATCTCCGCCGCCGCCCGCGCGTACGGCGAGAAGTCGGGGTGACCACGCTCGTCCACCCGTACCCCTCTCGGGTGACGGGCGGCCCGCACCGGGTCCGGGAAGTGCACGACCTGCCCGGCATAGGCCGCGTTCGGCGGCGCGGCTTGCCCCCCGGCCTGGCGGCTGGGCGGTGCCCCCAGCCCGAGCCGACCTGATGTCATGGCGGTTGCCCCCTGCGGCACTCTGTACGGCCCACGGCGGTACGGCTGCTGACGCCGTACCGCCAAGACCCGTATCGACTACTTCTCTCCAACGCGTCGACCGCGCGCATCGCGGCGTGCCGACAGCCTATGCGGTACGCCGACACCGGTCACCGGGCCTCCACCCACCCGCCACCCCCTCCCCCTCACCCCGCCGTGACCAGCCGTCACCCCACCGTGACGCACCGCCCCGGCCCTGGCGTGTCGCGGCGCCCCAGCTTCCGCAGCCGCCACGCGATTTGGCACTCTGTGTCCTCCGGGGGGATGCTCGGGAGGGGATGATGATCATGAATGCGACGCAGACGGGACCGCATGCCGGTGCCTCCGGCGACCCGAGGATCGGCTGGAGCAGCACCGAGACGCCCCAGGCGCCCGCCCTCCGCCACCGCCGCGACGGCATACTCCCCACCATCGCCGCCGCCCTGTCCGTACGCGGCGCCACCCTCACCGGCACCGCCGCCCGCGGCGAGGAACCCCCCGCCCTGCACCCCCTCGTCCAGGACTTCCTCGACACCCTCACCAGCGCCCAGCGCGACCGCTTCACCGGCCGCTGCGCCGAGACCATCCTCATCTCCCGGCACATCAGCGCCACCGACGCGGGCCGCAGCAAACGCGCCTCCCGCAAACCCATGACCAACGGCGAAGCCCGCAAAGCCCTCAAACAGGCCAAACTCACCGCCCGCCGCATCCGCGAGGACGGCGACCCCCTGCACGGCAGCTTCGCCACCCCCTGCCGCGCCTGCACCGCGCTCAGCGCCCACTTCGGCGTTCGCATCGTCGACCCCACGGACGGCGAAGCCTGACGACCCGCACACCCGGCCACGCGCACCGCACCCCACCGCGGCCACGACGAACGAAGGGCAGATGCACGCCGACCGCCACACCTCCACACGCTTCGCCGTACCCGTCGACGCCGCCCTGCGCGCCGCCGGCTGGCAACCCGGACGCTGGGACATAAAGCAGGCCGAAGTGTGGGCCGACGCCCTGCGCGACCACACCTCCCCGGCCGGCCACCGGCACACCGTCTTCCCCGCCGCCGTCGAGGCCTGGGCCGAATTCGGCGGCCTGCGCATCACCCCCACCGACAGCGGCCGCCAGATCGCCCCCGCCGCCCTCGACCTCGACCCGCTGCACGGCCTCCACATGGCCCGCACCCTCGGCGACCTCGGCCGCGCCCTCGACACCGAGGTCTGCCCCCTCGGTGCCGAGACCGACACCGAGTCCCTGCTCGCCATCGACACCGAGGGCCGCGTCTACGCCCTCGACCACACCGGCGACTGGTACCTCGGCCCGGACATCGACCAAGCCCTGTCGGCCCTCATCTCCGGCATAGCCCCGGTACGCCTGACAGCCGGCTGACGCACGAGCCGAACACGAGCCGAACCACAACCGGACACAAGGCGAACACGACCGGACACGAGCCGAAACCGAGGCAAGGGCAGGCCCTACGCGGCCGGAATCACCGCCGAGACCCGGAAACCCCCCGCCTCCGTCGGCCCCGACACGAACACGCCGCCCAGCGCCACGACCCGCTCCTTCATCCCGAGCAGACCGTTCCCACCGGACGGCAACCGCGCCGACGACGCCGACGACGGCTCCGGCGGCGGCTCGTTCTCCACCTGCATCGCGATCTCCGACCCCCGATGCGCGAGCCGCACATGCGTCTTCGCCCCCGCCGCGTGCTTGTGGACGTTCGTCAGCGCCTCCTGCACCACTCGATAGGCGGTCTGCTCGATCTCCGGGCCGTAGGGCCGCGCCTCGCCCTCCATCGACAGATCCACGACCATCCCCGCGGCCGCCGACTGCCCGACCAGCTCCTCCAGCTCCGCCAGACACGGCCCCTCCGCACCGCCCGGCTCACCGGCCGCCCGGGAAGCCGCGGCAGCGGCGGCCACCCCCACGGCGACCAGCGGCAAGGCGGCGGAAGCCCGCTCACGGCGCCGCTGCTCCTGCCCGTCCCCGCTGCGCAGCACCCCGAGCATCTCCCGCAGTTCGGTCAGCGCCTGCCGCCCCATGTCCCCGACGAGCGCGGCATTGCGCACCGCCTTCTCGGGATCCTTCCGGGCCACGGCCTGCAACGCGGCGGCGTGCACGACCATCAGACTCACCCGGTGCGCGACGACGTCGTGCATCTCCCGGGCGATCCTCGTCCGCTCCTCGTTACGGGCCCACTCGGCCCGCTCCTCCGCCCGCTCCGCGAGCAGCTGCAACTCCCGCTCCAGGCTGTCCGCCCGCTCCCTGAGCGACTCCATCAGCCGCCGCCGGGCGCCGACGTACAGCCCGAGAAGAAGGGGAGGAGCCGTCAGACCCAGCGAGGTCGTCACCGCGGCGAACGGAACGAACCAGTCCCCGAGGGAGAAATCCCCCCGCGCCATGTCCTGCCGCACCCGCACGAACGTCACGATCATCGTGCCGAGGAACGACATCCCGGCCAGCGCCCCGATGACCCGCCGCGGCAGCTCGCACGCGGCCAGGGTGTACAGCCCGACGATCCCCATCAGGAAGCCCATCTGGGCCGGCGTGACGGCGATCGCGACCAGCACCACGGCGATGGGCCACCGCCGCCGGATCAGCAGCACCGACCCGGCCAGCACCCCGAACACGATCCCGACGGCCGGCAAGACCCCGGCGTCCCGCGCGAACGGCACGCCCTCGGCCCCGCACTCCACCGCGGACACCAGCGCGAGGCTCCCGTCGAGCACCGCACTGCGCCACCGCACCCACCACCACGGCCCGGTCCCGGCCGCCTGATGGTCTTCCCCCGTCCTGGTCATGCCCTCCAGCGTACGGGCGCCCGCCGGGCCTTTTCCGGCGAGTTTTCACGTACCGACTCCCACCACACTCCGTGACCGAACGCCAGCAGGGCTGCTCGAAATCCCTCGAACTGCTGAACATCCCCTGTTCGACTCCGGAAGCAGACATTCCATCCGGACGGTATGCCCATGGCACATTCATTCGGCAGGTACGCCGACTTCGAGGGGCTGCGGGAGCGGGCGGTCGCGCTGCGGCGGGCAGGACTCAGCCGACGGCAGATCCGGGACCGGCTCCACGTCGACAACAACGACATCCTCAACCGACTCCTGGAGGGCGAGCCCGCCCCGGAGTGGACCAAGCGCCCGAACGCCAAGGACGACCTGCGCGCCAAGGCACGGGAGCTTCGCCTCCAGGGTTGGACCTACGACCAGATCCAGGTGGAGCTGGGGTGCTCGAAGAGTTCGATCTCGCTGTGGGTACGGGATCTGCCGAAACCGGAGCGCCGGGACCCGTCAGAGCAGGCGAAGCTCGCGGCACGGAAAAGGTGGGAGCACGAGCTGGCGGTGCGGGACGAGGCACGACAGCAGACCAAGGCCGCTGCCGCCCAGGAGATCGGAGAGATGTCAGACCGAGACCTGTTCATGACCGGCGTCGCTCTTTACTGGGCAGAGGGGACGAAGGACAAGCCCTACGACCGCCGAGAGACCGTCATCTTCGTCAACAGCGACCCCGGCGTAATCCAGCTCTACCTCGCTTGGCTGAGCCTGCTGGGCGTTGAGCCGGAGCGCCTGCAATTCCGCGTGATGATTCACATGACAGCAGATGTGGAGGCAGCCAGGCGTTACTGGGCCGCGCTGGTCGGCGTCGACGCAGCCACGTTCCAGAGGACGACGATCAAGAAGCACAACCCGAAGACCGTGCGCAAGAACGTGGGCGAGAACTACCGGGGCTGTCTCGTGATCCGCGTATCGCAGGGCGCGGAGCTCTACCGCCGCATCGAGGGATGGTGGACCGGATTGGTGGCCCAGGCACCGTCACGTCTCCGGTAAGGTCTGAGGCAGTGATCCGCCATGGGGTAACTGGTAGCCCGCGGGCCTTTGAAGCCCTGTAGTGCTGGTTCGAATCCAGCTGGCGGAGCTGCTTGGTTCGGGTCCTGCCCCCCACGGGTCAGGACCCGCTCTCGTCTCCCCCTCCCCGCGCCCCGCTATCCTGCGGATGTCCACCCCACCCAAAAGCCGAAGGGCATCCCGTGAGCGCCATTCGCCCGGCAGCCGTCGTCGTTCTCGCAGCGGGTGAGGGCACCCGTATGAAGTCGGCCACACCGAAGGTCCTGCATGAGATCTGTGGCCGTTCCCTGGTCGGTCATGTGCTGGCGGCCGCGCGCGAGTTGAAGCCCGAGAACCTCGTGGTCGTGGTCGGGCACGCGCGGGAGAAGGTGACCGCGCATCTGGCGGAGGTCGACCCCCAGGTCCGTACCGCCGTGCAGGAGAAGCAGAAGGGCACCGGGCACGCCGTCCGCATGGGGCTCGAGGAGCTCGGCGGGGCCGTCGACGGGACCGTGGTCGTCGTCTGCGGGGACACCCCGCTGCTCACCGGTGAGACGCTGCGGCAGCTGGCCGCCACGCACGGCGAGGACGGCAACGCCGTCACCGTGCTGACCGCCGAGGTGCCGGACGCCACCGGGTACGGCCGGATCGTGCGCGACGGCGACAGCGGTGCCGTGACCGCGATCGTGGAGCACAAGGACGCCACCGAGGCCCAGCGGGCGATCCGGGAGATCAACTCCGGGGTGTTCGCGTTCGACGGGCGGCTGCTCGCGGACGCGCTGGGCAAGGTGCGGACGAACAACAGCCAGGGCGAGGAGTACCTCACCGATGTCCTCGGGATCCTGCGTGAGGCCGGTCACCGGGTCGGGGCCTGCGTGGCCGGCGACCACCGGGAGATCGCGGGGATCAACAACCGTGTGCAGCTCGCCCAGGCCCGGCGGATCCTCAACGACCGGCTGCTGACCGCCGCCATGCTCGCCGGGGTGACCGTCGTCGACCCGGCGACCACCTGGGTCGACGTGACCGTCACCTTCGGGCAGGACGTCACCGTCCTGCCCGGCACCCAGCTGCACGGCTCGACGCATCTGGCCGAGGGCAGTGTGGTCGGCCCGAACAGCCGGCTGACCGACACCCGGGTCGGGGCGGGGGCGCGGGTGGACAACACCGTCTCCGACGGCGCCGTGGTGGGCCCGGAGGCGTCCGTGGGGCCGTACGCCTATCTGCGGCCCGGCACGCGCCTCGGGCTGAAGTCCAAGGTGGGTACGTACGTCGAGACGAAGAACGCCGCGATCGGCGAGGGGACGAAGGTTCCGCACCTGTCCTACGTCGGTGACGCCACGATCGGCGAGTACACGAACATCGGTGCCGCGAGCGTGTTCGTGAACTACGACGGGCAGGACAAGCACCACACCACCGTCGGGTCGCACTGCCGTACCGGTTCGGACAACATGTTTGTGGCGCCTGTCACGATCGGGGACGGCGCGTACACGGCCGCCGGGTCCGTGATCACGCGGGACGTACCGCCCGGTTCGCTGGCCGTGGCCCGTGGTCAGCAGCGGAATATCGAGGGTTGGGTGGCGCGCAAGCGTCCGGGGAGCGCGGCGGCGAAGGCGGCCGAGGCGGCGTCCGGGAAGGGTGAGGGCGAGGTCTGACCGGACACGAGTGCGTCAAACACGGCGTACCGTGATAAGTGCATACCCGCACCCCCACCAGCTGAGACGGCCTCTCGCCCACGGTCTGACACGGCTCATGAGGTCATCTCGACATCCAGCTGCGAACACCCTCTGAGGAGACACTGCTGTGACCGGGATCAAGACGACCGGCGAGAAGAAGATGATGTTCTTCTCCGGCCGCGCCCACCCCGAGCTTGCCGAGGAAATCGCCCACGAGCTGGGTGTCGGGGTCGTCCCGACGAAGGCGTTCGACTTCGCGAACGGCGAGATCTACGTGCGCTATCAGGAGTCGGCCCGTGGCGCGGACTGCTTCCTGATCCAGAGCCACACGGCTCCGATCAACAAGTGGATCATGGAGCAGCTGATCATGATCGACGCGCTGAAGCGCGCGTCGGCCCGTTCCATCACGGTCATCGTGCCGTTCTACGGTTACGCGCGGCAGGACAAGAAGCACCGGGGCCGTGAACCGATCTCGGCGCGTCTGGTGGCGGACCTGATGAAGACGGCCGGTGCGGACCGGATCCTCGCGGTCGATCTGCACACCGACCAGATCCAGGGCTTCTTCGACGGGCCGGTGGACCACCTGTTCGCGCTGCCGCTGCTGGCGGACTACGTGGGCAGCAAGGTGGACCGTTCGAAGCTGACGGTGGTGTCGCCGGACGCCGGCCGGGTGCGGGTGGCGGACCGCTGGGGCGACCGGCTGGGTGCGCCGCTGGCGATCGTGCACAAGCGGCGTGACAAGGACGTGGCGAACCAGGTCACGGTGCATGAGGTCGTCGGTGATGTGAAGGGCCGTATCTGCGTCCTGGTGGACGACATGATCGACACGGGTGGGACCATCTGTGCCGCCGCCGACGCGCTGTTCGCGCACGGTGCGGAGGACGTCATCGTGACGGCGACGCACGGTGTGCTCTCGGGTCCGGCCGCGGACCGGCTGAAGAACTCGAAGGTGAGCGAGTTCGTGTTCACGAACTCGCTGCCGACGCCGGGTGAGCTGGAGCTGGACAAGATCACGGTGCTGTCGATCGCGCCGACGATCGCGCGGGCGGTGCGCGAGGTGTTCGAGGACGGTTCGGTGACGAGCCTCTTCGACGAGCAGTAACGATCACTCTGTGACCCTTCGCGGGCCCTCGTAGATCGTTTTGGGTACGGCCTCCCTCTTTCGAGTAGACTGCTGCAGTTGCTCGGCGAGGGAGGCCGTGGCCGTCTTCGGACGGATACGGCGGTCCGTAATCGACGCGCTCTTCGTAGCAGGCCGTTCGTGTGGCCGGGTGACCACGTCCCCTACTTTCTACGAGGAGTGAGAAGCATGTCCGAGGTGAAGCTCGCCGCCGAGACCCGCACCGAGTTCGGCAAGGGTGCCGCGCGCCGCATCCGCCGTGACGACAAGGTCCCGGGTGTTCTCTACGGCCACGGCTCCGAGCCGCTGCACCTGACGCTGCCGGGCCACGACCTGCTGATGGCGCTGCGTACGCCGAACGTCCTGATCTCCCTGGACATCGACGGCAAGACCAACGAGCTGGCGATCCCGAAGGCCGTGCAGCGCGACCCGCTGAAGGGCTTCCTGGAGCACGTCGACCTGCTGCTGGTCAAGCGCGGCGAGAAGGTCACGGTCGAGATCCCGGTGCAGACCGAGGGCGAACTGGCCCCGGGCGGCAACCTGCTGGAGCACGTCCTGGCCGCGCTGCCGGTCGAGGCCGAGGCCACCCACATCCCCGAGGCCGTGACGGTGTCCGTGGAGGGTCTGGAGGCCGGTGCCTCTATCCACGCCAAGGACATCACCCTGCCGAGCGGTGTGACGCTGGCCGTCGAGGAGGACGCGGTCGTCCTCCAGGTCCTCCAGGCGCAGGCGGAGGAGGCCGCCGAGGGCGGCGAGGCCGAGGGCGAAGAGGCCGCGGAGGCCTGATCCTCAGCCGATCGTCGTTTCGCAGGCCGCTGCTTCCCGTACTCCGGTAGGGGGAGCGGCGGCCGGCGCGTATCAAGGAGAAGCAGACGTGACCACCCCGGCGAGTTCCGCGAACGCCCCCTGGCTGATCGTCGGCCTGGGCAATCCCGGACCGGAGTACGCCATGAACCGGCACAACGTGGGGTTCATGGTGGTGGATCTGCTGGCCGACCGTATCGGGGGCCGGTTCAAGCGGGCCAGCAAGGCGCAGGCGCAGGTGGTGGAGGGCCGGATCGGTCCGCCGGGCCCGGAGAGCCGCCGGGTGGTCCTGGTGAAGCCGATGTCGTACATGAACCTGTCGGGCGGTCCGGTGAACGCGCTGCGGGACTTCTACAAGGTCCCGGTGGCGAACATCGTGGCGATCCATGACGAGCTGGACATCGACTACGGCACCCTGCGGCTGAAGCTGGGCGGCGGCGACAACGGGCACAACGGCCTGAAGTCGATGACGAAGGCGATGTGCGCGGACTACCACCGGGTGCGGTTCGGGATCGGGCGTCCGCCGGGCCGTATGCAGGTGGCGGACTTCGTGCTGAAGGACTTCTCGGCTGCGGAGCGCAAGGAGCTGGACTACTTGGTGGACCGGGCGGCGGACTCGGTGGAGTGTCTGCTGGCGGAGGGGCTGGAGCGGGCGCAAAGCGCGTACAACTCCTGACTTGTCGGGCCGCCGGACTCCTCGGGAGTTGACCGGGTGCAGGGGTATGGCCAATGATCCCGGCCATGCCTGCCGCCGCAGCCACCGCCCGTAGTCGTTCCCGTCAGGCCCGTACGACCCGCAAGCCCGGCCGCACGAACCGCAGGCCCGCCCGTACGGCCTCGTTCGCCGCGCTGCGGTTCGGGCGGGTCGCCACGATGGGCGCGGTCACCGTGCTCATTCTGATCGCCGGTGTGTGGGCGTCCTGGAGCACCGCGCCGTACGTGATGCTGACCAAGGGGCGGGAGCGCGGGACGGTCGAGGTGACGCGGTGCGCCCACGACACGTGCAGCGGTCCGTACACGCCCCTGTCGCCGGGCTCGACGGCCCGGGACCGGGTGGAGATCGGCTCGGCGGTGGTGCACAAGGGGCGGACGTACAGCGTCGTGGTGAAGCCGGGCACCGACCAGGTGCTGCGTTCGGGCCCGGCCGGGATCCTGTACGCGTGGGCCCCGCTGGGCGGTGCGCTGCTGCTGGCCTCGGTGGTGGTGGCGGGCGGGCTGCGGCTGACCCGGGCCGCGTGGGCGCTGGCCGGGTCGGGCGTCGCACTGCTGACGGCGGCTTTTCTCGTGCTTTGACCGGGCTGGGACGGCGCCGTGCCGCCAAGGGCCGTCTTTGTTCCCGCTTTGTGATTGACGGGGCTGGGGGTGCTGCTGGGATGCTGAGCTGCCCCCTCCACATCTTCCTGTCCGCTTATTGAAGATGGACTGCCCCATGCGTACCCTGATCCGCGCCGGCGCGCTGACCGCCGGTGTCTCGGCGGCGCTCGCGATCGCTCCTCTCGCGCACGCCGCCTCGCAGAACTCCCACCCCGGTGACAACGGCACCGTGAAGATCCACGACGCGAAGACCGGCGAGGAGCTGCGCCGGAACGAGCCGCACGTGTGCACCTTCTACCTGGACGCCTTCGGATTCGACGGCGGGCAGAAGGTGGACTGGCACATCGAGACGTGGGCGCCGACCGACGCCGTGAAGGGCGACACCGTGAAGTCCGGCGACCTCACCCTGGACGCCCGCGGCCACGGCCGCACGGAGGATCTGTCGCTGCCCGACGGGCACTACAAGCTGTTCTGGAACTTCGACGGCGAGAACGGTCGCGCGAAGCACAAGGTGTTCTGGACGGACTGCGCTCCCGGCAACGGCGGTTCCGGCTCCACGCCGAGCGGGCCCGGCTCCACGCCCGGCGGACCCGGCTCCACGCCGAGCGGTGCCGGCACGCCCACCCCGGGCACCTCCGCGTCACCGACCGCGGAGGCGACCTCCTCGGCCCCGGCCTCCTCGGGCGCGGCTCCCGCCGCCTCGTCGTCGCCGTCCGCGCAGGGCGGCGCGAGCGGCGGCCTCGCCGAGACGGGCAGCAGCGCCCCGGTGGGTCTGCTGTCGGGCGTCGCGGCCGCGCTGGTCGCGGCGGGTGGCTTCCTGGTGCTGCGGCGCCGGGCCCGCCGCGGCTGACACGACGGAACGGACATGAGGGTGGGCCCGGGATCCGCGTGGATCCCGGGCCCACCCTCATGTGGTCCGGCGGCCCTGGTCAGCCGGTGTTGCGCAGGCCGGCCGCCACGCCGTTGACGGTCAGGAGCAGTGCCCTGGACAGCAGCGGGTCGGCCTCCTCGCCCGCTGCCACCGCGTCGCGCTGCCGCTTGAGCAGGGCGACCTGGAGGTAGGAGATCGGGTCGAGGTAGGCGTCGCGGATGGCGAAGGTCTGCTTCAGGACGGGCTGGGCGTCGAGGAGTTCCCGCTCACCGGTGACCTTGAGGATCTCGGTGACGGTCAGCTCGTGCTCGGCCTTGATGACGTCGAAGACGTGCCGCAGTTCGTCGGGGACGAGGGTGTCGACGTAGTGCTGGGCGATGCGCAGGTCGGTCTTCGCGAGCGTCATCTCGACGTTGGAGACGAAGTTGCGGAAGAAGTGCCACTGTTCGTGCATCTCGTCGAGCACGGTGTCCAGTCCGGCCTCCCGCAGCGCCTTGAGTCCGGAGCCGACGCCGAACCAGCCGGGGACGATCTGCCGGGACTGGGTCCAGCCGAACACCCAGGGGATGGCGCGCAGGCCGTCGAGTGAGACGCCCGAGCCGGGGCGACGGGAGGGCCGGGAGCCCAGGTGCAGTTCGGCGAGCTGGTCGACCGGGGTGGAGGCGAGGAAGTACGTCGGCAGGTCGGGGTCCTCGACGAAGGCGCGGTAGGCGGCGTGGGCGGCGTCGCTGACCACGTCCATGGCCGCGTCCCAGCGGGCGAGGGCCTCGGTGGACTGGCGGGGAGCGGTGTGCAGGGCGGAGGCCTGCAGGGTGGCGGCCACCGTCAGTTCCAGGTTCTCCCTGGCCAGCGACGGGATGAGGTACTTGTCGGAGATGACCTCGCCCTGTTCGGTGACCTTGATCTCGCCCTCGAGGGTGCCCCATGGCTGGGCGAGGATGGCGTCGTGGGTGGGGCCGCCGCCGCGGCCGACGGTGCCGCCGCGGCCGTGGAAGAGGCGCAGCCGTACGCCGTAGCGGTGGGCGACGTCGCGCAGCCGGCGCTGGGCGCGGTGGATCTCCCACTGGGAGGTGGTGATACCGCCGAACTTGGAGGAGTCGGAGTAGCCGAGCATGACCTCCTGGACGTCCCCGCGCAGCGCGACGAGGCGCCGGTAGGACGGGTCGGAGAGCATGTCCTCCAGGATGGTGTCGGCGGCCTTGAGCTCGTCGGTGGTCTCCAGCAGCGGCACGATGCCGATCCTCGCCCAGCCGGCGTGCAGGTCGAGCAGTCCGGCCTCGCGGGCGAGGACGGCGGCGGCGAAGACGTCGTCGGCTCCCTGGCACATGGAGATGATGTAGGACTCGATGACCTCGGGCCCGAAGACCTTCAGGGCCCGCTTGATCGTCTCGAAGACGCCGAGGGTCTTGGCTCCGGCGGCGTCGACCGGGGCCGGGGTGGGGGCGAGCGGGCGGCGGGACCTGAGTTCCTTGGCCAGCAGTCTGGTGCGGTACTCGCGGGGCATGTCGGCGTAGCGCCAGGACTCCTCGCCGAGCCGGTCGAAGAGCTGGCCGAGGGCGTGGTGGTGGGCGTCGGCGTGTTCGCGGACGTCCATGGTGGCCAGCTGGAGGCCGAAGGCGGCCAGGGTGCGGATGGTGCGGGCGAGACGGCCGTCGGCGAACAGGCCGCCCCGGTGGGCGCGCAGGGAGTCCTGGAGGAGGCGCAGGTCGGCGATGAGCTCGGCGGTGCCGAGGTAGTCGCG
Source organism: Streptomyces sp. MK7 (assembly GCF_032658145.1). Classification (NCBI taxonomy): domain Bacteria; kingdom Bacillati; phylum Actinomycetota; class Actinomycetes; order Kitasatosporales; family Streptomycetaceae; genus Streptomyces; species Streptomyces sp. MK7. The sequence goes on from NZ_JAVACL010000014.1 coordinate 23,618, forward strand.
GCCGGCCACGTGGGGGGTGCCCTTGGCGAGGCGCTGCTTGGTGTTGACGAGCTTCTGCCGGATGCAGGTGGCCTTGAGCCGGTAGGGCTCCTCGGCGTTGAGCCGCTTGTAGCGGGGGCTGATCTCGGGCAGGTTGTCGAGGTCGGCCTGGAGGGAGGCGAGCAGTTCGTCGGTGGCGCCGCTGTAGCGGATGGAGTTGGACAGGAATCCGCGCAGCTCGTCGATCATGTCGAGGGCGTCGTTGATGCCGTGCTCGTGCTGGAGGATCAGCACGTCCCAGGTGACGTCGGGGGTGACGTTGGGGTTGCCGTCGCGGTCGCCGCCGATCCAGGTGCCGAAGGTGAGGGGGCGGGTGTCGTCGGGGAGTCTGACGCCGACGCGCTCCAGTTCCGCGGTGAGGTCCTCCAGGACGTCGCCGACGGCGCCGGCGTGGAGTTCGTCGAGGTAGTAGATGGCGTTGCGGGCCTCGTCGGTGGGTTCGGGGCGGACGACGCGGAGTTCGTCGGTCTGCCAGACGAGGTCGATGTTCTCGGCCAGCCGGGTGTCCAGGCGGCGGCGGTCGGATTCGAGGACCGGGGTCTCCAGCAGCGCGGCGATGCGCCGGAGCTTGTTGAGGACGGAGCGGCGCGCGGCCTCGGTGGGGTGCGCGGTGAACACCGGCCGCACGTTGAGGTGCTGGACGGTCTGGCGCAGGTGTTCGGGGTCGGCGTCCTTGAGCCGGTCGGCGGTGCGGGAGATGAGGCCGCCCTCGGCGGCGCGGCGGGCGCGCAGTTCGCGTCCGCGGTGGACCTGCTCGGTGACATTGGCGAGGTGGAAGTAGGTGGAGAAGGCCCGGACCAGCTTGGCCGCGGTCTCCAGTTCGGTGCCACGCAGCAGTTCGGCGGCGGCGTCGCCGTCCTCACGGGTGAGGCGGCGGACCTTCTCGACCAGGTCGAGGAGCTCGGGGCCCTCCTGCCTCACCAGGGTCTCCCCCAGGAGGTCGCCCAGTCGGCGGATGTCGGCGCGCAGCTCGCTGCTGGTCGTCGTCTGGTCGTCGGCACTGCTCACAGGTGCGGCTCCTTGCAGTGATCAGTAGGTGCGTCGCCCCAGCGACTCCTTGGAAGGGTGGTGGTGGGCGACGGGTTGGATCGTCTGGCAGGGGGAACCCGGACGGGTGCCGCGCGGCGGCTGCCGCATACGGGCCGGGCATCCGGGAAGGAATCTTCAGAGCGGACCGCGCTGTCCGACCGACTCCAAGTCTAGGTGTCGGCTGGGACGCGCAGGCCAGGGGCTCTTGCCGCGCGGCGACGCGCTGCCATACTTACGTCGCCGTAGGTTACGGAACCGTAGGGAGCTGGTCGTTTCCGAAACCCACCGGCACCACCGGCACCACCGGCATCTGTCACGACCCTCGACCCCACAGGGGACGCCCATGACCACAAGCTCCTCCGATGTGCTCGACGACGCCCCGGAGGCGGCCGTCGGCGAGCTGCCCTCCGCCACCCTGGGCGGCGAGCAGAAGCGTTCGATCGAACAGATCACGCTGCTGCTGTTCATCACCGTTCCGTTCCTGGCGCTGCTCGCGGCGGTGCCGCTGGCCTGGGGGTGGGGGGTGAGCTGGCTGGACCTCGGTCTGCTGGTGTTCTTCTACTTCCTGGGCTGCCACGGCATCACGATCGGTTTCCACCGCCACTTCACGCACGGTTCCTTCAAGGCCAAACGACCCCTGAAGGTCGCGCTGGCGATCGCCGGATCGATGGCGGTCGAGGGCCCGCTGGTGCGCTGGGTGGCCGACCACCGCAAGCACCACAGGTTCTCGGACGCGGACGGTGACCCGCACTCGCCGTGGAAGTACGGCGAGACGATTCCCGCGCTGGTCAAGGGCCTGTTCTGGGCGCATGTCGGCTGGATGTTCGACGAGGAGCAGACCCCGCAGGAGAAGTACGCGCCGGATCTGGTCAAGGATCCGGTGATGCGGCGGATCTCCCGTCAGTTCGTGCTGTGGACGACTGCGTCGCTGGTGCTGCCGGCGCTGATCGGCGGCCTGGTGACGATGTCGTGGTGGGGTGCGCTCACGGCGTTCTTCTGGGGTTCGCTCGTCCGGGTGGCGCTGCTGCACCACGTGACCTGGTCGATCAATTCGATCTGCCACGCGGTGGGCAAGCGCCCGTTCAAGTCGCGGGACCGCTCGGGCAACGTGTGGTGGCTGGCGATCCTGTCCTGCGGCGAGTCCTGGCACAACCTGCACCACGCCGACCCGACCTCCGCCCGGCACGGTGTGGAGCGCGGCCAGCTGGACTCCTCCGCCCGCATCATCCGCTGGTTCGAGCAGCTCGGCTGGGCGTACGACGTGCGCTGGCCGTCACGCTCGCGTATCGATTCCCGGCGGAACACCGACGATCGTGGCTCCCGGCGCCGGAAGGAGACCGCCGAGGCGGCATGATTGACGCCGTGGCGACCGACTCCAGCACTCCCAGCAGCGACAAGCCGCGGCGCACCCGCCGCACCCGTATGACCGGTGCCGAGCGCCGCCAGCAGCTGCTGGAGATCGGTCGCACCCTGTTCGCGGCGAAGGGTTTCGAGGGCACGTCGGTGGAGGAGATCGCGGCGAAGGCCGGGGTGTCCAAGCCGGTGGTGTACGAGCACTTCGGCGGCAAGGAGGGCCTGTACGCGGTGGTGGTGGACCGCGAGATGCGGCGCCTGCTGGACATGGTGACCAGCTCGCTGACCGCCGGCCATCCGCGGGAGCTGTGCGAGCAGGCGGCCTTCGCGCTCCTGGACTACATCGAGGAGTACACGGACGGCTTCCGCATCCTGGTCCGCGACTCGCCGATCCCCCAGTCCACGGGCTCCTTCGCCTCACTGATCTCCGACATCGCCACCCAGGTGGAGGACATCCTGGGCCGCGAGTTCAAGTCCCGCGGCTTCGACCCGAAGCTGGCCCCGCTCTACGCCCAGGCGCTGGTCGGCATGGTCGCCCTGACCGGCCAGTGGTGGCTGGACGTGCGCCGCCCGAAGAAGGCCGAGGTGGCCGCCCACCTGGTCAACCTGGCCTGGCACGGCCTGGACGGCCTGGAGCAGAAGCCGCGGCTGATAGGGCACCGGAAGAGCTGAGACTCACCGGAAAAGGTGACACTAGTGGGCAGTCAGATGCACCTTGTGGAAACATAGCCGTATGACTCAGATCGCGATCAGTGCCGCCCGTTCCCAGCTCGGCGACCTCGTCCGACGTGCGGCGCACAGCCGCGAGACCATCGCCCTCACCGACCACGGTCATGTGGCCGCGCTCCTCGTCTCACCTCAGGTGATAGAGGATCTCGAAGACGCCTTGGCCGTCTCCGACTATCTGCGGCGCAAGGCCGAAGGAACGCTGGGCGAAGGCATCCCGCACGAGGAGGTCGGACGCATCCTGGGGCTGCGTCCGTGACCTACCGCATCATCTGGGAGCCGGGCGCCACGGACCAGGCCGTACGGTTCCTCAAGGACGATCCGACCGGGCTCGCGGCCGTCTACGAAGCCGTCGACGGGCTGGCCGAGACACCGCGCCCCGCCAACTCAACCCCTTATGGACCCCACATCCGCCGCCTACGCGTCGGCGATTACCGCGTCTTCTACGTCATAGAAGACGATGTGGTCCGCATCCTGATCACGCATCTGGGCCGGACAGCCTGACCGGCTCCAGGAACTCCAGCCGGTTGCCCACCGGGTCCTCGGAGTAGAAGCGCCGGTGGCCCGGCAGGTTGTCGTCCCAGGTGACCGGGGCGCCCCGCCCGGCCAGCCGGACGGCGTACGCCTCGATGCCCGTCACCTTCAGGCCCGGGTGGGCCTTCTTCGCGGGCCGGAAGTCCTTCTCGACGCCCAGGTGGAGCTGGACGGACCCGGCCTGGAACCAGCAGCCCCCACGCGCGGCCAGGGCCGGCGGCTTGGGGATCTCCGTCATACCGAGGACGCCGACGTAGTAGGCCCTCAGCTCGTCCTCGGAGCCGGGCGGGGCGGCGAGCTGGACGTGGTCGATGGCCGTGAGCATGGCCTACGCCTCCTTCACGGCGACCGCGAAGAGGCGGCGGAAGGGGAACGGGGTGCCGTGCGGACCGGCCGGGTAGGCCTCGCGCAGGGCGGCCCGGTACTCGGCGAGGAACGCCTCGCGGGCCTCCGGGTCGTCGGCGAGCGCCGTGAGGACGGGGCGCAGGCCCGTGCCCTTCACCCAGTCCAGGACGGGGTCCTGGCCGGTCAGCAGGTGGATGTACGTCGTCTCCCACACGTCGGCCGCGCAGCCCAGCCCGGTCAGCCGCTCCAGGTACGCCTCGGGGGCGAGCACCGCGTCCTCGTGCCGCAGCACGCCGCCGAGGCGGTCGCGCCAGCGGGCGGAGCCCGCGAGGTCGCGCATCAGCCGGTGACTGGGGGCGGAGAAGTTGCCGGGCACCTGGAAGGCGAAGACGCCGCCGGGCTCGAGGGCCGCCACCCAGTCGGCGAAGCGCTCCACGTGCCCCGGCACCCACTGGAGGGTGGCGTTGCTGACGATCAGGTCGTACGGCTCGGTGGGCGTCCAGGTGCGGGCGTCGGCGGCGGTGAAGTCGAGGCGGCCGCCGCCGGGCGTGGGGCCCTCGTGATCCACCACGGCCTTGTCGAGCATCTCGGGCGAGTTGTCGTAGCCGGTGATGTGCGCGGTGGGCCAGCGGTCCGCGAGGAGGACGGTGACGTTGCCGGGGCCGCAGCCGAGGTCCGCGATGCGGGGCGGGCGCGGGTCCGCGGGCAGGTCCGGGACGCGGGCGAGGAGGTCGGTGAAGGGGCGGGCCCGGTGGCCGGCGTGGCGCAGGTACTGGGCGGGATCCCAGGTGGGACTGTCGGCGCGGCGGGCACGGTGGGAGCTTTCGGCGGACATGACGGCCTCCTGTTTATCTCGACTCCAAGATAGTTGATATCAAGAGACTTCACGTCGACACAACCACTACACTGATCTCATGGAGGACGAGGTCGATCGGCTGGTCGCGGCGTGGCGGCGGGAGCGCCCGGACCTCGACGTGGAACCGCTCGAGGTGCTCAGCCGGGTGAGCAGGCTGGCCCGGCACCTGGACCGCGCACGCCGGCTGGCCTTCGCCGAGCACAGCCTGGAGCCCTGGGAGTTCGACGTGCTGACCGCGCTCAGGCGCGCGGGAGCGCCGTACCAGCTCTCCCCCGGACAGCTGCTGACCCAGACCCTGGTCACCTCGGGCACCATGACCAACCGCATCGACCGGCTGGCGAAGAAGGGCCTGGTGGAGCGGCTGCCCGACCCCAGCGACCGGCGCGGTGTGCTGGTCCGGCTCACCGAGGAGGGCCGCGACCGCGCGGACCAGTCCCTCGCGGGCCTGCTGGACCAGGAACGCGCGATCCTGGCCGAACTGTCCTCCGCCCAGCGCGCCGAACTCGCCGGTCTGCTACGCCAGCTGACCGCCCCGTTCGACAACATCCCCGGCTAGCTCGTCCCCGGCCAGGTCGACGGGCCCGACCCCGGCCCGGCGGGCCAGGGCGACGGCGGCGAGGGTGGAGTGCACGCCGAGCTTGCCCAGGACGTTCTGCATGTGCGTGCGCACGGTGTGCGGGGACAGGTACAGGCGCTCGGCGACGGCCTTGCGCCCCAGTCCCGCGACCATGCAGCGCAGCACCTCACGCTCACGCGGTGTCAGGGACTCCACCAGCCGTTCGCTCTCGGTGCGGTGCTTGCGCGCGGCGGTCAACTCCCGCAGGACGCCGGTGAGCAGGGCGGGCGGCAGATGGGTCTCGTCGCGCAGCACTCCGCGGATGACGGTGAGCAGCCGGGACAGCGAGCAGTCCTTGGCCACCCAGCCGCAGGCGCCGGCCTGAAGCGCGAGCGCGGCCCGGCGCGGGTCGTCCTTCTCGGCGAGGACGACGGTCCGCACTCCGGGATACGCGCCGCGCACGCCGGCGACCAGGGAGATCCCGTCCACCAGCCCGTCGGCGTTGCCCTCCTGGACGGGCACGGCGGCCCGGACCCCGGGCACGTTCCCGCCGAGATCGGCGTCGACGAGCAGCACGTCGAAGCGGCGGCCCTCGGCCCCGGCCCGCTCCAGGCAGCGCAGCGCCGTCGGCCCGGACCCGGCGGCGGAGACGTCGACGTCCGGCTCCGCGGCCAGTGCGGCGGCGAGCGACTCGGCGAAGATGCGGTGGTCGTCGACGACCAGAACGCGGATACGCACCACTGATACCCCCTTCCCCAAGCTCCTTGGCAGAGCAGGGGATTCCCATTGTCCCGAGACATCTGCAGCGCTGACCGCTCTCACCTGCGCGGGTACGACGCCCGGGGTGGGCGCCACCGCCGCACGGCCGCCGCCATGCGGAACTGTTACCCCCACTTCGGGCGTCGTACCCGGCTGTCTCGCCCCCTGATCGGCACCGGCCCCCACCGGCACCGCTCCTCAGAGTACGGCCGGGGGCCCGAAGGGGAAGGCGATTCGCAGAACTGACCGTCCGGCGCGTTTAGGGTGTGCCGCATGTTCCGTATTGAGGCAGAAGTCGACAGGCAGCGCCGCGATCTGCTCCGCTCCCGCCTCCGCGACACGAACACGGCGGCGTCCCCGGTCCTGGCCGCCCTGCGCGGAACCCCCGCCGAGCGCGAGACCCCCCTGCACGTCTGGGCCCTGGACGAGTCGGGCGACCTGGCCGGCGGCCTGGTCGGCCACACCTGGACGACCTGGCTGCACGTGGCCTACCTCTGGGTCGACGCCCCCCACCGAGGCGCACGCCTCGGCTCCCGTCTGCTCACCCGCGCCGAACGCATCGCCCACGACGAACGCGGCTGCCGAGGCGCCCGCCTGGAGACCTGGGACTTCCAGGCACCGGAGTTCTACCGCGGACACGGCTACAAGGTGGTCTGCGCCATCCCGGACTACCCGCCGGGCATCACGGAGTACACGCTGATCAAGCCGCTGCGCTGATGGGCGCTCAGTCCGGCGCCGTCGACGCCGGTGGAGGCGGAGGCAAAGGCGGGTAGGGCGGTCGGGGCGGGATCCGGTGTCGGGGCGGGCCGGACGGCGCGGGCGGAGGTGGCTGCGGTTCCAGCGAGCGCCGGGGCCGGGGCGCGGGCGGCCGGGGTATGAAGAGCGGAGCCGGGGCCGGAGGCGGCGGAGGGGGAATCAGCTCGTCCTCCGTCAGCACCGGACCTCCCGCCCGCCACCGCTCAACGGTCCGCTCGGCCCGGCGCCCGGCCCCGGCCGTCGAAGCGCGACCGGATCTCGTCGTCCGTCATCAGCGGTCCTTGTTGTAGCGGGGCAGTTCTTTGGGGAAGGCGCGGTGATCCCTGCACTCGGCCAGCTTGTAGGCGTGCTCGGTGAGCTGATAGGCAAAGTCGGTCAGGGCTTGGCGCAGCTCCTCACCGGTGGCCCTGCTCCTCCCGGTGACGCCTGCATCCGCCACCAGGGCATAGGCGTGTGACGCAGTGCCTTCCTGCACGGTCGCCGGCGCACAGGGGACGTACACGGAAGCAGAGCCTTTGTCACCGTCCGTCTGTGCCAATGCTTCGACTCCGCCTGCCGTGACCCTGACGACTTGGTGGCCCGCAAGACTCCCGTAGTGGTCCTCCCACGCTGTCCGGGACGAATCCCTCAGATCCACCTGCCCCGACAGAATCGAGTGACCGCTGGTGGAGACGCGGCACGCGAAGGAGAAGTGACGTCCCGCACCTCCTTGCTCCGACCACTCGTCCGCCGATCGCGCACGCGGCAGAGTCCGGATCACGATGTCCCGCTGCACCGCCGCGTCGCACACCTTGTCCGGGAGCAGGTACAGACCTTTTATGAAGAACAGGACGAGTCCGCCCCCCAGGAGCCCGAGGACCACCAGGGAGACGAGGAATCCCTTCACAGAATGAGTCACCCAGCCCCGCCCCGACACCCGTTCACTCATATTCGTCCTTGGAGCGGTTCAAGTAGTAATCGCTGTCTTTCCAACCATCGTTCACAGCCTGCCGGACCGAGTCTCCGATTCCGTCCTTCGGCAGGTCCACATGGTTGCGGGCCAGGGCGTCGTGCACCGACCACAACGTCTGCTGGCTGACCGAATCCCGCATTTTGAACAGGTCCTTACTGGACTGATACAGCGCCTGGTCCCTGGCGCCCTCGAGTTGCTGGCCTTCGATCAGGCGGTCAACGGCCCCACCGGCGACGGCTCCGGCCGCTCCGCCGACGACGGACCCCATGGCCTCACCGCCCAGATGCTCGGGGAGCTTCAAGCCGGTGAAAGCAATGTTGACCCAGGTCTTGGCGACATCACCCTTCTGTTTCAGGGAGTCGTTGTAATCCGTCTCATTATGGACGGCAGTACTGACTTCGGCATTCGCGGCGGAGTGCCCAACGATTCCCTCGATGATTCCCGCATTCCTGCCGATGTCTTCAAGTACCTGCTTCTGATCTCCGTCGAACAAGGAGGGGTTCGAGAGGTGCTCCTGCAGAAGGCTCCCGGTGTAGATGCTCTCTCCGTAGATGATCCCAGCCCGGCCGGCGGGATCTGCGGACGTGGCTGAAAGAAAGCGGGTGACATCCGTGAGGTCGAGCCCGGCGGGGGACTCACTCTTTGTAAGGAAGACACTCTCGGACTCAGAGCCCGCGAACGCGTGGCTGATCTCCGGCATATAAGCAGCCGCCATGTCCCCGAAGCTCTCGCCCAGCCCCTTGGTCACGAGGTCCGCGCCGCCGCCGGGCTGGGCCACCGCGCTCATGATGTTGCCCATGATCTTGACCTGGGCCGCGCTGTGCGGTGGGGCCATGGAGGAGGTGTCACCGTCGGCGATTCCGGTGACCGCGCTTTCCAGGGCGCGACCGAGGGAGGCTCCACGGTCGGTGAACCTGGTCGTGCCGAGCATGTGGTCCAGGTCCGACTTGGACGCGAAGGCGTGCTCGGCCGCCTCGGGGTTGTGGGAAAGGCCGTCGAACAGCCCCTCCAGCGGGTCCCGGCCGTTGCCGTCGCCGAAGACGAGGTCAACGGAGTCGTAGCCCTTGGTCCACAGGTCATGCGTGCCCGAGTCCCCCGCCGCCTTGTCCGCCTTGAACAACTTCTCCCGGTAGTCGTCGAGGAACTCGGTGTCGAACTGCCCCTGGTGCATGAGGCTGCTGATCACCTGGGCGCCGAGAGCGCCGACCGCGTTGGACGAACCAGCGGCGTGGAAGCTGGTGTTGCGCTCCGCGATGAGGTCATTCTTCCAGTGCTGCATCGCGTCCGAGTCCGAGAAGGACGCCGTGGCCAAAGTCAGGCCCAGGTTGGTCTGCAGGTCCTTCATCGTATCGAGTTCCGAACCCCTGGCGCCGGCGTGCCGGGACGCCATCGCGTTCCAGAACCGGAGCGTTCCCTTGGCGCCCAGGTTCTTGGCGAACTGCTCGGCGAACAGCGGGTCGTCGTGGTACTGCGCCATCGTGCGGTTGAAGGCGGCGATGTCGTCGAGGGACATCTTGTCCGGATTCTTGGCCATCCTTGCCAGCTTCTCCGCTGCGTCGACGGCCTTGGCCGCCTCGTCCCGGTCCGCATAGGAGGCGTCGGAGAACCCGTACTCCGCCTGGTCGACGAGGAGTCTGAGGGCCTTGGCGGCACTGCTGTCACTCTCCGTCGCCTTGGTCAGGATGCCTTCGATCTCTTTGCGGTAGGCATCGACCTTCGTCTGATCCGTCGCGCCGGTCTTCCCGCTGGGATCGGACGACCAGTCGGGACGGGTGTTTCCCATGACGGTGAACGTGCCGCCACCGGTGTCCACCACGGTCATGTTCTCGTCGTTGGCGCGCTTGATCGCGTCGTTCAGCTGGGTGCGGTAGCCGATGAGCTCACCGCGCGTGTCGCTGAGGATCTTGGTGATGGAGTCGGCCTGGGTGTGCGCGTCGGCGAACTCGGCGGCAGTCTTGTCGATGAACTCCCGGCTGACGGTGGCGTTGACGCCCGCCCACTTGGCCTTGTCGGCTTTCGCCTTGAGGTTGTCCTCGGCGTCCTTCTCCAGCTCGGCGAGCTTCTTCGTCATCTGTTCCCAGTCGGTGACCGCTTCACCGAGCTTGGCGAAGTTGCCGTGACGCAGAGCGTCGAGATCCATCGGCGTCAGTGGCCCTTCCGGTCGTCGAAGCCCTCGTCGAGCGTGACGATGCTGCTGACCGCACCGGCGATGTAGGTCTCGTCGGCCGCGTGCCGGTTCTTGGTGTACCGCAGGTGGTTGGAGATGTGGGCGCAGGCGTCCAGCAGCGTCTTCGTCTGCTCGCCCCAGTGCTGCGTCACATGGTCCAGCGCACTCCCCAAGTCGAAGCCCTGGCCCTTGAGCCCGCCCGCGGCTGCCTCGGAGGCCACGCGCGCGTGGCCGCTGTAGGTCGTGAAGTGGTCGAACAGCTCATGGGCCGCCTTGCCGACCGCTTCGAGGTCCTTGTGCCCTACGACGAGGTCTCCCTGGGTGCCTTCGCCTCCCTGGTCAGCCGGATACTGATTGAGTTGCATCCGTGTGGAATGGCGCTGCGCCACCCGGGCCTTCAGCTGTTCCCACTCTTCCCATGCCATAAGCGGCCTCCCCCGCACTTCCTGACATCCCGTCAGTCCTGCCGGATGGCAGGCGGGCATGACATTACCGGGGCTTGCCAAGTGCCTGGCGAGGCACGGTCCTTCGTGGGGTGGTTACTGGCCAGGCCCAGGAACGGCGGTCCGGGGCTTACACGTTGGTGGCGCAAGAGACCGACGCGCGCGGGATCCGATGCCGTCGGTCGAACCGGTGTGCGCTGATCGCCCGGAAGAGACTCTCGCGGGCGGCGCCGGGAGCTGGTCGGCGCCGCCGCGTGGTCGGCGGGTGTCAGGCCAGGCGCCGGGCCCCCGCCGAGGGGACTGCCTCGAAGGCTCGGGGGGCCGTGAAGCCGGCGCTCGCGAAGGCCTCCTCGATCGCCTTGGTGAGGGAGGACGCCTCCGTCTCCTCCGTGAGGACGATCGCCGAGCCGCCGAAGCCGCCGCCCGTCATCCTCGCCCCCAGCGCCCCCGTGCTCAGGGCCGTGTCGACGATCAGGTCGAGCTCCGGGCAGGAGATGCGGAAGTCGTCGCGCAGGGAGGCGTGGCCCTCGGTGAGGACCGGGCCGATCGCCCGGGGGTCGCCGGACTCCAGGAGGGACACGACTCGTTCGACGCGCCGGTTCTCGGTGACGATGTGGCGGACCAGGCGGCGGACCTCCTCCTCGTCGCCCAGCTGTTCCAGGGCCGCGTCCAGGCCGTCGTAGGGGACGTCCCGCAGGGCGTCCACGCCCAGCAGGGCCGCGCCCTTCTCGCAGCCGGCCCGGCGCTTGCCGTACTCGCCGTCGCTGTGGGCGTGCTTGACCTGGGTGTCCACCACCAGCAGGCACAGGCCCCGACCCGCGAGGTCGAAGGGGATCTGGCGCTGGGAGAGGTCGCGGGTGTCGAGGAACAGGGCGTGCCCGGCCTCGCAGCAGGCCGATGCCGTCTGGTCCATGATGCCGGTCGGGGCGCCGACGTAGACGTTCTCGGCGCGCTGGCACAGGCGGGCCAGCTGCCAGCCCTTCAGGCCCAGGGCACAGAGGTCGTTCAGGGCAAGGGCGACCACGACCTCCAGCGCCGCCGAGGAGGACAGGCCGGCGCCGGAGGGCACCGTCGACGTCAGGTGCACATCCGCGCCCGTCACCGCGTGGCCGGCCTCCCGCAGGGCCCAGACCACGCCCGCCGGGTACGCCGTCCAGTCCTTGTCGGTCCCGGGTGCCAGGTCGTCGACGCGCAGCTCGACGGGGCCGCCGGGCACGTCCGCCGAGTGCAGGCGCAGCACGCCGTCCTCGCGCCGCGCCACCGCGGCGATCGTGACGTGCGGCAGCGCGAAGGGCATCACGAAGCCGTCGTTGTAGTCGGTGTGCTCGCCGATCAGGTTGACGCGGCCCGGCGCCGCCCAGACTCCGTCCGGCTCGGTGCCGTAGAGAGCCGTGAAGCCTTCCCTGATCTCCCGGGTCCGCCGGGTCTCCTCCGCCGCCACTACTGCTCCCTCGCGGTGTGCTGCGCGAACTCCCAGGCGTCCGCGACGATGCCCGCGAGGTCCGCGCGGGACGGGTTCCAGCCGAGCTTCTCGCGGGCGGTGGCGGCCGAGGCGACCAGGACCGCCGGGTCGCCGGCCCGGCGCGGGGCCACGACCTCCGGGATGGGGTGGCCGGTGACCTGCCGGACCGTCTCGATCACCTCGCGGACGGAGAAGCCGTTGCCGTTGCCGAGGTTGCAGATCAGGTGCTCGCCCCGGACGGCGGCCTTCACGGCGAGCAGGTGGGCCTCGGCCAGGTCCGCCACGTGGATGTAGTCGCGGACGCAGGTGCCGTCGGGGGTGGCGTAGTCGTCGCCGTAGATCGAGATGGCGTCGCGGCGGCCCTGGGCGACCTGGAGGACCAGCGGGATCAGGTGCGACTCGGGGTTGTGGCGCTCGCCGTACGCGCCGTAGGCGCCGGCCACGTTGAAGTAGCGCAGCGAGACCGCGCCCAGGCCGTGCGCCGCCGCCTCGCCGGTGATCATGTGGTCGACGGCGAGCTTGGAGGCGCCGTAGGGGTTGGTGGGCTTGGTCGGGGCGGCCTCGACGATCGGGACCTGCTCCGGCTCGCCGTAGGTCGCCGCCGTGGAGGAGAAGACCAGCTTCTTCACGCCGGCCTCGCGCATGGCGCCGAGCAGGGCCATGGTGCCGCCGACGTTGTTGTCCCAGTACTTCTCCGGCTTCACCACCGACTCGCCGACCTGCGAGAACGCCGCGAAGTGCAGAACGGCGTCGAAGGAGGAGTCCAGCCACTTGGCGGCGTCGCGGATGTCGCCCTCGATGAAGACGGCGCCCGCGGGCACGCCCTCGCGGAAGCCCGTCGAGAGGTTGTCGAGCACGACGACCTCGTGCCCGGCCTCCAGCAGGTGCTGGGCCACCACGCTCCCGACGTAACCCGCGCCGCCCGTCACCAGGTACTTCCCGCTCATGAACTCGCTACCTCTCGCAGTCGCTCGGCCGCGCGCTCCGGTGGCACGTCGTTGATGAAGACGCTCATGCCGGACTCGGAGCCCGCAAGGAACTTCAGCTTGCCGGAAGTGCGGCGGATGGTGAAAAGCTCGAGGTGGAGGGCGAAGTCCTCGCGGACGACTCCGTCGAACTCCTCCAGCGCGCCGAACGGGGCCTGGTGCCAGGCCGCGATGTAGGGCGTCGGAGGCTCACCTTCGCCGAACAGCCGGTCGAAGCGCCTCAACAATTCCAGATAGACCCGGGGGAACTCCGAGCGGGTCGGCTCGTCCAGGGCGAGCAGGTCCGGGACGCGGCGCCGGGGGTAGAGGTGGACCTCGTAGGGCCAGTGCGCGGCGTACGGCACGAAGGCCACCCAGTGGTCGCTCTCCAGGACGATCCGCTCGTCGGCGAGCTCCCGGGCGAGGACGGCGTCGAAGAGGTTCTCCCCGCCGGTCGCGTCCTTGTGGGCGGCCAGCGACCGCAGCATCAGCGCGGTGCGCGGGGTGGTGAAGGGGTAGGCGTAGATCTGGCCGTGCGGGTGCCCCAGCGTCACACCGATCTCCGCGCCGCGGTTCTCGAAGCAGAACACCTGCTCGACGGAGGGCAGATGCGACAGTTCCGACGTACGGTCGGTCCAGGCGTCCAGCACCAGTCGCGCCTGCTCCTCGGTCAGGTCGGCGAAGGAGGCGTCGTGGTCGGAGGTGAAGCAGACGACCTCACAGCGGCCGGAGTCGCCGGCCAGCGACGGGAAGCGGTTCTCGAACACCACCACGTCGTACGCGGAGTCCGGGATCTCGGTCAGCCGCTCGCCCCGGGTGGGGCACAGGGGGCACTCGTCGGCCGGCGGGTGGTAGGTGCGGCCCTGGCGGTGGGAGGCCACGGCCACCGCGTCGCCGAGCAGCTCGTCCCGGCGGATCTCGGAGGTGGTGACGGTCCGCTCCAGGGGGCGGCGGTCGACCGCGTCGCGCACGGCGTCGTCCCGCAGGTCGTAGTAGATGAGCTCACGACCGTCGGCCAGTCGGGTCGAGGTCTTCTTCACTGTCGGACTCCCTACCGGATCCAGGTCCGCTCCGCACTCCATCACCCAACACAATCAAACATAACACATCACAACCCACCATCCCGCTGACGTCAACCCTTGGGCGACCTTCTACATCACAATCAAACAAAGACCACCAACAAAAGTGTTCATTTTCTGAACGCGAAGGCGTAGGTTCCACGCTGGATCAGTTCGCGCGACGAAGCGAGTTCTTATGCAAACCCCCACATACGCACCCGCCTACCTGGCGGCGGAGCTACGCCTCCCCACCAACGGCCTGGACTACACGATCCTCGGCATCTACTTCGTGGTCGTCCTCGGCATCGGCTTCGCGGCGCGCCGCTCGGTCAAGACCAGCCTCGACTTCTTCCTCTCCGGCCGCTCCCTGCCCGCGTGGATCACCGGTCTGGCGTTCATCTCCGCCAACCTGGCCGCCACCGAGATCCTCGGCATGGCCGCCAACAGCGCCCAGTACGGTGCGTACACCGTGCACTGGTACTGGATCGGTGCCATCCCGGCCATGGTCTTCCTCGGCCTGGTGATGATGCCCTTCTACTACGGCAGCAAGGTGCGCTCGGTGCCCGAGTTCCTGCTGCTGCGCTTCGACCGGGGCGCACATCTGCTCAGTTCGATCCTGTTCGCCTTCGCGGCGATCCTCATCGCCGGCGTGAACCTCTACGCCCTCGCGATCGTCGTGGAGGCGCTGCTGGGCTGGCCGCAATGGGTGGCGATCGTCGTCGCCGGCTTCTTCGTCCTCGCCTACATCACCCTCGGCGGTCTGTCCTCCGCGATCTACAACGAGGTGCTGCAGTTCTTCGTGATCCTCGCGGCCCTCATCCCGATCGTGGTGCTCAGCCTGAGGAAGGTGGGCGGCTGGGACGGACTGACCCACAAGCTCACCGCCGCCCACGGCGAGAACTTCACCACCGCCTGGGGCGGCACCGGGATCGGCCACGGCAACCCGCTCGGCGCCAACTGGCTCACCATCGTCCTCGGCCTCGGCTTCGTGCTGTCCTTCGGCTACTGGACGACCAACTTCGCCGAGGTGCAGCGCGCGCTGTCCGCGAAGAACCTCTCCGCCGCCCAGCGCACCCCGCTGATCGCCGCGTTCCCGAAGATCTTCATCGTCTTCCTGGTGATGATCCCGGGCCTGGTCGCCGCCGCCCTGGTGCCGAAGATCGGCACCTCCGGCTCCGGGCTGCAGTACAACGACGCCATCCCCTACCTGATGCAGGAGCTGCTGCCCAACGGCGTGCTCGGCATCGCGGTGACCGGTCTGCTCGCCGCCTTCATGGCCGGCATGGCGGCCAACGTGTCCTCGTTCAACACCGTGTTCACCAACGACATCTGGGCCAAGTACGTCGTCAAGGACCGCGAGGACACCTACTACGTGCGGTTCGGGCGGCTGATCACCGCGATCGGCGTGCTCGCCTCGATCGGCACGGCGTTCCTGGCGTCGTCGTTCTCGAACATCATGAGCTACCTGCAGACGCTGTTCTCCTTCTTCAACGTGCCGATGTTCGTGGTGTTCATCGTCGGCATGTTCTGGAAGCGCGCGTCGAAGAAGTCCGGCTTCTGGGGGCTGCTCGCCGGCACGACCGCGGCGATGGTGAACTACTTCGTCCTCTACAAGCACGGCATCATCGACATCCCCACCGACCAGGGCGCCAACTTCGTCTCCGCGATCGCCGGGTTCGTCGCCGGCGCGGTGGTCATGGTGGCCGTGTCGCTGTTCACCAGGCCGCGGCCGCAGGAGGAACTCCAGGGCCTGGTCTACGGCACCCGCTCGCCGGGCATGGCCGAGCCGGCCGCGCCCGGTGACGAGGTCTGGTACCGCAGGCCCGCGCTGCTCGGGTGGGGCGCCGTCGTCCTCGCCGCCCTCTGCTACATCCCGTTCTCGTTCTGATCGCGGGAGGATTGGAAGACCATGTCAGACTCCGAGAACTCCGCACCCCGCTCCGGGCACTCCGAGAACTCCGGGTACTCCGAGCAGGATGTGCAGCGGGAAGTCACCGCGCTGGAGGGCAAGTCCGCGACCGCCGCGCGGATCTTCGATCTGCGGCGGATCATCGGTGGGTTGTTCGTGCTGTACGGGATCATCGTGACGGTCACCGGGATCACGGACTCGCAGGCGGCGATCGACAAGGCGCAGGGGGTGAACATCAACCTGTGGACCGGGATCGGGATGCTGGTGCTGGGGGTGTTCTTCCTGGTGTGGCTGAAGCTGCGGCCGGCTGCGCCGCCGGTGCCGTCGGCGCAGGAGCCCAGGGGCGAGTGACGTAGCTGGGTGGGCGCGATCTGCCGGGTGCTCCCGGTGGTGCGCTGGGGTGCGCTTGCCCGCGCGTACGGGGGGGGCCGCTGCGCCCACCCGTGCCGCCATGGGGGTACCTCCCAGGCGTTGAGCACTGGGAGAGGTACGACTGCCCGCAGCTATGTGGGCTTGCCCGCGCGGTCCAGTAGGCCCGTGCGGGCTGCCAGGGCCGCCGCTTCGAGGCGGGAGCCGACGCCCAGTTTCATCAGGACGCGTTGGACGTGGGTGCGGGCGGTGCTGGGGGCGATGCCCATGCCGGCCGCGATCAGCCGGGTGTCCTCGCCCTCGGCGACCCGGACCAGGACCTCCACCTCCCGCGGGGTGAGCATCCGCAGCAGGCGCTGTCCCTCGTCGTCCGGCTGGGCGGCCGGGTTCAGCAGCTCGCCGAAGGCGCCCTGCAACAGCTGCGGGGCCACCGCCGCCTCCCCCGCGCGCGCCTTCATGATCGCGCGCTCCACACCCTCTATGCGCTCGTCGTGCCGTACGTAGCCGGAGGCGCCCGCGGCGAAGGCCGCCGCGATGCCGCGCGGGGAGGGGACGGGGCCGAGGACGACCACGGCCACCTGCGGACGTTCCCGCTTGATCTTCACCACCGGGTCGAACGCCCCCGGCTCGGCCGGTGCCGCCGTGCCCAGCAGGCACACCTCCGGCGCGCGGCTGATCACCAGGTCCGCCGCGCCCGCGGCCGGCGCCGCGGCGGCCAGCACGCGATGCCCCCGCAGCTTCAGCGCCGAGGCCAGTGCCTCGGCGAGCAGTCGGTGGTCGTCGACCACCATGAGCCGCACTCCCATCGAGCAACCCCCCAGTCCCCCAACGGATGCCCAATCGGGCCGTCCATGCTCCGACGGGCTCGCACGGGCGGGAAGCCCCCCGGCAGTCCCGTCCCACATGCCCCCGGAAGCTACACGCTAGTTCGACGTCGCGCTGCCCCTACCGGCGAGAAGCACCCCGGATCGGCGGACTTTTTGGCCCACCGCGCACACGACGGTGACGTGCGGGGGCGCACGCGCGGGTGAATGTCGGGGGCGAGAGGTGACGAGCGGGTACGGCGACGGCCCCGCCCCCGGATCGGGGACGAGGCCGTCCGCGTGGCCCTCACGCCGTCGCCAGGCCGTCAGGACGTCACGCCGTCAGGACGTGCCGAAGGCGATGGCCAGATAGCGTTCGCTCGAGCTGGAGAAGTCCGAGGCGTAGACCTGGGACATGAACAGGCGCCCGTTGTGGAAAAGGATCTCCGCGTAGTCCGTCGAGAAGGTGGTCTCCGCGTCACGGACCGCCCGGTCCGAGGGGTTCTCCAGGAGCTTGGTCTCCTTGAACGAGGCGCCGTCGATGCTCACGATCTGACCGCCCTTGTCGTAGGGCGGCTCCTTGTAGGCGATGATGTTGCCGCCGTCCATGCGCAGCGGAGTGATCGTGTAGCCGTCTCCCGCGTCCGCGCGCTGACCGGTCTGCTTGCCGCTGCCGAGGTCGAAGGCGACGACCTCGTTGGTGTCGCGGAAGCTGCCCGAGCTGCCGTCGTGTTCGGCGGTGGCCAGGTAGGCCCGGTCGTTGCCGATCACGATGCCGGAGCAGCCCTCGATCCGGGTGATCCCGTCGCACTTGGCCGCGTACCGGTCGGCGGGCACCGAGATCTTGTTGCGCAGGGCGCCCGTCTTGTTGTCGATGCTGAAGATGTCGGAGATGCCGCGGCCCTTGGCGGAGTCGCCGACGTCCGCCGCGACCACCAGCGGGTTCGTCGACACCACGCTCGCGTACTCGACGCCCGTCGCCATCTTGTACTCGGAGATCACCTTCCCGGACTTCGGGTCGATGGTCTGGATGTGCAGCTGCGGGTTGTCGTAGTCACCGCACTTGCGCACCGCCACCAGCTTGTCGCCGCCGCCGTAGCCGGCGTCGTAGCAGGTGTCGCCCGGCTTCGGCGTCCACAGGGCCTTCCCGGTGGCGAGGTCGAAGGCGGCACCGCCGCTGGTGCTGCCCAGGGCGACCGTGCCCCCGCCGATGGTGACGTTCTCGAGGTTGACCGGCTCGTCACCGGTCTTGACCGTCCGCGTCCACAGCTTCTTCCCGGCGTCGAGGTCGATCGCCGAGACCTGGGAGCAGCCGTGGTAGCGCTTGTCCTTGGTCGGCATGGCGGGCTCGTAGGCGATCACGGTCTTGTGGTCCGCCGTGACGTGGCGGGTGACCTGGCACACCGGGCCGGGCAGCTTGATCGTCCACAGCTTGGTGCCCTTGCCGGGGTCGTAGCCGACGATCTCGGCGACGCCGCTCTTGGCGTACACCTTGTCGGTGAGCCAGGAGCCGGAGACGGTGGTGGTGTCGTCCACCTTCGGCATCGGCACCTGGAAGAGCACCTTGGCGTTGGTGTCGGCCGGCACCTTCTCGTCGCCGCGGGTCGGCGTGCCGCCGCTGCCGCCCTTGTCGCCGCCCTTGCCTCCGGTGCCGCCGCTGGTACCGGCGGTGTCCTTCTTGCCGCCGCTGTCGCCGGACGAGTTCGCGTACAGGACGCCGCCGCCGATGATCAGCGCGATCGCGACGACGGCCGCGACGATGATCAGCAGCTGCTTCTTCTTCTCCCCGTCGCCGCCCGGCCGGCCGGCCTGCGCCGGCACGGTGGCCTGCTGACCCGGATACCCCGGCTGGCCGGGGTATCCGTAACCGGGCTGCGGGGTGCCGTACCCGCCGGGCTGCGGAGTGCCGTACGCGCCGGGCTGCTGCTGGGCGTACGGGTTCGGCGCAGGCGCGGGTGCAGGGGCGGGCGTGGCCGGCTGACCGGGGTAGCCGTAGCCCGCGGGCTGCTGCGGCGGCTGCGCCGGCTGGGGCGCCTGCGGGTAGCCGTAGCCGGGCTGGGGCGGCGGCGGACCGGACGGCGGCTGCGCCGGAGGCGGCGGGGTCTGCGGGGCGCCCTGGGGCGGCTGGGGGGCCTGCGGATAGCCGTAGCCCGGGGCCTGGTGCTGCGGCTCGGCGACGTCCGGGCCGCCCGACGCGGGCGGGGTCTGCGGAGGCTGCGGCGGCTGCTCGGGCCGCTGGTCCTGCGGCTGGCCGTAACCGCCCTGCGGCGGCGGCTGGTTGGGCGGCGGGGGAGGCGGCTGGGTCATGACGGTACCTCGGATGAACGGGACGGGGTCGGGAGCGGTGCGCAACGGCGCCGGCCGCGCTCGGGCGGCCGGCCTCGCCTCACTTGCCGAAGGCGAGCATCAGCTTCTCCCTCGACTCGTCGTTGCCGCTCAGCCGGGTGGTGGAGATGTAGAAGCGTCCGTCGACCCAGTCGATGTCCTTGGAGAAGAAGCCGTTCTCGATCTCCGCGGTGCTCTGCGGGTTCTGCAGCAGCTTGGTGATGGTGTGGACCGACCCGGTGACCGACACCGACACGACCTGGCCGCCCGCGTCGTACGACGGCTCGACGTACGCGACGAGCTTCCCGTTCTCCACCTTGATCGGCAGCATCGAGGTGTCCTGCGGGGACTTCACCCGCCACTTCTCCTTGCCGGTGGCGAGGTTGACGGCCACGATCTCGTTGGCGCCGGTGGTGGCCCGCGTGGGCAGGTAGAGCGTGGTGGCGTCGGAGGCGACGGCCTGGCAGCCCTGGAGGTCGCGCTCCAGGATGGCCCAGCCGCACTGCGGGTCGAAGGTGGCCTTGGAGTCGACCTGGGAACGGACGGACCCGTCGTTGTTCAGGCTCGAGATGTTGTAGTGCTTCTTGTTCTCGTCGGTCGAGTACAGCACCACGGGGTCGACGGAGAAGGTCCGCTGGACCGTCCAGCCCTTGGGGATCTTCCTGGTCCACTTGACCTTGCCGGTGGCCGGGTCGAGTTCCTGCACCTCGTCGTGCTCGTTGGAGCTGCCCGCACCGCAGGACGAGACCGAGATCAGCCGCGTGCCGCCCGCGAACGCGCCCGGGAAGCAGGCCTCGCCGTACCGCTTCTTGTCGTAGAGCTTGTGGCCGCTGTCGATGTCGTACGCGACACCCGACTGCGAGCGGCCCACCATCAGCGTCTTACCGGTGACGGTCAGCTCGATGGTGATCGTGCTGTCGAACAGCTGGCCCTCGGAGAGCTCCGTGCTCCAGCCCTTCTTGCCGGTGTTCAGGTCGATCTGCTGGAGCTGGTTGCACGTGGCGCGGTCGCTGGAGCCGCTCTCGTAGGCCACGACGACCTTGTCGTCGGCCGACTTCTGCGGGGTCACCGCACAGATCTTCTGCGGGAAGGTGATCGGCGCCCATGTGGGCTTGCCGTCGCCGACGTTGTAGGCCAGTACCTGCTTGTACGCCGCCTTCACCGCCGCCTTGTCGGTGATCCACATGCCGGGGGCGTCGGCGCCGGAACCGGGCGCGTCGGGCGCCTCCTTGTACCAGAGCACCTTCGCCTCGCCGTCCTTGCGGCCCGAGTTGAGGTCCTCCGGGTCGTCGCCGCCGTCGCCGCTGCCGTCACCGGGGTTGACCGGATCGCCGGACGCGGACGGCCCCGAGGGCTTGGAGTCGCCGCTCTTCTGCGCGACCGGCTTCTTCTCGCCGCCGTCGTCGCCGCCGGTGACGGCCCACACGGTGCCGCCGACGACGAGCAGCACGGCCACGGCGGCGCCGATCAGGACCGCGGGCTTGCCCTTGAAGGGGTTGCGGGAGCCGCCGCCGGGCGGCGGGGTGCCGGGCGCGCCCGGGAACTGGGCCTGCGGGTAGCCGTAACCGGGCTGCTGTCCGTACGGACCGGGCCGGCCCGGCTGACCGTACGGACCGGGCTGCTGCGGGTAGCCGTACGGGCCCGGCTGCTGTCCTGGCTGCGGCGGCCGGTCGTAGGGGCCGGGCGCGGGGGCACCGGGCGCGGGGGCACCGGGTGCGGCGGGGGCACCGGGTGCGGCGGGGGCGCCGTAGGGACCCGGCTGGGCGTACGGTCCTGTCGGCCCCGGCCGGCCCGGCTGTCCCGGCTGGCCGTAGGGGCCGGGCTGCTGCGGGTAGCCGTAGCCGGGCTGGGGCTGCGGCGGACCGGACGGCGGCTGTGCCGGAGGCGGCGGGGTCTGCGGGGCGTCCTGCGGCGGCTGCGCCGGAGGCGGGGGCGTGGCCTGCCGTGGGTCCTGCGGTTCCGGTGGTCCGAATCCGCCCTGCGGCGGCTGGTTGGGCGGCTGAGTCATCAGCGCGTTTCCCCCTCATCGACTGACTTTTAGCCACGCCCTGAGATTCGCGAAGGCCCCAGAGTCGCACTCACACAGGCCGGGCACTTCTCCGGCCGCTCCTTCTTATCACCCGGCACCGACACCCCACCGGGCCGCGTCCACCCCTGTTCCCAAGGGAGAACCGGCCTGTGATGCCCCCGTTACGCGCCTTCACGACGCCTTCACGCGGCGCACGCGCCGGTCTTCACGCGCCGGTCTTCACACGCCGGTCTTCACACGCCGGTCTTCACACGCCGGTCTTCACACTCCTATGCGTCCTCGGCCAGTTCGAGCCAGCGCAGCTCCAGTTCTTCGCGCTCCCCCGTCAGGTCACGCAGCTGGGCGTCGAGTTCGGCCACCTTCGTGAAGTCCGTCGCCTGCTCGGCGATCTGGGCGTGCAGCGTGGACTCCTTCTCGGAGATCCGGTCCAACTGCCGCTCGATCTTCTGGAGTTCCTTCTTCGCGGCGCGCTGCTCGGCGGCGCTCTTCTCCGTGGTCGCCGGCTTGGGCGCGGCGGTGGCGGCGGCCTGCGCGGCGACCGACTCCTCCATGCGCCGGCGCCGCTCCAGGTACTCGTCGATGCCGCGCGGCAGCATGCGCAGCGTGCCGTCGCCGAGGAGGGCGTGCACCGTGTCGGTGGTGCGCTCGACGAAGAACCGGTCGTGGGAGATGACGATCATCGAGCCGGGCCAGCCGTCGAGGAGGTCCTCCAGCTGGGTGAGGGTCTCGATGTCGAGGTCGTTGGTGGGCTCGTCGAGGAAGAGGACGTTGGGCTCGTCCATGAGCAGGCGCAGCAGCTGGAGCCGGCGCCGCTCACCGCCGGACAGGTCGCCCACCGGCGTCCACTGCTTCTCCTTGCTGAAGCCGAACGTCTCGCACAGCTGGCCGGCGGTCATCTCCCGCCCCTTGCCGAGGTCCACGCGCTCGCGCACCTGCTGCACGGCCTCCAGGACCCGCAAGGCGGGGTCGAGTTCGGCGACCTCCTGGGACAGGTACGCCAGCTTCACCGTCCTGCCCACGGCGATCCGGCCGCCCGCGGGCTGTGCCTCGCCCTCGGTCCGGGCGGCCTGCTGCATGGCCCGCAGCAGGGAGGTCTTGCCGGCGCCGTTGACGCCGACGAGACCGATGCGGTCGCCGGGGCCGAGCTGCCAGGTGACGTGCTTGAGCAGCACCTTGGGCCCGGCCTGGACGGTCACGTCCTCCAGGTCGAAGACGGTCTTGCCGAGCCGCGAGGAGGCGAACTTCATCAGCTCGCTGCGGTCCCGCGGCGGCGGCACGTCCTTGATCAGCTCGTTGGCGGCCTCGACGCGGAAGCGCGGCTTGGACGTACGGGCGGGGGCGCCGCGCCGCAGCCAGGCCAGCTCCTTGCGGATCAGGTTCTGCCGCTTGGCCTCCTCGGAGGCGGCGATGCGCTCGCGCTCGGCGCGCGCGAAGACGTAGTCGGAGTAGCCGCCGTCGTACTCGTGGACCGTGCCGCGCTGGACGTCCCACATGCGGGTGCAGACCTGGTCGAGGAACCACCGGTCGTGGGTGACGCAGACCAGCGCCGAACGCCGGCCGCGCAGGTGCCCGGCGAGCCAGGCGATGCCCTCGACGTCGAGGTGGTTGGTGGGCTCGTCCAGGACGATCAGGTCCTGTTCCTCGATGAGCAGCTTGGCCAGCGCGATGCGCCGCCGCTCACCACCGGACAGCGGTCCGATGACGGTGTCCAGCCCCTTGGGGAAGCCGGGCAGGTCCAGCCCGCCGAACAGTCCCGTCAGCACGTCCCTGACCTTGGCGTTGCCGGCCCACTCGTGGTCGGCCATGTCCCGGATGACCTCGTGCCGGACGGTCGCCTCGGGGTCGAGGGAGTCGTGCTGCGTGAGCACCCCCAGCCGCAGCCCGCCGGAGTGCGTGACCCGCCCGGAGTCGGCGTCCTCCAGCTTGGCGAGCATCCGGATGAGCGTGGTCTTGCCGTCGCCGTTGCGTCCGACGACCCCGATCCGGTCCCCCTCGGACACGCCGAGTGACACACCGTCGAGCAGGGCACGCGTGCCGTAGACCTTGCTGACGTTCTCGACATTGACCAGGTTGACGGCCATTTCACTCCTGTGCAGGGGGGCGGGTCAGCCTTCAAGCGTAGGGCCTCGGGGGTGGGCGGTGACGCGCGAGGCGATGGTCACTCTTCGTGATGACGTGATCGGTCGAGAACTTCTGGCGGGTCGAGGAAATCGGACACACCGGCAGGCCGGTGATCCACGTCTACGAACTTGACCCGGTCACCGGGGTATACGTGCACGCGGGATGCACCGCCACCGCATCAAGGTGGCCAAGCCGTACCCGATCGACATCGACCTGACGGCCATCGAAGAGTTCTGAGCCCCTCAGAGAACCGCCGCCCCGGCCGCCGGAGACTCGGCGACCCGGACGGCGCGGCACGTCCCCGACGCCCGCAGCGCCTCCGCCACCGCAGCCGCCGACTCGGCGTCCGCCGCGAGGAACGCCGTCGTGGGCCCCGACCCCGACACCAGCCCCGCCGACGCGCCCGCCGCACGCCCCGCCGCGAGTGTGTCCGCCAGCGACGGCCGCAGGGACAGCGCCGCGGGCTGGAGGTCGTTGGAGAGCGCGGCGGCGAGCGCGGTCGCGTCCCCCTTCGCCAGCGCGGCCAGCAGGTCCTCCGAGGCGACCGGCTCGGGAATCTCCCGCCCCTCCGCCAGCCGGTCGAACTCGCCGTACACCGCCGGCGTGGACAGCCCGTCGTCGGCGACCGCGAACACCCAGTGGAAGGTGCCGCCGACCTCCAGGGCCGTCAGCTGCTCGCCGCGTCCGGTCCCGAGCGCCGCCCCGCCGACCAGGCTGAAGGGCACGTCGCTGCCCAGTTCGGCGCAGATGGCGAGGAGTTCGGCGCGCGAGGCGCCCGTACCCCACAGCGTGTTGCAGGCGAGCAGCGCGCCCGCGCCGTCCGCGCTGCCGCCCGCCATGCCGCCGGCGACCGGGATGTCCTTGGCGATGTGGATGTGGACGGCCGGCTCGATGCCCCGGCGCGCGGCGAGCGCGACGGCCGCGCGGGCGGCGAGGTTGGTGCGGTCCAGGGGGACCTGGGCGGCGTCCGGGCCCTCGCAGGTGATGCGGAGTTCGTCCGCGGGCGTGACGGTGACCTCGTCGTACAGGCCGACCGCGAGGAAGACGTTCGCCAGGTCGTGGAAGCCGTCCGGGCGGGCGGCGCCGACGGCGAGCTGGACGTTGACCTTGGCCGGGACGCGGACGGTGACGCTCACTGGTTGTCGGACTCCCTGTGCTCTGCGATACGCGCGAACTCTTCCACGGTCAGCGACTCGCCGCGCGCCTGCGGCGACACCCCGGCCGCGACCAGGGCCGCCTCGGCCGCCGCGGCCGACCCGGCCCATCCGGCGAGCGCGGCCCGCAGGGTCTTGCGGCGCTGGGCGAAGGCGGCGTCGACGACGGCGAACACCTCGCCCTTGGTGGCCGTGGTCTTGATCGGCTCGGTGCGCCGCACCAGCGACACCAGCCCGCTGTCGACGTTCGGCGCGGGCCAGAAGACGTTGCGGCCGATCGCGCCGGCCCGCTTGACCTCGGCGTACCAGTTCGCCTTCACGGACGGCACGCCGTACACCTTGGAGCCGGGGGCGGCGGCGAGCCGGTCGGCGACCTCCGACTGCACCATCACGAGGGTGCGCTCGATGCTCGGGAAGGTGTCGAGCATGTGCAGCAGCACGGGGACGGCGACGTTGTAGGGCAGGTTCGCCACCAGGGCGGTCGGGGCCGGGCCCGGCAGCTCGGTGACGTGCATGGCGTCGGAGTGCACCAGGGCGAAACGGTCGGCGCGGTCGGGCATGCGGGCGGCGACGGTCGAGGGCAGCGCGGCGGCGAGCACGTCGTCGATCTCGACGGCGGTCACCCGGTCGGCGGCCTGGAGCAGCGCCAGGGTGAGGGAGCCGAGCCCCGGGCCGACCTCGACGACCACGTCCTCGGGGTGGACGTCGGCGGTGCGGACGATACGGCGGACCGTGTTCGCGTCGATCACGAAGTTCTGGCCGCGCTGTTTGGTGGGGCGCACGCCGAGGGCGGCCGCCAGCTCACGGATGTCGGCGGGGCCCAGGAGGGCGTCGGGGGTGGGGCTGCTCACGGCACAAGGGTACGGGGGCCCGGACCAGGTCTCGTCCTGATCCGGCCCGATCGACGAGACACTCCCTAGCCGATCCCTAGCCGTGCAGCCTGTCCCCGCACTGCGGCCAGGGGCCGGCCCCGCGCCGGACGTACAGTTTCCCGGCGCGGTACGTCTGTTC
This sequence comes from Streptomyces sp. MK7, assembly GCF_032658145.1. NCBI lineage: Bacteria > Bacillati > Actinomycetota > Actinomycetes > Kitasatosporales > Streptomycetaceae > Streptomyces > Streptomyces sp. MK7. Next base: position 49,339 of record NZ_JAVACL010000014.1, read on the forward strand.
CTCCGCCGACGCGTCCTGCGGGCGTCCTCGGCCGCCGAGGCTGTGCCAGGTGCCCTCGTCGAGCTGGTACAGGCCCCCGTACGTGCCGGACGAGTCCACCGCGTCCGGCCGGCCGCCGGACTCGCACTGCGCGAGACCCCGCCAGTTCAGGTGGTCGGTGCCCCGTACCGACGGCGGGTGGGGCCGTGTGCCGACCTTGACGATCCGCGAGCGCGGCGCGCGCACGACCTCCGACTCCACGCGCCGCGGCCGCTGCCGCACGCCGTTGACGGTGCGCAGGGTGTACGTGACCCGGAGGACCCCCGGCCGGCCGGCCCGTTCGACGATCTCCGTGCCGCGGAACAGGGTGGGATCGGCGGTGCGGCGCACGGTGAAGGCGATGGGTTCCTCGCGCACCTCGCGCATGCCGGTGACGCGCAGCACGGTGACGGTCTGCCCGTCGCGCGGGAAGCTGCCGGGCGGCACGGAGGTGGTGTCCTGGCCGCGCAGGGTGACTCCGGCCTCCTCCACCGCCTGCCCGACGGTCGGGGCGTTGGTGCGGATGGTGCGGGCGCGGCCGTCGGCCATGATCGTGACCGAGCGTTCGGTGCGCACGTCGAGCGTGATTCCGGCGTGTCCGATCGGCCGGGGGCCCGGGACCGACAGATACGCGCCCTCCGCGCGCACTCCCCACTGTCTGAGTGCCCCCTCGACGGTGCGGGCCGTCGTCCACAGCTCGTGCCGCTGTCCGTCCAGGGTGAGCCGGACCGGGTGGCCGTGGCGGACCGCGACCTCGTCGCCGCTGGTGAGGGCCGCGCCGGGGGCGGGTGCCACCGTGTCGTGCGCGCCGAGCCGCACGCCCTGCTCGGCCAGCAGTTCAAAGACGTCGTCGGCGAAGGTGTGCAGGGTGCGCGGCCGGCCGTCGACGCTCAGCTCGATCGCCTTGTCCTGGGCGACGAACGCGGTGGTGCCGCCCGCCAGGAACGCGACGACCAGCGCCTGCGGCAGCAGCCGCCGTACGCCCGCCTCCGGGCGCTCCGGGGAGCGCGCCCTGCGCCGCCGCGCGCCCCGCCGCGCCCCGCCGCGCCGCGTCTGCCGGGGAACCGACGGCTCCGGCTCACCGGTCTCACAGGTCCCGGCGGTCTCGTCATACGCCTCGTACGACGGGCCGCAAGGCTCATACGGCGGGCGGTACGTCTCGTACGGCGGACTGCTCACGCAGACACACTCCACAGGGCTGGGTCCGGGGGCGGATCGGAGCCCCAGAACCTAGCGGAGTGGCCGTCACTCTCCAAAGCGGCGCGACTACGGAGGGTGTCTACGGTGACGGTCGGTGAGTGATGGTCATGACGGTCAGTAGGCGAAGGCCCGGGCGGTGTTCGCGGCGAGGGCCGTCGCCAGCGTGTCCTCGTCGATGCCACGCACAGCCGCCATGGCGCGCACCGTGACGGGGATCAGATACGGCGCGTTCGGCCGCCCCCGGTACGGCGCCGGGGTGAGGAAGGGCGCGTCGGTCTCCACCAGGACCAGCTCCAGCGGGGCGACGGCGAGGGCGTCCCGCAGGTTCTGGGCGTTCTTGAAGGTGACATTGCCGGCGAAGGACATGAACCAGCCCGCGCGGGCGCAGATCTCGGCCATCTCGGCGTCGCCGGAGTAGCAGTGGAACACCGTCCGCTCGGGGGCGCCCTCCTCCTTCAGGACGCGCAGGACGTCGGCGTGGGCCTCGCGGTCGTGGATGACGAGGGCCTTGCCGTGCCGCTTGGCGATCTCGATGTGGGCGCGGAAGGACCTCTCCTGCGCCTCCTTGCCCTCGGGCCCGGTGCGGAAGTAGTCCAGTCCCGTCTCGCCGACGCCCCTGACCTGGGGCAGCGCGGCCAGCCGGTCGATCTCGGCGAGTGCCTCGTCGAGGGCGGCGTCGCCACCGGGCTTCCTGGCGCCCTGCCGGGACCATCCGTCGGGGTCGCCGTGAACGATGCGCGGCGCCTCGTTCGGGTGGAGGGCGACCGTCGCGTGGACGCTCTCGTACGCGGCGGCCGTCTCGGCGGCCCAGCGCGAGCTGTTGATGTCGCAGCCGACCTGGACGACCGTGGTCACCCCCACCGACGCGGCCTTGGCCAGACCTTCCTCGACCGTGCCGGACTGCATGTCGAGGTGGGTGTGCGAGTCGGCGACCGGTATCCGGAGAGGCTCCGGAAGCGGGGGCGCCGCGTTCTTGTCGGCATGGGAGGGCATGCCCCGATCCTACGAAAGGGACATGCCCTCACGGACCCACCGACGCCACCCACCGGCCGCCCGCAGCCCAGCCGCCCACCCGATGACCGCGCGCGGCCCGACCGATGGCCGATCGCCGGATCGATGGCCGCGCACAGCCCGGCCGCAGGCCGATCGCCCGACCGGTAGCCGCGCACAGGCCACCAGCGATCCACCGACCCGCGGGACATCCGCCGCCCGTCCACCGACCACAGGCCGATCGCCCAGCCGTGCGCACAACGCGGCCGGCCAGCCGACCGCCAGCCCCGGACGCCCGCCCCCGAGCCGACCGCAGGCCCGTTCCGCGGACCGACAGCCTGCCGGCCGACCGGCCGGAGGTCGGTCCGCCGGCCGGCCCGTCAGCCTGCCGGCCGTTCCGTCAGCCCGCCTTGCGGTGGTGGAACGGGTGCAGCAGGTCGGACAGATGCCAGTGATGGGGTTCCGGTCGGTCGGTCCCCGCCTCCTCCCCGGGCGGGGACTCGGGTGCCGGGTCCATCACGGGACCTGCCGGACGCTGGTGCCGGTGCTCGCGTTCGTGCAGGTGGCTCTGTGCCGACGACACCCGGCCCGCCCGCATGATCCGCACGACGTGGCCGTCGCAGTTGCGGCAGCTGGGCCTGGACAGCGGCGACGGCACGACCCGGCCGTCCGCCACGTACAGCACGAACTCGTTGCCGTCGGCGTCCGTGTGGTGCTCTATCTCGTACGACTGCTCCCAGCCGTGCCCGCATCGCATGCAGGCGAAGGAGTACGACTCGTTGACGACGGCGGCAGTCGCGCCGCGGTGGCCGGCCTGCCCTGTGATCTCGCTCATGCCAGCTCCTCGTGTCCGCTGGGCGAAGGGACGGATCCGTCCCTTCCTCCAGTGGACGCCTCCGCCGGCGCCCGCGCAGCAGGCCTGTCGAGTGTTGGAGCCGATTTGGACCGCGCTTGCCCAAGGCTCCCCTGAACGGCAGGTGTCGCTTTGCCTTCCCGAAACGGCCCTTTGCCCCCGCATGGGGCGCGCGCTCATGCGAGATACGCCCTGCTCAGAGTGGGTCTGAGCGCCGTCTCACAACCGCGCGCGGCCTCCCCGCGTCAACCCGCGTGCTTCGCCGCCACCACCGCGTCGAACACCTCGCGCTTGGGCACCCCGGCCTCCGCGGCGACCGCCGCGATGGCCTCCTTGCGCCGCTCGCCGGCCTCCTCGCGGACCCGCACCCGCCGCACCAGCTCCTCGGCGCCGATCTCCTCCGGCCCCTTCTCCGGCGCCCCCTCGACCACCACCGTGATCTCGCCGCGCACCCCCTCGGCGGCCCACGCGGCCAGCTCGCCCAGCCCGCCGCGCCTGACCTCCTCGTAGGTCTTGGTCAGCTCACGGCACACGGCGGCGCGCCGCCCGGGGCCGAACACCTCGGCCATCGCCGCCAGGGTGTCGTCGAGCCGGTGCGGGGCCTCGAAGTAGACCAGGGTGCGCCGCTCGTCCGCGACCTCCCGCAGCCGGGAGAGCCGCTCGCCCGCCTTGCGCGGCAGGAACCCCTCGAAGCAGAACCGGTCGACCGGCAGGCCGGACAGCGCCAGCGCGGTGAGCGCGGCGGACGGCCCGGGCACGGCGGTCACCCGCACGTCCTTGGCCACGGCCGCCGCGACCAGCCGGTAGCCGGGGTCGGACACCGACGGCATGCCCGCGTCCGTGACCAGCAGCACCCGCGCCCCGCCGAGCAGCTCCTCGACCAGCTCCGGCGTACGGGCGGACTCGTTGCCCTCGAAGTACGACACGATCCGCCCGCGCGGTGTCACGCCGAGCGCCTGCGCGAGCCGGCGCAGCCGCCGGGTGTCCTCCGCGGCGACCACGTCCGCGCCCGCCAGTTCCTCGGCGAGCCGGGGCGGCGCGTCCTGGACGTCGCCGATGGGGGTGCCGGCCAAAACTAGGGTTCCACTCACACCACCCATCCTCTCAAGCGTCCGCGTACGCCCCGCCCCGCGCGTCCGGTGAGGTCCTTCGTGAGCAGGCGCATATCCTCCGGTACCGCCCATGCGCGGGACTCACACAGCCCGGTTCCCTACGATGGCGCGGTGACCAGTACCGCGTCCTCCACGGACCCCCGGCAGGACCTGGCCCCCCACGACCAGCGGCCGTCGTGGCAGTGGCGGCTGCGCCGCTTCGGCTACGCGGCGGCCCCGGCGGGCCCCGCCAGTGACGTACGCGACCGGCTGCTGCCGCCGTACACCCGGCCGGGCCCGCGGCTGTGGGCGGCCCTCGGTGTGCCGCACACGCTCGCCGACCGCCTCGAGCGCTGGTCGGGCTGGGGCGGGCCGCTGCTGGTCACGCTGCTGGCGGGCGTGCTGCGGTTCTGGCACCTGGGCAGCCCGAAGGCGGTGATATTCGACGAGACGTACTACGCCAAGGACGCGTGGGCGATCGTCCACCGCGGCTTCGAGGTCAACTGGGACAAGAACGCCAACGACCTCATCCTGAACACCGGCGGCCACGTCACCCTGCCGTCCGACGCGGCGTACGTGGTGCACCCGCCGGTCGGCAAGTACGTGATCGGCCTGGGCGAGCTGATGTTCGGGTTCAACCCGTTCGGCTGGCGCTTCATGACGGCGCTGCTCGGCACGCTCTCCGTGCTGATCCTGTGCCGGGTCGGCCGCCGGCTGTTCCGCTCCACCTTCCTCGGCTGCCTGGCGGGCACGCTGATGGCGGTGGACGGGCTGGCCTTCGTGATGAGCCGCACCTCGCTTCTCGACGGCGTGCTGATGTTCTTCGTGCTGGCCGCGTTCGCCTGTCTGCTCATCGACCGGGACCAGGCGCGCGCGAGACTCGCCGCCGCGCTCCCGGCCGACGCGGACGGCCGGGTGCGCCCGGACGCCCGCACGGCGGACACGTTCTGGCTGATGTGGCGCCCCTGGCGCTGGCTGGCGGGCCTGCTGCTCGGCCTGGCGATCGGCACCAAGTGGAACGGCCTGTTCTTCCTGGTGGCCTTCGGCGTGATGACCGTGCTGTGGGACGTCGGCACCCGCAAGGTCGCCGGTGCCGGCCGCCCCTACGCGGCGGTGCTCAAGTACGACGTGGGGTTCGCCTTCCTGGCCACGGTGCCGGTCGCGCTCCTGACCTACCTGCTGTCGTGGACCGGCTGGATCCTCTCCCCGGCGGACGGCACCGGGGGCTACTTCCGCAACTGGGCGGTGACCGACGGCAGGGGCAGCCACTGGAGCCGGCTGATGCCCGACTGGTGGCGCAGCCTGTGGCACTACGAGCACGAGGTCTACAAGTTCAACGTCGGCCTGTCCTCGCCGCACACCTACCAGTCGAACCCGTGGAGCTGGATCGTCGACGCCCGCCCGGTGTCGTACTTCTACGAGTCCCCCTCGCCCGGCACGGCGGGCTGCCCGGCCGACGCCGGCGAGAAGTGCGCCCGCGAGGTCCTCGCCATCGGCACACCGGTGCTGTGGTGGGCGGCCTGCGCCGCGCTGGTGTACGTCCTGTGGCGCTGGTTCTTCCGCCGCGACTGGCGGGCCGGCGCGATCGCCTGCGGTGTCGCGGCCGGCTGGCTGCCCTGGTTCAACTACCAGGAGCGGACGATCTTCTTCTTCTACACGATCGTCTTCGTGCCGTTCCTGTGCCTGGCCGTCACCATGCTGATCGGCGCGATCATCGGCCCACCCGGCTCCACCGACACCCGCCGCGTCATCGGTACCACCGGCGCGGGCGTCCTGGTCCTCCTGATCGCCTGGAACTTCATCTACTTCTGGCCCCTCTACACGGGCACGGCCATCCCCATGGACCAGTGGCGGTCGCGGATGTGGCTCGATACCTGGGTCTAGCCGGACGCACACACCACGAGGGCGCGGCGGTCTGCCGCGCCCTCGTGGTCGTTGCCGGTCGTCGATGGTTGCTGCCGGGCGGCTCCCCGGGTCAGCGCCGACCGCGGCGCAGGTGTCCGGCGGGCCAGGGCCGCCCGGATCTCCAGGGTCTTCTCCTCGCCGTGGGCGTCGGACGGCACCCGATGGCGGAAGTCTGGCGTTCACGTACGTGGCTGGATGCCTGGGTGTGAGTCAGCGGGCCGATCTCTCTTAGGACAACATCCGGAAACAGCCCTCACACTTTCCCCTCACGCCACTTACAGTGCCGAGGAGGAAACGGGGAGGGAGCGCTCTCATGCGCAAGGGGGCCAAGGCCGCCATAGTCAGCGGGGTGTGCGTCGTGCTGGTGGGCGGCGCGGCGTACGGGGGGTACAACTTCGTGTCCGCGCTGAACGGGGACACCACCACCGGGAGTGGGGCCGCCCCCGTGAAGACCGGGCCTCCGGACGGGGACGAGGTGAAGGAGGCGTCGGAGAAGTTCTTCACCGCGTGGGAGAAGGGCGACGCGGCGACGGCCGCCTCCTACACGAACTTCCCGGACGCGGCCGAGGAGCTGCTCACGTCCTACGGCGGCGACGCGCACCTCACCCATGTGAAGATCACGCCTCAGCAGGCCACCGGCACCACCGTCCCCTTCTCGGTCGAGGCGACCGTCTCCTACGACGGGAAGTCCAAGCCGCTGGCCTACCGCAGCAGCCTGAGCGTCGTGCGCGGCACCAACACCCACCGGCCGCTGGTCGACTGGCAGCCGGCCCTGGTGTACCCCGAGCTGAAGAAGGGCGACACGCTGGTCACGGGCGCGTCGGCCGCCCCGCCGATCGAGGCGGTCGACCGCAACGGCGCCGTGCTGACGAAGGAGAAGTACCCCTCCCTCGGGCCGATCCTGGACGAGCTGCGCGCGAAGTACGGCGACAAGGCGGGCGGCACGCCCTCCATCGAGCTGAGCATCCGTCACGCCGACACCAATGCCGCCGAGACCCCCATCGTCACCCTCGCCAAGGGCCGGGCGGGCAAGCTGCGCACCACGCTCAGCGCGAGCGCGCAGGCGGCGGCCGAGCAGGCCGTGCAACGGTTCACCGAGTCCTCGGTCGTGGCCGTGAAGGCGTCCACGGGTGAGGTGCTGGCGGTGGCCAACCACCGCGAGGACGCCTTCAACGCGGCGTTCCTGGGGCGCCTCGCGCCCGGCTCCACGATGAAGATCATCAGTGCCGCCGCCCTGATCGACAACCGGATCACCACGGCGAACGGGCCCGCCCCCTGCCCTCCGGAGGCGGTGTGGCAGAGCCAGACCTTCCACAACCTCAAGGGCCTCGAGCCCGACGAGCACGCCACCCTCTCCGACAGCTTCGCGCGCTCCTGCAACACGGCCTTCGTCAAGCTCACCGACGACCTCGCGGACCGAGGCGGGTCGGACGCCCTGACCAGGGAGGCTCAGGACCGCTTCGGGCTCGGCCGGGACAACTGGAAGAGCGGCATCCCCTCCTTCGACGGCTCGGTGCCCGCCGTCACCGGCCCGGACCAGGCGGCCAACATGATCGGGCAGGGCCAGGTGCAGATGAGCCCGCTGAACATGGCGTCGGTGACGGCCACCGCGATGACGGGCCGGTTCCGTCAGCCGGTCCTCGTCTCCCCGAAGCTCGACGACCGCGAACTCGCCACGGCCCGGGGCCTTCCGGCGAGCACGGTCGCCCAGCTGCGGCAGATGATGCACCGCACCGCCACCAGCGGCACGGCGGCCCACGCGATGTCCGGGCTGAGCGGCAGCATCGGCGCGAAGACCGGCTCCGCCGAGGTCGACGGGCAGGCGAAGTCCAACAGCTGGTTCACCGGGTACCGCAACGACGTGGCGGCCGCCGCCATGACCCAGGAGGGCGGCCACGGCGGCGAAGCGGCCGGCCCCATCGTGGCGGCGGTGCTGCGCGCGGGCGGCTGAGCCGGGCGGCCCGGCTTTGTCGCAGCTTGGCTACGGACTGGTGGCCGAAGTCACCCGCACAGAGCGGGACTCTAGGGTGGGTGCCGTCGTTGGTTGCGTGGGTGCGCCGAAGGCGGCACGAGCAGCGCGGGCGACGGGGGCCTGGGGATCGCAAAGGACGGAAGGCAGTGGGCAAGAGAAGGCGCGTCGCCGAGCGACGGAAGACGAGTCCGGCCGTGGTCGGCAGTGTGATCGCCGTGGTCGCCGTCGGCGCCGGTGTCGGCGCGTACGCGCTGTACGGCGGTGGCGCCGCGGCCGAGGACCAGACCCGGACCACGTCGGCGAGCGGCCACCGGAAGGTGCCCACCGGACCCCTGTCGGCGGCCGAGGTGCAGACCACGGCCGGGCGCTTCCTGTCTGCCTGGCAGCAGGGCAGGCCGGCCGAGGCGGCGGCCACGACCAGCGACTCCACCGCGGCCGGCGCCCTGCTCACCGGTTACACCAAGGACGCGCACCTGAAGGACGTCACGCTGACCGAGGGCACCCCCAGCGGCGGCAAGGTCCCCTTCCACGTCAAGGCGACGGTGTCGTACAAGGGTCTGAGCAAGCCGCTGGCGTACGACAGCGCGCTGACCGTCGTGCGCCGTGCCACCGACGGCGCACCGGTGGTCGACTGGCACGCCTCCGTCGTCCACCCGGACCTCAAGGACGGCGACAGACTGGTCACCGGCGAGTCCGGCACCCCTCCGGTGAAGGCCCTGGACCGGGACGGCGGCGAGCTGACCGCCGCCAGGTACCCGTCGCTGGGCACGGTGCTGGACGGGCTGCGCGACAAGTACGGCAAGACGGCCGGCGGCAAGGCGGGCGTCGAACTGCGGGTGGTGCGCGGCACCGCGTCGAAGAAGGCGGAGCTGCCCGACAAGACGCTGGCCGAGCTGAGCAAGGGCACCCCGGGCACGGTGAAGACGACGCTGAGCCCCACCCTCCAGGCCGCCGCCGAGCACCAGGTGTCCGGGCAGAAGCGGGCGTCGGTGGTCGTGATGCGCCCGTCGACGGGTGAGATCCTCGCCGTGGCGAACACCGGCCACGGCTTCAACACCGGCTTCCAGGGCTCCCTCGCGCCCGGCTCCACGATGAAGATCGTGACGTCGACGATGCTGTTCGAGAAGGGGCTCGTCACCCCGGACGCCTCGCACCCCTGCCCCAAGACGTACAAGCTCGCCGGCTGGACGTTCCACAACGACGCCGACTCGGAGATCAAGAAGGGCAGCTTCAGGCTGAGCTTCGGGGCCTCCTGCAACAACGCCTTCATCGACTTCGCGCCGAAGCTGTCCAACAGCGACCTGACGAAGGAGGCCCAGCAGGTCTACGGCCTCGGCCTGAACAACTGGGCCATCGGCGTGCCGTCGTTCGACGGCTCCGTCCCGGTGCAGAGCGGCGCGCAGATGGGCGCCTCACTGATCGGGCAGGGCGGGGTGCGCATGAACCCGCTGAACATGGCGTCGGTGTCGGCGACGGTGCAGGCGGGCGTCTTCCATCAGCCGTACCTGGTGGACCCCTCGGTGGACCACCGCACGCTGGCGAAGGCCTCGCGCACGATGTCGTCGAAGACCCGGGCCCAGCTGAAGGACGTCATGGCGTACACCGCGGCGTACGGCACGGCGGCCAAGGCGATGTCCGGGGTCGGCGGCGACGTCGGCGCCAAGACCGGCTCCGCCGAGGTCGACGGCCAGAAGAAGCCGAACGGCTGGTTCACCGCCTACCGCGGTGATCTCGCGGCGGCGGGCGTCGTCCAGGCGGGCGGCCACGGCGGTGACACGGCGGGCCCGATCGTGGCGGCCCTGCTGAAGATGGGCGGCTGAGCGAGCGTCCCGGCGGCACGCGCGCAGGAGTCAGTGGTGGACCATGGCCCTGCTGGTCGCCGCCACGGCCGTGTAGGTGCGCCGCAGGAATCTCAGCAGCGTCCTGGTCTCGAACTCCACCACCGAGACGCCCTGCGGGGAGTGGAACTCGACCACGGCCTGCACCCGGCCGCAGGGCCACACCCGCACCGGTCCGCTGCTGACGGGGGCGATCAGGCCCTCTTCGAGCAGCGACCGGGAGAACCTCCACTCGTGCGCGCCGGGCAGCCCGATCCGCACCGAGCGCGGGTCGTCCTCCGGGTCGTAGCGCAGAACGACCGGGACGGCGCCGTGCTCGTCCAGGGAGTCGTCATCGGTGACTATGTGGGCTCGCGTGTACTGCTCGACTACAGACATCAGACGACCCCTCACACTCGGTGACCCAACCAGCAGCTGCTTTTGCGCTTTGTTACTAATGTCCCATATATTCCGATTTACACATCCTGACGGCGGGCCGCTCGGACGGGATGACGACCTCCTCGCTCTTGCAACTGGTTCGCAACAAGCCACTATCATCGAACGGTGCACGTGCCTGACGGATTCATCAACGCCCCCACGTCCGCCGCCGCCGGAGTGGTCGCCGCCGGTGCCCTCGCGGTGAGCCTGCGCGGCGCGCGCCGGGAGCTGGACGAGCGCACCGCGCCGCTGGCCGGCCTGGTCGCCGCGTTCATCTTCGCGGTGCAGATGCTCAACTTCCCCGTCGCGGCCGGCACCAGCGGCCACCTCCTGGGCGGGGCGCTCGCCGCGATACTCGTGGGCCCCTGCACAGGGGTCCTGTGCGTCTCCGTCGTCCTGCTCATGCAGGGCATCCTCTTCGCCGACGGCGGGCTGACGGCGCTCGGCGTCAACATCACCGACATGGCGATCACCACGACGATCGTGGCGTACGCCGTCTTCCGCGGCCTGGTGAAGGTGCTGCCGCGCCGCCGCCGCTCGGTCACCGTCGCCTCCTTCGCCGCCGCGCTCCTCTCCGTCCCGGCCGCCGCCGTCGTCTTCACGCTGATCTACGCGATCGGCGGCACCACCGACGTGTCGATCGGCAAGGTCGCCACCGCGATGATCGGCGTGCACGTCCTCATCGGCATCGGCGAGGCCGCGATCACCGCGCTGACCGTCGGCGCCGTCATCGCCGTACGGCCGGACCTGGTGTACGGCGCGCGCGGGCTGCGGCAGCGGCTGAAGCTGCGGGTGAACGGCGAGCTCGTCGACGCCCCCGCCGCCGGGCCCGCGCCCGTCCCGACCGCGGCGCGCTCGCACCGCAAGCTGTGGATCACCGGCCTGGTCACCTCGCTCGTCCTCGCCGGCTTCGTCAGCTTCTACGCCTCGGCCAGCCCCGACGGCCTGGAGAAGGTCGCCCACGACCAGGGCATCGACAAGAAGGAGGAGCGGCACGCCTCCGCCGGCTCCCCGCTCGCCGACTACGGCGTGAAGGACATCTCCGACGCCCGGCTGTCCGGCGGGCTCGCGGGCGTGATCGGCGTCGGCTCCACCGTCGTGGTGGGCAGCACGGTCTTCTGGGTGGTCCGCAGGCGCCGTACGGCCGCCTCGGCCGCCACCTCCGGTCCCTCCGCTTCTTCGCAGGCCGCCTGATGGGGGCGGGCCACACGCACCGGCTGTACCGGCACGGGCACTCGCCCGTGCACGCGCTGCCGCCGCACACCAAGCTCGCCGCGGCCTTCGCCTTCGTCGTGGTCGTGGTGTCGACCCCACGCGAGGCGATGTGGGCGTTCGCCCTGTACGCCGTGCTGCTCGCGGTCGTCGCCTCCGTGGCGCGCGTACCGGCGGGTTTCCTGCTCGGGCGGCTGCTGATCGAGATCCCGTTCGTCGCCTTCGCCGTGCTGATGCCGTTCGTGGCGGAGGGCGAACGGGTCGACGTCCTCGGCATGTCCCTGAGCGTGAGCGGTCTGTGGGGCGCGTGGAACGTGCTCGCCAAGGGCACCCTCGGGGTCGCCGCGTCCGTGCTGCTGGCGAGCACGACCGAGCTGCGGGAGCTGCTGCTGGGCCTGCAGCGCCTGAAGCTGCCCCCGCTGCTCGTCCAGATCGCCTCCTTCATGATCCGCTACGGGGACGTGATCACCGACGAGATGCGGCGCATGCGGATCGCCCGGGAGTCACGCGGCTTCGAGGCGCGCGGCATCCGGCACTGGGGGGTGCTCGCCAAGTCCGCGGGCGCGCTGTTCATCCGCTCCTACGAGCGCGGGGAGCGGGTCCACCTGGCCATGGTGAGCCGCGGCTATGCCGGTTCGATGCCGGTCATCGACGAGGTGACCGCGTCCCGGGCGCAGTGGTCGTACGCACTGGCCCTCCCGGGCGCGGCCCTCGTCGTGTGCCTGCTGGGATGGGTCCTTTGACTCCTCCCCCTTGCGGACGAGGGGGATTCCTGGCTCACGCTGCTTGACCGCCCAGCGGACGGCCAAGTCTCACACGATCAACACCAGCCGGGTTGAGACCAGCCGGTTGACACGACGTCAAGGAGGAAGCGCGTGCTCGGTTCTCGCAACGCGCCGTTCGATGAAGACGACAGCGGATCGCATGGTGAGATTCGGAGGATTCCGTGACACTCTCACTGGAAGTTTCCGGCCTCGCCTTCGCCTACCCCGACGGGCACCAGGCCCTGTTCGGCGTGAACTTCTCCGTCGCGCGCGGGGAGCGTGTGGCTCTGCTCGGCCCGAACGGCGCCGGGAAGACGACCCTCGTCCTGCATCTCAACGGCATCCTCGGCGGCGGGACGGGCACGGTGACGGTGGCCGGGCTGCCGGTCGGCAAGCGGCACATGGCCGAGATCCGGCAGAAGGTCGGCATCGTCTTCCAGGACCCGGACGACCAGTTGTTCATGCCGACGGTGCGGGAGGACGTGGCGTTCGGACCGGCGGCGGCCGGCCTGAAGGGACCGGAACTTGAGCAGCGGGTGCGCACGGCCCTGGAGCGGGTCGGCATGCAGGACTTCGCCGACCGCCCGCCGCACCACCTCTCCTTCGGCCAGCGCCGCCGGGTGGCCGTGGCGACGGTGCTCGCCATGGAGCCGGAGATCCTGGTCCTGGACGAGCCCTCGTCCAACCTCGACCCGGCCTCGCGCCGTGAGCTGGCCGACATCCTGCGCTCGCTGGACGTGACGGTGCTCATGGTCACCCACGACCTGCCGTACGCGCTGGAGCTGTGCCCGCGCTCGCTGATCCTGAGCGACGGGGTGATCGCGGCGGACGGCCCGACGGGCGAGCTGCTCTCCGACGACGCGCTGATGCGCGCCCACCGCCTTGAACTGCCGTTCGGCTTCGCCCCGCGCTCGGTGACAGCGGGGACCTGACCCCCGAGGAATCGCAGGCGGCACGCCTGTGTTGCACTCACTGTCGCAGGTGACGGACGGATACGAGTGCCGAGCGGCAAGTAACGAGCGACAGCGACAGGAGTGCGGACGTGGACGTGAACGGTGCGGTGGCCGAGGGCTTCGAGCCGGTCAGGGACGCGTTCGCGGGGAACTTCACCGCACGGGGCGAGCGCGGCGCGGCGGTCGCGGTGTACCGGGACGGGCACAAGGTCGTCGACCTCTGGGCCGGGACCCGGGACGTGGACGGCGCGGCCGACGGCTCGGCGGGCGGTGCGGCCGGCGGTGCCGCGCCCTGGGAGCGGGGCACCGCGCAGATCGTGCGCTCGGCGACCAAGGGCGTCGCCGCCGCCGTACTCCTGCTGCTGCACCAGCGCGGGGAGCTGGACCTGGACGCCCCGGTGGGTGCCTACTGGCCCGAGTACAAGGCGGCCGGCAAGGAGCGGACGCTGGTGTGGCACCTCCTGGCCCACCGGGCGGGCGTGCCCGTGCTGGACCGGCCGCTCACGCCCGCGCAGGCCGCCGATCCGGCGCTCGGCGCGGAGGCGGTGGCGGCCCAGGCGCCGGTGTGGGAGCCGGGCACGGACCACGGCTACCACGCGCAGACGTACAGCTGGCTGACGGGCGAGCTGGTGCTGAGGGTCACCGGCCGCACGATCGGCGAGTGGATCGCGGACGAGATCGCCGGGCCGGTCGGCGCGGATCTGTGGGTCGGCCTGCCGGAGGGCGAGGCGCCGCGCGTGGGCCGGGTGGGCCGCGTCGAGCCCCCGGCCACCGAGAGCGGCGCGCTGCGGACCCGTCCCCGGCGTGCGGTCGCCGAGGCCTACGCCGACCCGTACTCCCTCACCCGCCGCGCCTTCGGCGCGATCACCCCGCAGCCCGACGAGAACGACCCGGCGTACAAGGCGGCCGTCCTGCCCGCCTCCAACGGCATCGCGACGGCCGAGGGCCTGGCCCGCTTCTACGCCTCGCTCATCGGCGAAGTGGACGGCGGTGTGCGCCTGTTCACGCCGGAGACGACGGCCCGCGCCCGCGCGGAGGTCTCGGCGGGCCCGGACCGCGTCCTCGTCGTCCCCACCCGCTTCGGCCTCGGCTACATGCTGCACGGCAGCGCGTCCCCGCTGCTGGCGCCAGGGTCCTTCGGCCACCCTGGCCGCGGCGGCGCGCTCGGCTTCGCCGACCCGGAGTCGGGCATCGCCTTCGGGTATGTCACCAACGGCTTCCGCACCAGCGTGACGGCGGACCCTAGGGCCCAGGCGCTGGTCCGGGCCGTGCGGGCGTCACTGGCCTAGGCACCGGCGCCGGAACCGGGCGCAGGGCCTTCAGCGGGGGGCCTGCAGCAGGGATTCAAATGTGGATCGGCTGGGACGTGCGGCCCGACGCCTGGTCGATCTCCTCGTGCGCTTTGGTGAGAAGCTCCATGGCCAGCTCGTTCAGGGCGCGTGCCCCGGCGATCTCCTCGCCGACGCGTGGCTGATTCGAGTCCGTGCGGTGCCTGCTCGCCCGCCCGTGCGACCGGACCTCGCTGCCGTCGGGCAGGCGCACCAGCGCCGCCGCCCGCGTGTGCTGGTCGTCCTCCTGGAACTCGAGCTCGACGTGCCATCCCACGGCGGTCTCCATCATGACCATCACCTCCGGAACACCTCCTTCCAGGGTGCTCCTTTCGCCCTCGACACGCAGCATCAGTCCCAACCCGCGGGCGGCGGCCGGGCCCTTACCCCAGGCGGCAGCCGGCTCTAACCCGCGTGCAGCATCAGCCCGATGCCGACGACCAGCAGCCCGGCGGCCGCCAGGCGCGGGGCGCCGAAGCGCTCCTTGAAGAAGAGCGTGCCGATGGCCGCGCCGACGAGGATGGAGGACTCCCGCAGCGCCGAGACGGGGGCGAGGTCCGCCCTGGTCTGGGCCCACAGGACGAGGCCGTACGCCGTGACGGACAGGACGGCACCGAGCAGGCCGAGCGTGGCGTAGGGGCGCAGCGCGGCGGCCGTCCGGGGGCGCAGGCGGTGGACGGCGTACGCCGGGATGGCCACGCCCTGAACGGCCATCAGCCAGGCGATGTACCCGAGGGGCGTGCCGGAGGCGCGGACGCCGAGGCCGTCGACGACCGTGTACGCCGCGATCGACAGCCCGGTGGTCAGCGCGGCCCCGACCGCCGCCCAGTTCGGCCGCCGCCCGCGCAGCCCCCACAGCGCGACCCCGGTCAGCCCCGCGCACGACAGCGCGATGCCCGCCGCGACCCAGCGGTCGGGCACCTCGTGCGCGAAGACGGCGGCCAGCACCGTGACCACGAGCGGTGCCGTGCCGCGCGCGATCGGATACGCCTGCCCGAAGTCACCGAGCCGGAACGACGTCATCAACAGCGCGTAGTACACGATGTGGATGGCGGCCGACGCGCACAGGTACGGCCAGGCGCCCGCCGCCGGCACGGCGGTGAACGCGGCCAGGACGGCCCCGATCAGCAGCCCGCCGCCGGAGATCAGGGTGAACCCGACGAGCTTGTCGGGGATCCTGTGCGCCAGCGCGTTCCAGCAGGCATGAGTGACCGCGGCCACCAGCACGGCCGCCGTGACCAGCGGCGTCACGCAGTGCGCTCGCGCACGTCCACGAGCGTGCCGCCGGCGTGGGCGACGAGCTCCTTCGGCTCCATCGGGAAGACGGTGTACGGAGTGCCGGCCGCGGCCCAGACGACGTCGTGGCCGAGCAGCCCCCGGTCGGCGAGCACCCGGGTGCGGGTACGGTGCCCGAACGGCGGCACGCCTCCGATGGCGTACCCGGTGGTCTCCCGCACGACGTCGGCCTTGGCGCGGGTGACCTTGCCCGCGCCCAGTTCCTCGCGGACGCGCTCGACGTCCACCCGGGAGCCCCCGTCCATGAGCACCAGCACCGGCTCGCCGTCCACGTCGAAGACCAGTGACTTGCAGATCTGGCTCAGCTCGCACCCCACGGCCGCGGCGGCCTCGACGGCGGTCCGAGTGGCCTCGGGAAACCGGCGTACCTCACCGGCCAGTTCCCCGATCCCCATCTCCCGCAACGCCTCGACGAACCTGGGGTGAGCTCCTGATCCTCCGGCGTCGGTGGTGGCAGTCGTCGTCATGCCGGGCAGGCTAGCCCGCCGGCCGCACGGGTCACGAGCGAATTCCCCCCAGGCGGGGCGAAGGCCGGTGAGGCGAAGGCCGGTGAGGGTGCAGCCCCGTCCCCACGGGCACCCTCACCGGCCGGTCGGCCAAGAGCCGTCCGCGTCAGACGCGGACCAACTCCCGGTCCTCGTCGAGGTCCTTGGGCCCGGAGCCGGGCCCCGTGCGCAGACCCTCGCCCTCCACGTCCACGTTCGGCAGGGCGCGGTCCAGCCACTTCGGCAGCCACCAGGCCCTGCGGCCCAGCAGGGCCAGGACCGCCGGGACGACGGCCATGCGGACGATGAAGGCGTCGAAGAAGACCGCGATCGCCAGGCCGAAGCCGATCATCTTGATCATCGACTCGCTGGAGCCGATGAAGCCGGCGAAGACGGCGATCATGATGATCGCGGCGGCCGTGACGACGCGTGCGCCGTGCCGGAAGCCGGTCACGATCGCCTGGCCCGGCTTCTCGCCGTGGACGTAGGCCTCGCGCATCCGGGTCACGAGGAAGACCTCGTAGTCCATCGCCAGGCCGAAGACGACGCCCACCATGAAGATCGGCATCATCGACATGACCGGGCCGGTCTCCTCCACGCCCATCAGGCCGGACAGCCAGCCCCACTGGAAGACCGCGACCACCGCGCCGAGTGCGGCCATGACGCTCAGCAGGAAGCCGAGTGCCGCCTTCAGCGGGACCAGGACCGAGCGGAAGACCACGATCAGCAGCAGGAAGGCCAGGCCCACCACCAGGGCCAGGTACGGGAAGAGGGCGTCGTTCAGCTTCTGCGAGACGTCGATGTTCATCGCCGTCGAGCCGGTGACCAGGACCTCGGCGTCCGTCTTGGCCTTGATGCCGGAGCCCGCGTCGCGGATGGCGTGCACCAGGTCCTCGGTGGTGGCCGAGGACGGCTTGGAGTTCGGGATCACGGTGACGGTCGCGGTGTCGCCGGCCTTGTTGGGCTGCGCCGGGGTGACCGTGACGACGTCCTTCAGGCCCTTGATGTCGTCGGTCACCTCGGTGAAGGCGGCCTTCGGGTCGTCGCTCCTCTTCGCGTCGACGACGACCATCAGAGGGCCGTTGAAGCCGGGGCCGAAGCCCTCAGAGAGCAGGTCGTAGGCACGGCGCTGGGTGGTGGAGACGGGCTGGGAGCCGTCGTCGGGCAGGCCCAGTTCGAGGGAGGCGGCGGGGACGGCGGCGGCGCCCAGGCCGATCACGCCGAGCAGCAGCACGGCGACGGGACGGCGGACGACGAAGCTCGCCCAGCGGGTGCCCATGTTGGGCCGGGCCGGCTTCTTCGCGGCGCGGGCGCCGCCCAGCAGCCTGCTCTTCTGGCCGGCCGGCTTGACCCTGTGGCCCGCGTAGCCGAGCAGTGCCGGGATCATCGTCAGCGCGATGAGGACGGCGACGACGACCGTGCCGGCCGCCGCGATACCCATCTTGGTGAGCATCGGGATGTTGACGACGGACAGTCCGACCAGGGCGATGACGACGGTGAGGCCCGCGAAGACCACCGCCGAGCCCGCGGTGCCGACGGCCCGGCCGGCCGCCTCCTCGCGCTCGCGGCCCTCGGCGAGTTCGGCTCGGTAGCGGGAGACGATGAACAGCGCGTAGTCGATGCCGACCGCGAGGCCGATCATCGTGGCCAGGGTGGAGGTGGTGGTGCCCAGGTCGAGGGCGTGGGCGAGGGCGGTGACGGTCGAGACGCCGATGCCCACGCCGATGACGGCGGTCAGCAGCGGCAGCCCGGCGGCGAGCAGCGAGCCGAAGGTGATGACGAGTACGACGGCGGCGACGGCGATGCCGATGGCCTCGGTGGCGCCGGTCCCGGGCGCGGCGCTCAGCGCGTCACCGCCGATCTCCACGGTCAGCCCGGCCTCCCGCGCGTCCTGCGCGGCGTCCTTCAGGGCGGTGCGCGAGGAGTCCTCCAGCTCCATGCCGGAGACCTTGTACTTCACCGAGGCGTAGGCGATGGTGCCGTCCTTGCTGACGGCGTGCCCGGTGTAGGGGGCGGTGACGGAGGCGACCTCGGAGCCGTGGGAGAGCTCCTTGACGGTCTTGTTCACGGTCGCCTTGTTGCCGGCGTCCGTCATCTTCTCGCCGCCCGGCGCCTTGAACACCACCCGGGCGGTGGCCCCGTCGGCGCTCGCGCCGGGGAACCGCTGCTGCAGCAGGTCGAAGGCCTTCTGCGCCTCGGTGCCGGGGATGGAGAAGGAGCTGTTGCCCGCGGGGGGCGCGGAGGCGGCGCCGACGCCGGCGAGCGTCAGCAGCGCCACCCAGATCAGCGCGACGAAGTGCCGTCGCCTGAAGGCGAGGCGTCCTAGTTTGTACAGGAACGTGGCCACGTGGGCGTACTCCCGGTCAGGTCGTTGGGGTGGAACTGGGCAGGGGTGATCAGCCCGACGACGTGAGCGGTGACGTCAGTGGGTGGGCTTGCTGGGGAGGTCTCGGCAGGGGTGTCAGACGGTGGGCGCGCCGAGGGCGGGGAGGACCACGGCGTCGATGTAGGAACGGAGGAAGGCCTGGGTCGGCGGCTGGTCCTCGATCAGCGCGCGGACGACGAACCCGCCGGCCAGCATGTGCACCACGAAGTCCAGCGCGGGACGGTTCTCGCGGATCTCGCCCCGGTCGACGGCGCGCCGCAGCAGCCGCTGGAACTCGGCCATCTCCGGCTCGATGAGCTGTTCCCGGAAGGCCTGCCGGAGGTCGTCGTTGCCGTGCATCGCCATGGCCAGGCCGCGCATCAGCGCGGAGTTCTGTGCCATGCCGCAGTCGTCCTCGCGGGAGACCAGGGCGTGCAGGTCGCTGCGGAGCGACCCGGTGTCGATCTGGTCCAGCTGTCCGGGCTTGCCGTGCCGGACGGCCCTGACGACCAGCTCGGCCTTGCCGCCCCACTGGCGGTAGAGCGTGGCCTTGCTGGACCGCGTCCGGGCGGCGACGGCGTCCATGGTGAGGGCGTCGTAGCCGACCTCGCGGAGCAGGTCGAGCACGGCCTCGTACAACTCGGCCTCCCGCTCGGGCGTGATCCGGCTCCGGCGCCCCGGTGCGAGCACCGGCTCCACTGGAGCGGCTGCCGCCGCGCCCTTGGACGCCTCGGTCATCCCGCCCGCCTTTCCGCTTGTCGAACGACACGGTTTCGTACGGAACGAAGGTAGCGCAGCGCATCAACGAAACGAAACCGTTTCGTACGTGTGGCGGGTCACGTCTGTCGGATCCGCATAAACGGCACAAGTTGCTGCGCTGGATGGGCGGGCGAAGCATGGGGGAGGTGAGCTATCTGCGCCTGCCGCATCTCAGCGGCGATCTGCTGTGTTTCGTGGCCGAGGACGACCTCTGGCTGGCGCCGCTCGACGGAGCGGAGCGTGCCTGGCGGCTCACCGTGGACCGCACCAAGACCGGCCACCCCCGCTTCTCCCCCGACGGCCGCCACATCGCCTGCACGAGCTGGCGGAGCCTCGCGCCCGAGATCCACCTCGTGCCGGTGGACGGCGGTCCGGGCCGGCAGCTGTCGTACTGGGGCAGCACCGACACGCGGGTGTGCGGCTGGGCCCCGCCCGACGAGCACGGCCACACCGAGATCCTCGCCGTCACCTCGCAGGGCGAGCCGTTCTCGTACTTCACCTGGGCCTACAAGGTCGGCACCGACGGCTCCCCCGGCCGCAAACTCCCCTGGGGCCCGGTCGCCGACCTCCAGGTCGCCGACCTCGACGGTGAACGCAAGAGCCTGCTGCTGACCGGCACCCCGCCGCACGAACCGGCCTCCTGGAAGCGCTACCGGGGAGGCGCCACGGGCCGGCTGTGGCTGCACGGAAAGCGGCTCCTCGCCGGCATCGACGGCCATCTGGCCTGCCCCATGTTCGTCGGCGGCCGGATCGCCTTCCTCTCCGACCACGAGGGCGTCGGCAATCTCTACTCGTGCGCCTACGACGGCTCCGACCTGCGCCGCCACACCGACCACGACGCCTTCTACGCCCGGCACGCCGCCAGCGACGGGCAGCGGGTGGTGTACCAGTGCGCGGGCGATTTGTGGATGGTCGACGACCTGTCCCCCGACTCGGTGCCGCACCGGCTCGACGTACGGCTGAGCGGGCCGCGCGCGGGCCGCCGCCGCTACCCGGTGCCGGCCGCCCAGAACCTGGACGGCCTCTCCGTCGACGAGACCGGCCGGGCCAGCGCCGTCGTCGTACGCGGCTCCCTGTACTGGCTGACCCACCGCGACGGACCCGCGCGCACCCTCACCGACACGCCCGGCGTCCGCGTCCGGCTCCCGGAGATGCTCGGCGCGAGCGGCCGGATCGCCTACGTCACCGACGCCGACGGCCCGGACGCCGTCGAGATCACCTACCTGCCGCGCGCCACCGGCCCCCACCCGCCGCGCCGGCTCGCCTCCGGGCAGCTGGGCCGGGTGCTGGAGATGGCCTCCGACTGCGAGGGCGAACGGCTGGCCCTTGCCTCCCACGACGGCCGGCTGCTGCTGCTCGACGTGCCCGAGGACGCCGAGAGCTCCGAGGACCCCGAGC
Organism: Streptomyces sp. MK7; assembly: GCF_032658145.1. Taxonomy (NCBI): domain Bacteria; kingdom Bacillati; phylum Actinomycetota; class Actinomycetes; order Kitasatosporales; family Streptomycetaceae; genus Streptomyces; species Streptomyces sp. MK7. Next base: position 70,183 of record NZ_JAVACL010000014.1, read on the forward strand.
ACTCCGGCGGGACGGTCACCGAACTCGTCCGGTCCGACAACGGACCCGTGCGGGACCTCGCCTTCTCCCCGGACGGGGCGTGGCTGACCTGGTCGCACCCCGGCATCGGCCGCTCGCTCAGGCAGATCAAGGTGGCCCGGATCAAGGACCGACTGATCGTGGACGTCACCGACGGCCGCTTCGAGGACGAGAACCCCGTCTTCACCCGGGACGGCCGCTATCTGGCCTTCCTGTCCTGGCGCGGCTTCGACCCGGTGTACGACGTGCACACCGGCGACTTGTCCTTCCCGCTGGGCTGCAAGCCCTACCTGGTCCCGCTGTCCTCCGCCACCCCCTCCCCCTTCGCGCTGAACCCCGAGGGCCGCCCGGCGGCCGGCGGGCTGGACCCCGTGGAGGACGAGGAGACCGGCGAGGCGGGCGCGGTGACCGTGGAGGTGGAGGGGCTGGCGAGCCGGGTCACTCCGTTCCCGGTGATCGCCTCCAAGTACTCGGCGCTCTGCCCGGTCGCGGGCGGCGGCCTGGTCTGGCTGCGCTGGCCGATCTCGGGCGCGCTGGGCGAGACGTTCGTGAACCCGGACGACATCACCGGCCGGCCGACGCTGGAGTTCTTCAGCATCACCAAGGCGAAGAAGTCCGAACTCGTCGGCCATCTCGACTCGTTCGCGATCAGCGGCGACGGCACCCGGCTGGTCGTCGTCGACGAGGGCGACCTGCGCGCCGTGCCGTCCACCGAGATCGGCGACAGCGACACCACGACCTGGATCGACCTGCGCCGGATCATGCACGTCGTCGACCCGGGCGCCGAGTGGCGCCAGTCCTACGAGGAGGCCGGCCGGCTGATCCGCGCCTACTACTGGGACCCGGACATGTGCGGCATCGAATGGGACGCCGTCCTCGCCCAGTACCGCCCGCTGGTCGAACGGGTCGCCTCCCCCGACGAGTTCGCCGACCTGCTCCGCGAGGTGCTCGGCGAGCTCGGCACCTCCCACGCCTACGTCGCCGCCGCCCGCCGCAACGAGGGCCCCGCGCACTACCAGCGCTGGCAGGGCCTGCTCGGCGCCAACCTCGTGCACCGCGACGCCGGCTGGGTGGTCCGGCGGATCCTGCCCGGCGACTCCTCCGACTCCCGCGCCCGTTCACCGCTGGCCGGCGCGGGCATCCGCGAGGGCGCCGTGCTGACCCACGTCGACGGCCGCCCGGTGGACCCGGTGACGGGACCGTACCCCCTGCTGGCCGGCTCCGGCGGTACGACGGTGGAGCTGACCTTCGCGCCCCCCGACGGCGACGGCCCGCCCCGACGGGTCGCCGTCGTCCCGCTCATCGACGACCGGCCGCTGCGCTACCAGGACTGGGTGGCCAAACGCCGTGCGGTGGTGCGCGAGTTGAGCGAGGGCCGCTGCGGCTATCTGCACATCCCCGACCTGGGCGGCTCCGGCTGGGCGCAGTTCAACCGGGACGTGCGCATGGAGATCTCCCGGCCGGCGCTCATCGTCGACGTGCGCGGCAACGCGGGCGGCCACATCAGCGAACTGGTCATCGAGAAGCTGACCCGGACCATCCTCGGCTGGGACCTGACCCGCGACGCCCAGCCGGTGTCGTACACCTCCAACGCGCCCCGCGGCCCGATAGTGGCCCTCGCGGACGAGGCGACCTCCTCCGACGGCGACGTGATCACGGCGGCCTTCAAGCTGCTGAAGCTGGGGCCGGTGGTCGGGCAGCGCACCTGGGGCGGCGTGGTCGGCATTACCGGCCGGCACCGCCTGGGCGACGGCACGGTCATCACGGTGCCGATGAACGCGGCCTGGTTCGACGCCTACGGCTGGTCCGTGGAGAACCACGGCGTCAGCCCGGACGTCGAGTCCCTGCGCACCCCCATGGACTGGGCCGAGGGCCGCCACGTCGAGATGGACGACGCCATCGAACTGGCCCTGGACCTCCTGACCGCCAACCCACCCGCGACCCCGCCCGGCTACGAGAACGTCCCCGACCGCACCCGCCCGAAACTGCCGCCGCGTCACGGGTAGCCGAGCCCGCCGCGGGCGCAACGTGGGGCGCCCCGACACACAGGGCGCCCCACGCCTCCCGGCCGAGGCCGAGCGCAGCAAACCTCAGTGACTACCGACTACCGGTCGTAGTCCTGGTTGAGGCGGTCCTCCATCTCGTCGTGGGTGTCGTCGACGGTCTGACGCCCGCGCTCACGCTGCTGGGACGAGCGCTGGCCGGCCTTCTCGCGGCCCTCGTGCGCGCGCTCCCTGCCCTGCTGCTGCCGCTGCTCGGCCTGGTCCTGGAACTTGTCCTTCATACCCATGCTGTTTCACTCCCGTGTGGGTGAGGGGGATCCCCAAGTGGGTGAGGGGATCGACCTCGACCAGATTCACACGGGCGGTGACGCTGCGCATGTCGATCAGTGACGCTGCGTAGTATCAGTGGCCCGGTGTTGTTCGTCGGCGGCGCCGCCCGCGCCCACCAGCCCGGTGCGCATCCCCGTCAGCCGGTCCGCGAACCGCCGCATCTCCCGCTGCCCCACGGTCCCGATGACCCCCGGCAGATATCCGCGCACGCCCTGCATCCCGCGCAGCCACCACTGACCGTACACATGGCCGGCCCGCCGCTCGACGCCGTCCACGATCCGGTCCACCGCCGGACCCAGCGGATAGGTCTTGTTGGACGGCCACGGCAGCCGCTGCCGGAGCTCCCGCATGACCTCGTCCTGGTCGGCCCCGCGCACCATGTCGGTGTCGGTCCACGACAGGTACGCCACGCCCACCCGCACGCCCTGGTGGCCGACTTCGGCGCGCAGGCTGTGCGCGTACGCCTCCACACCGGACTTGGACGCGCAGTACGCCGTCATCATCGGCGCCGGGGTGATCGCCGCCAGCGAGGCGATCTGCAGCAGATAGCCCCGGCTCTCGACGAGCGCGGGCAGGAACGCCCGGCCGGTGACCGCCGATCCGATGAGGTTCACCTCGATCACCCGCCGCCAGGACTCCGGGTCGGAGCCGACGAACGGACCGCCGGTCGCCACACCGGCGTTGGCGACCGCGATGTCGACCTTGCCGAACCGCTCCCTGACCTCCGCGGCGACCCGCGTCATCGCCTCGTGGTCGGTGACGTCGGCGTGCCAGTGGGCGCTCTCGCCGTGCAGCCGCTCCGAGAGCTGCTTGAGCGCGTCCGGTTCCAGGCCGACCAGCGCGACCTTCGCGCCGCGCGCGGACAGTTTGCGCGCGAGCAGCTCCCCGACGCCCCGCGCGGCGCCCGTGACGACCGCGACCTGCCCCTGAAGGCTCACCCTGCTCATGCGCTCTCCTCGACCTCGGCGTGTGCGTGTACGTGCGTTCCTGCGCGTGCGCCCGCGTGCGCGGCGACCAGCGCGCGGATCTTCCCCGTGACCAGGTCGGGCGCCTCCACGGGCGTCATGTGGCCGATCCCGGGCAGCTCGGTCAGCCCGGCGCACTCCGGCAGCGCGGCGGCCAGCTCCCGCGCGTGCACCGGCGGCGTGAGCCGGTCGGCGGTGCCGGCGACGATCTCGGTGGGAACCCTCAACTCCCGTACACCGTGGTCGAGATCGAGCGCCTCCAGCACCTGCGACCAGGCGTGGCGGACGGTACGCGGGCAGGCGTGCACGATCCGGGCGCACGCCTGGACCATGTGCGGCGTCGAACCGGCGCCCATCGTCCCGTACTTGAGGACCCGCAGCGCGAGCGGCGTGACCGGACCGAGCGGCGCCCGCGAGCCGAGGATGTGCTTCGTCAGCCAGGTCCGCGGCCGCCCGGCCCGGATCGGCACGACCGTGGACCGCGCGACCAGCCGGGAACTGCCGGTGCTGCACAGCAGGACGGCCGCCGCGTGCTCGCGGAAAGCCGGACGCGTCGACGCCGCCATCACCGTCATGCCGCCCATGGAGTGTCCGGCGATCACCGCCTGCTCGCCGGGCGCGAGGGTGGCCTTCAGTACGGCTTCGAGGTCGTCGGCGAGGGCGTCGGTGCCGCATGTCGCGCTCGCCGGGCTGCGGCCGTGGCCGCGCTGGTCGTAGGCGATGACGCGGTGGTCGGCGGACAGCGCCCGGATCTGCGCCGCCCAGAACGCGGTCGAGCAGGTCCAGCCGTGGGCGAGGACGACGGCCGGCGCCCCCTCGGGACCGTGCACCTCGGCATGCAGGCGGGCGCCGTCGGCGGAGGTGACGGTGAGGGTGCGGGCGGGAACGGGCGGGGCGTAGGGGCCGGAGGAGACGTGGGCGAGGCGGCTCACGCGGTCACCTCCGCGGCCTCGTCGACCGGGGACGCCTTCACGGCCGGTGGTCGCAGGACGGCGTACTCCGCGAGGTCCACCTGCCGCGTGGCGCGCCGGAACTCGGTCGTCGTACCGGGCCAGACGGTGGTGTTGCGGCCGCTCGCGTCCAGGTACCAGCTCGTGCAGCCGCCGGTGTTCCACACGGTGCGCTTCATGCGCTCCTGCACTTTTCGGTTCCAGGCGTTCACGGCGCTCGGGCGGGCGTCGAGGGCGACCCGGCCTCCGAGGACGTCCAACTGGCGCAGGTAGTCGGCCATGTAGTTCAGCTGGGACTCGATCATCAGGATCATCGAGGAGTTGCCGAGTCCGGTGTTGGGGCCGATGATCGTCATCCAGTTCGGGAACCCGGCCGCGGACGCGCCGCGCAGGGCGGCCATGCCGTCCTTCCAGGTCTCGGCGAGCGTACGGCCGTCCGCGCCGACGACCCGCTCGGCGATCGGCATGTCGGTGACGTGGAAGCCCGTGCCGAAGATGATCGCGTCGACCTCGGTCTCGGTGCCGTCGGCGGCGACGACGGTGGACCCGCGGATCTCGCTGAGCCCGCTCGCGACGACGTCCACGTTGTCCTGCGCGAGTGCCGGGTAGTACGTGCTGGACAGCAGGATCCGCTTGCAGCCGATGCGGTAGTCCGGGGTGAGCTTGGCGCGCAGCGCCGGGTCCTTGATGGCGCGGGCCATGTTCCGCTTGGCCAGCTGCTCGACGAAGCCCAGCTCGCCCGGGTGCTTGGTGAACGCCTGGACCTGCAACTCCCGTATGCCCCACAGCAGTCCGCGGCGCAGCCGGGTGGTCACCGGCAGCGCGCGGTGCAGTGAGCGCTCCACGCCGCTGATGGCGCGGTCCACGCGGGGCATCACCCACGGCGGGGTGCGCTGGAAGACGGTGAGGCGGGAGACCTCGGGCTGGACGGACGGCACGATCTGGATGGCGGAGGCGCCGGTGCCCACCATGGCGACCCGCTTGCCGGCGAGGTCGTAGTCGTGGTCCCAGCGGGCGGAGTGGAAGACCTTGCCGGGGAAGGACTTAAGGCCCGGGATGTCCGGGATCCTGGGGTCGGACAGCGGCCCGGTCGCGGAGACCACGACGTCGGCGGAGAGGTTCCCGGCGGTCGTCTCGATGTCCCAGCGCAGCAGCTCCGTGTTCCAGGTCATCTTCTTGACCTCGGAGTCGAAGCGGATGTGCGGGCGGAGGCGGAAGACGTCGGTGACGTGCTCCAGGTAGGCGCGGATGTGGCGCTGGCCGGAGAAGGTGCGCGGCCATTCGGGGTTGGGGGCGAAGGAGAAGGAGTAGAGGTGGGAGGGCACGTCGCAGGCGCATCCCGGATAGCTGTTGTCGCGCCAGGTGCCTCCGACGCTGTCGGCCCGTTCGAGGACGATGAAGTCGGTGATCCCCTCCCGGCGCAGCCGCACGGCGGCGCCCAGCCCACCGAATCCGGAGCCGATCACCGCCACCCGCACGTGCTCGTGTTCGTGGGCCATCCCGAAGCCTCCGCGCATCGCTCTTGGACTCCGCCAGTGAATACTGGCGCAATGGGGAGAGTAGAGGAGCACCGTACTCATGGGTAGGGGGCGGTGAGCGAAAGTTACCCGGGGTACGACATAGGCTTCCCGTGTGGCAGACAAGCGCGAATACCGCATGGAGGAGCTGGCGGAGCTGGCCGGCATCACGGTGCGCACCCTGCGCTTCTACCGCGAACGCAGACTGATCCCGCCACCCCGCCGCGAGGGCCGTATCGCCTGGTACGACGACCATCACCTGGCCCGTCTGCGCACCATCGCGGCGCTGCTGGAACGCGGCCACACCCTGAGCGGCATCGCGGAACTCGCCGAGGCCCTCGACCACGGACGCGACGTCGCCGACGTCCTCGGCGTCGCCCCCACGGAGGAGGAACCGGTCCGCCTCACCCCCGAGGAACTCGCGGCCCGCTTCGAGGGCGAGGTCACCCCCGAGAACCTCGCCGCCGCGCTGGAACTGGGCTACCTCGGCACCGACGGCGACGAGATCGTCCACATCAGCCGCCGCCTCCTCGACGTCTCCTCCGCCCTGGTCCGCGAGGGCATCCCGCTCGCCGAGGTACTGGCGGCCGGCGCCCGCGTCCGCGAACACGCCGACGCGCTGGCCGAGTTGTTCGCCGACCTGATCCTGCGCCACGCCCCCGAGGAAGACCTCCACCGCCTGCGCCCCCTCGCCCGCAGCGTGGTGGAGGCGGAACTCTCCCTGGCCATGGACCGGCGGCTGAACAAGCGCCCGTAGCGACCGCCCGGCGAGCGGCCGTCCTGCGGCCGTCCTGCGAGCGCCCGCCTAGTGGTCGTAGACGACCGTCACCGGCGCGTGGTCCGACCAGCGCTCGGCATGGGTGGCCGCGCGCTCCACGTACCCCTTGACGGCCTTGCCGGCCAGCCCGGGGGTCGCACAGTGGTAGTCGATCCTCCAGCCCGAGTCGTTGTCGAAGGCCCGGCCCCGGTAGGACCACCAGGTGTACGGCCCTTCGGTGTCCGGGTGCAGGGCGCGCACGACGTCGACGTAGCCGCCGTCCGCCGGGGCGAAGACACGGGTCAGCCAGGCCCGTTCCTCCGGCAGGAAGCCGGAGTTCTTGGTGTTGCCGCGCCAGTTCTTCAGGTCGGCCTGCTGGTGGGCGATGTTCCAGTCGCCGCAGACGAGGACCTCGCGGCCGTCGGCGGCGGCACGCTCGCGCAGTTCCTTGAGGTGGGCGAGGAACTCGCCCATGAAGCGGAGCTTCTCGTCCTGCCGTTCGGTGCCGACCTCGCCGGAGGGGAGGTAGAGGGAGGCGACCGTCACACCCGGCAGGTCGGCCTCGACGTACCGCCCGCTGGTGTCGAACTCCGGCGATCCGAAACCCACCTGGACACGGTCGGGTTCGCGGCGGGTGTAGAGCGAGACGCCCGCACGGCCCTTGGCGGCGGCGGGCGCGTGCACGACGTGCCAGCCGTCGGGCGTGCGCACGTGCTCGGGCAGCTGCTGCGGCTCGGCGCGCACCTCCTGAAGGCACAGCACATCGGCCCCGGTCCCCGCGAGCCACTCCACGAAGCCCTTCTTCGCGGCGGCGCGCAGTCCGTTCACATTGGCGGAGGTCACAGTCAGCACCCGGGCACTTTACCGGCACACTGGACGGGGTCCCGTAGGAGACCGCCCCGCACTCCCCTGTCACCGGCTCCCGCCAGCCCTGCATTGATATACGGTATCCAACATGATTATCCGCCCTGTGCCCTTCGACCACCCGGACGCCGTCAAGCTGAACGACGAGGTCCAGGCCGAGTACCACGTGCGCTACGGCGACGGCGGCGACGCGACGCCCCTGGACCCGGACGACTTCCGGCCGCCGAACGGCGTGTACCTGATCGCCTACGACGAGGACGGCACCCCCGTCGCCACCGGCGGCTGGCGCAGCCAGGACAAGAACCCCGAGGGCAACGAGGACGGCGACGCCGAACTGAAGCGGATGTACGTCATCGAGTCCATGCGCGGCCGGGGCCTGGCTCGCCGCATGCTCGCCGCGCTGGAGGACGACGCGCGCGCCGCCGGCCGCGTCCGCATGGTCCTGGAGACCGGCGACCAGCAGCCGGAGGCCATCGCGCTGTACGCCTCCAGCGGCTACGAGCCGTGCGCCAAGTTCGGCTACTACCGCGCGTACGAGTCGAGCATGTGCTTCGCCAAGCCGCTGTAGCCGCAGGACGCGGTCACGGGTGCCAGGTGCTGAGTCTGGCGAAGGCTTCGGCGCGGGACTCGATGATCTTCATGCGCGCGCGTCGTTCGGTGTCGTGGTGGTGTGCGCTCTGTGCGGTGCTCTGGCCGGGCCACTTGCGGTAGAGCAGCCCGCACTCGTCGATGAACCACCCGGTGCTGACCGCGTTCAGCGCCATCAGCAGGCCGGTGTCCTCGGACGAGGGAAGGGCCATCCAGCCGCTGAGCGCCGTCACGAGGTCGCGCCGGGCGCACAGGGTGGCCGGGTGGACCTGGGCCCGGTAGTCGTGCGTACGCCATCGTTCGAGGACGGCGCCGCGTGCGATGGGGCCGGGCGGCGGGTCGCCGTCGAAACCGACGGTCGATCCGTCGGGAAGCAGGTCGAGCACGCGGGACGTCGTCCACGCGATGCCGTCGCGCCCGGTCAGGGTCGTGATGTCGCGGAGCAGTGCGCCGGGCGTGAGCATGTCGTCCGCGTCCAGCACCTTGACGAAGTCGCCGCGGGCCCGGGCGAGTGCCATGGTGCGGGCCATGCCGGCGCGCCCCTGCCTGCCCTGCCCGAAGCTGACACGCGGGTCGTCGGGCACGTGTGGCCGTACGTCCCCGCTCTCGCCGTCCTCCTGGACGACCCACTCCCAGTCCCAGCCGGGCGGCATCTCCTGCCGGGTCAGCGAGGCGTGGGCGTCCGCGAGATAGCGGGCGCTGGGCCCGTGCACCGGGGTGATCACCGACACGACGTGCGTCAAGCGACCGGTCACCACCTTTCCAGCGGGGTCACACACTTGACGGTGTAGCGGTCACCGGGCAGCACGACGTCCGCCACCTCCACGACCCGGCCGCCCATGTCGTGCAGGGTCTTGCGGACGTCCATCACCGCGACACCCGGCACCAGGCCGAGTTCCTCGGCCTCCTCCGCCGTGGGCGGACGCGCGGTCACGATCTCCTCGACCCGCCCGACCTCGATCCCCACCGCGAGGAGCTGGTGCATCGTCCCGCCGGGCCACGGTTCCCTGGTCTGGTCGAGCAGTTCGGGGTACTCGCGCGCGATCTCGTACGGGAGGTAGGACCGGGCGATGTTCAGCGGTGCGCGCTCGCCGGCCCGGCGCGTGCGATACGTCCGCCTGAGGACGGCGGCGCCCGGCTCGATGCCCAGCGTCACGGCGAGTTCCTCGGACGCCTCGATCCGCTCGTACTCGGCGTGGAAGGCCAGTTGGCCGGTGCTCAGGCCGGTGTCCCGCTCGGTGGCGCCTCTGCTGCCGCGCTCCCTCAGACCGGCGCGCGCCCGGTCCTTCTCCCACTGGTGACGAAGGTTGCACCGCTCGGCCCGCCGGTGCCGCCCGTGTACGAACTCGACCCTCTCGTACCGATTCGCCATCTGCGGCCTCCTCGGTCCACACAGTTCAGTGTGCCGTGCCTCACCGCCGTACGACACGTCAGAGCCCCGGTAGGAGATCACCTACCGGGGCTCTGAGCTGCGTGGACCTGAGGGGATTTGAACCCCTGGCCCCCTCGATGCGAACGAGGTGCGCTACCGGACTGCGCCACAGGCCCTTGCAACGAGTGAAACTCTAGCATCCCCGTCCGGGTGGTTGGAAATCCGTTCCCGGGCTGGTCAGCCGTGGGGCTCCCACGGGGTTCGTGGGCTACTCGTTGGCCGCGCGCGGCCGCTCGCCGTCCTCGTACTGGTCGAACAGCGGGGTGCGGCCGCGCTCGCGGGAGCGGCGGGCCGAGGCGGCGGAGCTCCCCCCGCGCGAGCGGCCTCGAGCGTGGGGGCGGGCGTCGCCGCGGCCGCCGGCCGGACGGTCCTCCTCGGGCGCCGGGGGCTCCTCCGCGACGGAAGCCGCGTCCTCCTGCTCCGGCACCGCGGCGGACGACCGGGCCGAGCTCCAGGAGTCCGGTGTGCCCAGGTCCACGTCGGAGCTGGCCCGCGGGGCGACCGGTGCGGTCACGTACGTCGGCAGCGGGACGGGCACCGGGTCCCAGCTGTCGCCGTGCCCGGGGCGCCGACGGCGCTCGCGCTGCTGGTCCAGCCACTCCGCGTGGTCGGTCTGCTCGACCAGGGCGCGCCGGTCCGCGGCGAGCGCGGACAGTCCCGGATCGGCCTCCGGCTCACCCGGGGCCTCCGGCTCGTCCGCGTCCTCGTCCGGGGCGGCGCGCCGGCGCTGTGGGCGCCGGCTCTCCCGCAGCCGCTGCGCGGCGGCCTCGGCGCGGCGGCGGTCCATCTGGTACGCGAAGCGGCGGCGCTCCTGGACGCGCAGGTACGCGATGTACGCGCTGAGCAGCACGGCGGGCACTCCGGGCGCCCACAGGAAGGCGAGCCCTCCGACGGCGGCGACGATCGCGCCCAGGGTGAAGGCGAGGAAGAGGACGACGGTGGTGCGCCGACGGCGCGCGAGGACCTTCGTCCTCCGGGCGCGCGCTGCGGCCGCCTCCGCGCCGGGCGCACACCGAGCCGCGGGAACGCGCTTGCGCACGGGCGGGACGGCGGACCCCGCCCCGGATCCCGGCCCGGACGCGGACGGCGGTACGGACGCGGATGCCGACGGGGAGGCGGACGCGGATGCCGCTGTGGTCACGGACGCGGCTTCGGACGCGGTGCCGGAGGCGGGCGGGGCCGCCGGTGACGTGGTCCGGGCCGCGGGCACGCCCGCACGGCCGCGGCGGTCCCGCCCCGGGGCCCGCTCGGGCTCCTGCGCCCGGGTCGGGGGCATGGCGAAGGCCCGGACGTCCACCGAGTCGGTGACGGCGTCCGGGTCCACGGCGCTGGACTCCCCCTCCTCGGCGGAGCGCGCCCTGAGGTCCCTGGCGTACCGGCGCTCCATGCCCGCCCGTCCGGAAAGCAGCCGGATGGCGGTGCTGAAGCGTTCCGTCGGACGGGCCTCGTTCAGCTCGTCCTGCCTACGGAGCCACATGGGCACCAAGTAGGCGGCCCAGGCCCCGACAATGACTGCGTAGATGAGGCCGCTGCTGCTCACGCCTCACACGGTAGAGGGGTTGGCGTGAGGCCATCCGCCAATTGGGCCGGTGTGTCGCACGATCTGGCTGATATTTCGAACTTTTTTTGTGACCGATGCGATCAGCGGGCCGTCAAGTCCGTGAATTCAATGCCACCCGCACGGTCACCCGCCGATCATTTTCGAACATTTATTCAATTTCCCGGGAGAGGCTGGACTCACTCCCGGTCATGCCGGTTCTACTCGCTGTTCTGCCGGGCGTTCTGGGGCTTGCGGGGGCGGGTCCGCCGCCAGCGGCTCAGCAGCCCTTCGGGCACCTCTTCCGCGGTGAGCGCGAAGACCAGGTGATCGCGCCAGGCCCCGTCGATGTGCAGATAACGCGGCCTGAGGCCCTCCTCGCGGAATCCGAGTTTCTCCACCACCCGGCGGCTCGGCCCGTTCTCCGGGCGAATGCAGACCTCGATGCGGTGCAGTCCGACGGTGCGGAAACAGTGGTCCACGACGAGCGCCACCGCCGTCGGCACCACCCCGCGCCCGGCCACCGCCTCGTCCACCCAGTAGCCGATGTGGCCCGAGCACATCGAGCCCCAGGTGATTCCGGCGACCGTCAACTGCCCGACCAGCTGCCCCTGATACTCGATGACGAACGGCAGCATCCGCCCCGCGTTCGCCTCGGACCGCAGATGCCGCACCATCTGGCGGTAGGTCGGCCGGTGCGTGATCGGCCCCCTGGACGTGGGCGGCGGAATGGTCGCCTCCCACGGCCTGAGCCAGTCCCGGTTGCGCCGGTTCACCTCGCGCCAGGCCCGCTGGTCGCGCAGCTTTATCGGCCGGAGGACGACATCGCCCTCCGCGAGCACGACGGGCCAGGATGGGCTGTTCAGCTCGCACCCCCACTGCCGGCACCGGGTCTGGGATGGTCGCCGCCGCGCAGCTGGTCGACGGCGTGCGTCAACAGCGGCTCCAGCACGGCCAGTCCGTCCCTCACTCCGCCGGTAGAGCCCGGCAGGTTGACGATCAGCGTCCGCCCGGCCACCCCGGCCAGTCCCCGGGAGAGCGCCGCCGTCGGCACCTTCTCCCGTCCGAACGCCCGGATGGCCTCCGCGATGCCCGGCACCTCGTGGTCGATCACCCGGCGGGTGGCCTCGGGGGTGCGGTCGGTGGGCGAGATGCCCGTACCGCCGGTGGTGACGACGACGTCGTACCCGGCCTCGACGGCGGCGCGCAGCTCGGCCTCCACCGGGTCGCCGTCCGGTACGACCCGCGGACCGTCCACGGCGAAGCCGAAGCGCCTGAGGCCGTCGGCGATCAGCGGGCCGCCCTTGTCCTCGTAGACCCCGGCGGCGGCCCGGTTGGACGCCGTGACCACGACAGCGCGGTACGGCGCGGGCCGCGCGCCCGAGGCCGCTGCGTCCGATGTCATGCCCGGCTCCACTCGCCCGACTTGCCGCCCGTCTTCTCCTCCACCCGCACGTCCGTGATGACCGCCCCCTTGTCGACCGCCTTGACCATGTCGATCACGGTGAGCGCGGCGACCGAGACCGCGGTGAGCGCCTCCATCTCCACGCCCGTGCGGTCCGTCGTCTTCACGGTGGCCGTGATCTCCACGGCGTCGTCCGCGACCGACAGGTCCAGTTTCACACCCGACACCGACAACGGGTGGCACAGCGGGATGAGGTCCGGGGTGCGCTTGGCGCCCATGATCCCGGCGATCCGCGCGGTGGCGAGGGCGTCGCCCTTGGGCACCCCCTCGCCGCGCAGCAGCTCCACCACGCGCGGCGAGACGAGGACACGGCCGCTGGCGCGGGCGGTGCGCGCGGTCACCTCCTTGCCGGACACGTCGACCATGCGGGCGGCGCCCGCGTCGTCGATGTGCGTCAGTCGGTCCTGCGCGACCTCCTGTGCGCGATCCTGCGCTGCGTCCTGCGGGACATCGTGTGCGCGGCTGTGCGCGGAGGGTCCGGGGGTCTCCCCCCGGGAAGGCGTAGTCATGCTCTGTGGCGCTCCCGGTCCGGGCCCGGCGCGGTGCGGCGCGCGGGCCTGCTGTGCGCGACACGGTACCGCCAACCAGCGCCGGTCAGCCGAGGAGGACCACCTCGACCTCGTCGCCGGGCGCCACGGACTCGACGTCCTCGGGCACGACGATGAGGGCGTCGGCCTGTGCGAGGGCGGCGATCAGATGCGAGCCGCTGCCCCCGACCGGGGTCACCTCGCCCTCGGCGTACGTCCCGCGCAGGAACTGCCTGCGGCCCTTCGGGGAGCTCAGCGCCTTCTCGGCCGCGAGCGTCGCCCGGGCCGTGGGCCGGTGGACGTCCTGAAGGCCCATCAGGGTGCGGATGGCGGGCCGGACGAACAGCTCGAAGGACACGTACGACGACACCGGGTTGCCGGGCAGCGCCAGCAGCGGGATGTGCTCGCGGCCGATGGTCCCGAAGCCCTGCGGCTTGCCCGGCTGCATGGCGAGCTTGCGGAACTCCACGCCGCCGCCCGGCACATCCTCGTCGCCGACGTGCGACAGCGCCTCCTTGACCACGTCGTACGCCCCGACGCTCACCCCGCCGGTGGTGACCATCAGGTCGGCGCGGACGAGCTGGTCCTCGATGGTGGACCGCAGGACGTCGGCGTCGTCGGCGACGGCGCCCACCCGGTAGGCGATGGCACCGGCGTCCCGGGCCGCCGCGGTCAGGGCGAAGCTGTTGGAGTCGTAGATCTGGCCCCTGCGCAGCTGCTCGTCGGGCTGGACGAGCTCGCTGCCGGTGGACAGCACCACCACGCGCGGGCGCGGGCGCACCCGGACCGTGCCCCGGCCGATCGCGGCGAGCAGCGCGATCTGCGGGGGTCCGAGGACCGTGCCGGCCTCCAGGGCGAGGTCACCCGCCTTCACGTCGCTGCCCTTGGCGCGCACGTGCGCGCGTGCCTCGCCCGGCCGGTACACGCGCACCTGGCCGGTGGCGCCCTCCGGGGACAGGCTGCGGGCGCGCATCCCGCTGACGGGGCCCTCGCCGAGCCCGCCGTCGGTCCACTCCACGGGCACGACCGTCTCGGCGCCGGGCGGCAGTGGGGCGCCGGTCATGATCCGGGCGGCCTGACCGGGGCCCACGCGGATCGGGTCGGCCGCGCCCGCGGCGACGTCCCCGACGACCTCCAGCGCGGCCGGGAACTCCTCGCTCGCGCCCGAGACGTCCGCGACGCGCACCGCGTACCCGTCCATGGAGCTGTTGTCGAACGGCGGCAGCGACAGCGGCACCATGACGTCCTCGACCAGGACGCAGCCCTGGGCGTCGAGCAGCTGGAGCTCGATGGGGTCCAGGGGGCGGACGGTGGTGAGGACGTCCTCCAGGTGCTCGTCCACCGACCACAGGCGGTCCGGTTCCTCCGTGGTGTGGTGCCCGCCGCTGCTCAACCCGTCACATCTCCTCGGCCACGTACCGCTTCAGCCAGGCCCTGAAGTCGGGGCCCAGGTCCTCACGTTCGCACGCGAGCCGGACAATGGCACGCAGGTAGTCGCCGCGGTCGCCGGTGTCGTAGCGGCGGCCCTTGAAGACGACGCCGTGCACCGGGCCGCCCACACTCTCGTCCTCGGCGAGCTTCTGCAGGGCGTCGGTGAGCTGGATCTCGCCACCGCGGCCCGGCTCCGTCTTGCGGAGTATGCCGAAGATGTGCGGGTCCAGGACGTAACGGCCGATGATGGCGTACTGCGAGGGGGCCTCCGCCGCGCTCGGCTTCTCGACCAGGCCGGTCACCTGGACGACGTCGCTGTCCTGGGTGGCCTCCACGGCCGCGCAGCCGTAGAGGTGGATCTGCTCGGGGGCGACCTCCATGAGGGCGACGACGCTGCCGCCGTACGTCTCCTGCACCTCGATCATCCGCTGCAGCAGCGGGTCGCGCGGGTCGATCAGGTCGTCGCCGAGCAGCACGGCGAACGGCTCGTGCCCGACGTGCGGGGCGGCGCAGAGCACCGCGTGGCCCAGACCCTTGGGGTCGCCCTGGCGGACGTAGTGCATCGTCGCGAGGTCGCTGGACTCCTGGACCTTGGCGAGCCGCTCGGCGTCACCCTTCTTCTCCAGGGCGGATTCCAGCTCGTAGTTGCGGTCGAAGTGGTCCTCGAGGGGGCGCTTGTTGCGGCCCGTCACCATGAGGACGTCGTCGAGGCCCGCGGAGACGGCCTCCTCGACCACGTACTGGATCGCCGGCTTGTCCACGACCGGCAGCATCTCCTTGGGAGTGGCCTTGGTGGCCGGCAGGAAGCGGGTTCCCAGGCCTGCTGCGGGGATGACGGCCTTGCTGATCCGGGGGTGCGACTGACTCATGCCCGCCACCTTATCCGCCGCTCGGACCGCCGCTGCGCGGGCTCCGGGGTTCCGGTCCGTCGACTCGCACATGAACGGCACACGTGCGGCACAGGAACACACGGGACACTGGGACGGGTGCCCCGCGGGGACGTCCCATGGGTGGCCCCGCAAGGATGGGCGTCGCACGCTCAGGACTCGAGAAAGGTGCGGAAGCGGCCTTGGCTGAGATCGGACGGACGACGGAGCCCGCCAAGCGGACGGTGCGGCGGGAGTTCCTCGCGGCGAGGGACGGGCTGACGGAGGACGAGCTGCGCCGGGCGGCGTCGGCGCTGGCCCGGCGCGCGCTGGAGCTCCCCGAGCTGGCGCGGGCGCGCACGGTGGCCGCGTACGTCTCCGTGGGCACCGAGCCGGGCACCCTCGCGCTGCTCGACGCGCTGCGCGCGCGGGGCGTACGTGTCCTGCTTCCCGCCCTGCTGCCCGACAACGACCTGGACTGGGGCGTCTACACCGGGGAGGACTCCCTCGCGCGCGTGCGCCACGGCGGGAGGACGGCGCTGCTGGAACCGGCCGGGGAGCGCCTCGGCCCGGACGCCGTGACGGCCGCCGACGTCGTCCTGCTGCCGGGCCTCGCCGTCGACGCGCGCGGGATGCGGCTGGGGCGCGGCGGCGGCTCCTACGACCGTGTCCTGGCCCGCCTGGAGCAGACGGGCGCACGCGCCGCGCTCGTGGTCCTGCTGTACGACTCCGAGGTCGTCGACCGCGTACCGGAGGAGCCGCACGACCGGCCGGTGCAGGCGGTGGTGACGCCGTCGGGAGCGCGCCGCTTCACCTGAAGCCCGAAGCACCTGAAGCCCAAAGCCCAAAGCCCGGAGTCCGGAGTGCGGAGTGCGGCGTCCGGAGTCCGGAGCTGGATGCCCGGAGTCTGAGCCGTACGGACGGCACCTGTGGTCATACGGACGGCGAAGGCCCTCCACGCGCGCGTGGAGGGCCTTCGTCAGTCGGCGGACCGCCGGGTCACGGCTTGAGCACCAGCGTGTCCCTCGTGCCCTTGTCGACCGCGCCCGCCGAGAACGACCACGGCAGCAGCTCCCCCTTGGCCCACTTGCCCGTCTGGTCGGTGTAGTGGGCGCTGAAGGCGTGCCCGGAGGCGCCGGTGAGGTTGATCCACTTGGACTTGTCGAGGTCGGCGAGGTTGACCACCATCCGCATGGACGGCACCCACACCACGTTGTAGCCGCCGGCGGCGTTCCACCCGGAGGCGTCGACCGCGGCCTCGCCGCCGCTGAGCTTCCAGGGCCCCCGGTTCAGGACGTACTTCAGGAAGCCGGGCCCCTCGGTGCCCAGGGTCTGGTTCTTCAGGAACAGGCGGTGCAGCCGGCCCCAGCTCCAGGTGTCGATGTCCTTGCCGAGCTTGGCGGTCAGCTCCCAGCGGGCGTCGATCATGGCGCGCTCGAACAGCTCGTCGCGGTTGTCGGCCTTGGGCCGGCCGTAGCCCGACGCGGGCGCCTTCCACCAGTCGCTCTTCGGGTCGTTCACGAGGTTGCGGACCACCTCGAACCAGCGGTCGCCGCCGTCCGGCTGCGCCTGGTCGGCGTCCCGCTCGCCGCACTCGCGGACCTTGGTGGTCTCGTCGACCGGGCCGGTGTTGTCGGCCGGCTCCACCCACAGGCACTGGCCCTTGACCCGCAGCTCCTTGGGCAGCTTGTTGCCGAAGGCGAGCTTGAGGACGTTGCGCCAGACCGCGTTGAAGTAGGCGGCCGCCGCCGAGTCCGCGTCCTGGGTGTAGTCCCAGCCCTCCAGGAGCTTCTGCGCCTGGCGGACGTCCTTGTCGCCGATGTCGATCTTCAGCAGCATGGGCACCAGCAGCTTGGCGATCTCGCTGCTGTCGTCCGTCTGCATCTGCCGCATGTCGTCGGTGGAGATCTTGCCGCCACCGTCGATCTTCGACTGGATCAGGTCGGTGATGCGCTGGCTGCGGGTGCCGTAGCCCCAGTCCGTGGTGAGCGTGTACGGGTAGTCGTCCGGGTCGACGACGGCCTGGTTGGCGGTGACGATGTAGCCGCGCTTGGGGTTGTACTCGTAGGGCAGCTCGTCCTGATCGAGGTAGCCGGTCCAGTCGTACCTGGAGTCCCAGCCCGGCGCGGGGACGGAGCCGTCGTCGTTCTTCGCGCGCGTGGGGATCCGGCCGGGCAGCGTGTAGCCGATGTTGTTCTCGGTGTCGGCGTAGATCAGGTTCTGCGAGGGCACGTCGAACAGGGCCGCCGCCGAGCGGAAGCCGTCGAAGTCCTTGGCGCGGTCGATGGCGAAGACGGCGTCCATGGTGGTGCCCGGCTGAAGCGCGGTCCACTTCAGGGCCACGGCGTAACCGTCGCCGCGGTCCGGTGCGGCCGTGTTGACCTGGGCCTTCTTGCCGACCTTGACCAGCTCGTCGTCGCGGTCGGACAGCAGTGGCATGCCGTCCTCGGTCTGGCGGACGACGATCTTCTTGGAGGCGCCGCCGGCGACCTTGATGGTCTCCTCACGGCTCCGGAAGGGCACCGTCTTGTCGTCGCGCAGGTAGCCGTCGCCGCTGAGCTTCTCCAGGTACAGGTCGGTGACGTCGACACCGGAGTTGGTCATGCCCCAGGCGATGTTCTGGTTGTGGCCGATGATCACGCCGGGCATGCCCGCGAAGGTGTAGCCGGTGACGTCGTACGGGCACGCGGCGGACACCGAGCGGCAGTGCAGGCCCATTTGGTACCAGACGCCCGGCAGCGAGGGCGACAGGTGCGGGTCGTTGGCGAGCAGCGGCTTGCCGGTGATGGTGTACTTCCCGGACACCACCCAGGAATTGGAGCCGATGCCGTTGCCGTTCACTCCGACGGCGGTCGGCAGGTTCTGCATGACGTTGCGCAGGCCCATGAGCTGGCTCTGCACGCCGGAGGTGCCGGAGGCGGAGGATCCGCCCGTCCCGGCCTGGGTGCCGCCCGCGGAGCCGGTGGTGCCGGCCGTCGTCCCGGTGGTGCCGGTGGTGCCCGTCGAGGTGCCGGTGGTGCCGGTCGTCGTCCCGGTGGTGCCGCTCGTGCTGCCGCCGCCGCTCGCCTCGAACGCCTTGGCGAGCTCGTTGTACTGGCCCTGCGTGACGATCGGCTTGTTCCGGCTGTAGGGGTAGTCCGGGTAGAGGTCCTTGATCTGCTTGGGGCCGAGGCGGCTGGTCATCAGGGCGCGGTCGATCTCGTCCTGCATGTTGCCGCGCAGGTCCCAGGCCATCGCCTTCAGCCAGGAGACCGAGTCGACCGGGGTCCACTTCCCCGGCTTGTAGTCGTTGGTGAAGCCCAGGGCCGCGTACTCCAGCGAGATGTCCTTGGCGTTCCGGCCCTCGAGGTAGGCGTTGACGCCCTGGGAGTACGCCTGGAGGTACTTCTTGGTGGAGGCCGACAGCTTCTTGTCGTACTCCTCCTTGGCGACCCGGTCCCAGCCCAGGGTGCGCAGGAACGCGTCGTTGTCTACCTGGCTCTTGCCGAACATCTCCGACAGGCGCCCGGAGGTCATGTGCCGGCGCACGTCCATCTCGTAGAACCGGTCCTGGGCCTGGACGTAGCCCTGCGCCATGAACAGGTCCTCGGCCGAGGAGGCGTAGATCTGCGGGATGCCGTAGCCGTCCCGCTTGACGTCGACCGGGCCGGACAGGCCCTGGAGCGTGATCGAGCCCTTGGTCTGCGGGAAGGAGGCGCGGACGGTGCTGATGGACCAGTAGGCCCCATAGGCGATGCCGCCGATGATGGCCAGCACCAGGACGAGCACGACGAGTCGGGCTTTTCGCCCCTTCTTCCTGCCGGACTTGCCGGGCTTGTCACCCGTTGAGGCGGTGGTGTTGGGGGGCATCGCTGTCCTTGCTGTCCTAACGCGAGCGGCAGGCGGTACTGGAGTGCTGGAGCAACCATAGGCGCAGGGGCCGGTACCACTTGACGCGGAGTCGGGTCCGAGCACGGACGAGCGTTCGATCTCGGCCCTTCAAGCGTCAAGAAAGCGTCAAGAGTTAGGTAAGGTAATGAAGTAATCGGGCTCGGAACGCCGGAACACCGGGGTGCCGGCGCGCCGGAAAGCCGGAGCGCTGGAGCGCTGGAGCGCTGGAGCGCTGGAAGGCCGGAGTAACGGAAGGCCGGAGTAGCGGAGTACCGGGAGACCGGAGTACCGGCGTAAACCGGGAGGCCGAGAGGACCCGATCGGAGAACTCGGAACGCGGGGAAGGAAGCGCCACTGACTGTTCACCACCTCAACCAGCTCCTGCTCGCCTGCTCCCTCGTCCTGCTCGTCGCCGTGGCAGCGGTACGGATCTCCTCGCGCAGCGGGCTCCCCAGCCTGCTCGTGTACCTGGGGATCGGCATCGGCATGGGCGCGGACGGCATCGGCCACATCCGCTTCGACAACGCCCAGCTGACCCAGATCATCGGCTACGCGGCCCTCGTCGTGATCCTCGCCGAGGGCGGACTCGGCACGAAGTGGAAGGAGATCAGACCGGTCCTGCCGTCCGCCTGCGTGCTCGCGCTGCTCGGGGTCGCGACGAGCGTCGCCGTCACGGCCGCCGGAGCGCACTACCTGGTCGGTCTGGAGTGGCGCCCAGCGCTGATCATCGGTGCGGTGGTGTCCTCCACGGACGCGGCGGCCGTCTTCTCGGTCCTGCGGCGCATCCCCCTTCCCGCGCGCGTGAAGGGCACGCTCGAGGCCGAGTCCGGCTTCAACGACGCGCCCGTGGTCATCCTGGTCGTCGCCTTCTCCACCACCGGGCCGGTCGACCACTGGTTCACCCTGGTGGGTGAGATAGCCCTGGAGCTGGCCATCGGCGCGGCCGTCGGCCTCGCGGTGGGCTGGCTCGGCTCCTCGGCCCTCAAGCACGTCGCCCTGCCCGCCTCCGGCCTGTACCCGATCGCCGTGATGGCGATCGCGGTCACGGCCTACGCCGCCGGGGCCCTGGCGCACGGCAGCGGCTTCCTCGCCGTCTACCTGGCGGCGATGCTGCTCGGCAACGCCAAGCTGCCGCACTGGCCGGCCACGCGCGGCTTCGCCGAAGGGCTCGGCTGGATCGCCCAGATCGGCATGTTCGTGCTGCTCGGCCTGCTGGTCACCCCGCACGAACTGGGCGACGACATCGTGCCCGCCCTGCTCATCGGCCTGGTGCTGACCATGGTCGCGCGACCACTGAGCGTCGTGGTCAGCCTGCTGCCGTTCCGCGTGCCGTGGCCGGAGCAGGCCCTGATGTCCTGGGCCGGGCTGCGCGGCGCCGTGCCCATCATCCTGGCGACCATCCCCATGGTGAACGGCGTCGACAGCACCCACCGCATCTTCAATATCGTCTTCGTCCTGGTCGTCGTCTACACCCTCGTCCAGGGGCCGACCCTGCCCTGGCTGGCCGGCAGGCTGCGCCTCGGCGAACCCCAGGAAGCCGCCGACCTCGGCATCGAGTCGGCGCCCCTGGAACGGCTGCGCGGCCATCTGCTCTCCGTCGCCATCCCGGAAGGGTCGCGGATGCACGGCGTGGAGATCAACGAGCTGCGGCTGCCCGCCGGGTCGGCGGTCACCCTGGTGGTCCGCGACGGAAAATCGTTTGTTCCGCTGCCCACCACGGTCCTGCGGCGCGGCGACGAACTCCTCGTCGTCGCCACCGACCCCGTCCGCGAGGCCGCGGAACGCCGCCTGCGCGCGGTCGGCCGCGGTGGCAAGCTGGCGGACTGGCTGGGCGCCGACGGCCCCGGGCAGAGCCGTCACGGCCGCGGTCGGTGAGGGAACGTCTCCTGTATGTGACCGCCCGCCGAGCGCTCCGGAACCCAGGCGAACACCGGTCATGGTGCTCACTTTCACAGGGGCACAAGCCCAACACGCCTGTACGATGAAGGCGCACCTTGATCGAACCAACTCTGCCTGACGCAGAGCTGGCGCGACCGTATGGCGGCCGGGCCACCCCCGAAGCGGGCGCCGGCATCTACCGCAGTCCGCGCAAGAGGACAGCTCTCGGCGCGCCCGCACAAGGGGCCGCGCTACCAGGCGGCAGAAAGGCACGGGCCGTGGGATCCGCGGTCACCACCACCGACCCCGCGACGACCTCGCCGGCACGCTCCCGCCCCGGATACGGGCAACTGCTGCGCACCCGCGGCGCCTGGACGTTCCTGCTCCCCGGCTTCGCGGCCCGCCAGCCGTTCGCGATGCTGACCATCTCCATCGTGCTGCTCGTGCAGCACGCCACCGGCTCCTACGGCTCGGCGGGCGCCACCGCGGCCGTCACCGGCGTCTCCATGGCGCTGTTCGCGCCGTACAGCGGGCGCCTCGCCGACCGCTACGGACAGCGCGCCGTCCTGCTTCCCGGCGTCCTGGTGCACGCCCTGGCCGGGCTGACGCTCACGGGCCTCGCCCTGGCGCACGCGCCGCTGTGGGCACTGTTCGCGGCGGCCGTGCCGACCGGCGCCTCGGTGCCGCAGATCGGGCCCATGGTGCGCGCCCGCTGGGGCGTGACGCTGAAGGACTCGCCGCTGATGACCACCGCGGCGGCCTTCGAGTCGGTCACCGACGAGCTCACCTTCGTCCTCGGCCCGCTGCTGGCCACCGCGCTGTGCACGGCCGTCGCCCCGGCGGCGGGCCTGCTCACCGAGGCCGCGCTGACTCTGGTCGGCGGTCTGCTGTTCGCCGCGCAGAAGCGCACCCAGCCGCCCGTGGACGCCGACGACGGGCACGCGCGCGTGGAGCACGCCTCCGCACTGCGCGTCCCCGGTGTGCGCGTGCTGGTCGTGGCCTTCCTCGGCATCGGCACGGTCTTCGGCGGCATGCAGGTCTCGCTGGCCGCGTTCACCGAGTCGGTCGGCGAGCCCGGCCTCAACGGTGTGCTGTACGGGACGTTCGCCGCGGGCAACATGCTCTCCGGCATCGTCTGCGGCGCTCTCGCCTGGAAGACCGCCCCGCGACACCGCCTGGTCGTCGGCTACACGGCCCTGGCGGTGGCCGCGTCCGCGCTGTGGACCGCCCACTCGGTGCTCCTGCTGGCCGCGCTCGGCCTCCTGGTGGGCATGTGCATCGCGCCCGCCCTGATCACCGGCTACACCCTGGTGGAGGGCCTGGTCCCGGCCGGCGCCCGCACCGAGGCGTTCACCTGGCTCACCGGCGCGGTCGCCCTCGGCCAGGCGGCCGCCGTCACCGTCGCCGGGCAGCTGGAGGACCGCCTGTGGGCCGGCGCCGGATTCCTGGTCCCGGCGAGCGGCACGGTGCTCGCCCTGGTGACCCTCGTGACCCTGCGGTCGCGGCTCGCCACCCCGGTCCACAGCCGCACCGTGGCACGTGGTGTCGGTCACCGCGCCCCCGCCACAGTGGACTGATCCCACGGAATACGTCACTATGGACCGTCGTTAGCACTCATCGAGTGAGAGTGCCAGGAGGAAGACAGTGCCCACCTACCAGTACCAGTGCACCGAGTGCGGCGAGGGCCTCGAGGCGGTGCAGAAGTTCACCGACGACGCGCTCACCGAGTGCCCCAACTGCGGTGGCCGCCTGAAGAAGGTGTTCTCCGCGGTCGGCATTGTCTTCAAGGGCTCCGGCTTCTACCGCAACGACAGCCGCGGCTCCTCGTCGAGCAGCAGTCCGGCGTCGTCGAAGTCGTCGAGCGGCTCCGGCGCCTCGTCGTCCGGGTCGTCCGGCTCCGGCTCCGGCTCATCGCCCTCTTCGTCTTCGTCGTCCTCGTCGTCTTCCTCGACGGGCTCGGCGAGCAGCTCCGCCGCCTGACCCCACCGATTCACCGGACCCTGCCGTCATCGGACGGGCGGGGTCCTCGGCCTTCACGCCGACGGCTAGTGTGCTGCTCATGGCGAACGCAGAGATCGGTGTCATCGGCGGGTCCGGCTTCTACTCGTTCCTGGACGACGTGACCGAAGTCCAGGTGAACACTCCGTACGGAGCACCCAGCGACTCCCTCTTCCTCGGCGAGATCGCCGGCCGGCGGGTGGCCTTCCTGCCCCGGCACGGCCGCGGCCACCACCTTCCGCCGCACCGCATCAACTACCGGGCCAACCTGTGGGCGCTGCGCTCGGTGGGCGTGCGCCAGGTCCTCGGCCCCTGCGCGGTGGGCGGCCTGCGGCCCGAGTACGGGCCGGGCACGCTGCTCGTGCCGGACCAGTTCGTCGACCGTACGAAGTCACGGGAGCAGACCTATTTCGACGGGCTTCCGCTGGCCGACGGCTCACTGCCGAACGTGGTGCACGTCTCCCTGGCCGACCCTTACTGCCCCACCGGCCGTGCGGCCGCGCTGAAGGCGGCGCGCGGCCGGGACTGGGACGCGGTCGACGGCGGCACGCTGGTCGTGGTGGAGGGGCCGCGCTTCTCCACCCGCGCCGAGTCGCTGTGGCACCAGGCGCAGGGCTGGTCGGTGGTGGGCATGACCGGCCATCCCGAGGCGGCGCTCGCCCGGGAGCTGGAGCTCTGCTACACCTCGCTGACGCTGGTCACCGACCTCGACGCGGGCGCCGAGACCGGCGAGGGCGTCTCCCACGAGGAGGTGCTGCGGGTGTTCGCCGCCAACGTGGAACGGCTGCGGAGCGTGCTGTTCGACACGGTGGCCACGCTGCCCGCCACCGGGGAACGGGACTGCGCGTGCGCCACCTCTCTGGGCGGGATGGACCCAGGGTTCGCGCTGCCGTAGGGGAGCCTGCCGGCCTCCCTCGGGTACGGAAACGTGCCGGAGCGCCACGTTCGGGTGGCGAGGTTGTCCACAACCCGTGAGTAGCGCACGGGCTCCGGCGGGCTGCGGCGCGATGCCTCATCGTGGGCGTCGCAAGCCGTTTCCCGCCGATCCCGCACCGCAGGTGGTGGTCTCCTCATGTCCGTTCCGTCGCCGGCCTCCTCGCCGTCCTCGCCGTCCTCGCCGTCCTGGTCGCGCCAGCCGTCCGAGTCACTCCGGTCGCTCGGAGCACTGGGGGCGCTCCAGTCGTTCTCGTTCGCGTCCTCCGCCCGCACTTCTCCGTTCCCGCCGGGTACGGAGGTACCGGCCACGTGCGAGGTGCCGTCTTTCGCACCGGTGCGCGTGCGGGGCGGGCGGTGCGGGCTGCGCCGGCTCGTGCGGCACCGGCGGCGGGCCATGGCCGCCGGGCTGGCCGTCACGGCGGCCGCGCTGGTGGCCGCGGGTCCGCGGGTCGCGTCGGATCCTTCGCGCGGCGGGCCGGCCCGCGGGCATCCGGTGCGCGCGGACTCGGGGCGGACGGTGACCGTGCCCGTGCGCCTCGCCGACGCGGCCACGGTCCGGCTGCTGCGGCCCGGTGACCGGGTGGACGTGATCGCCGCGGAGGACCCGGCGGTGGGCGGCCGGGCCCGGGTGGTGGCGCGTGGGGCGCGGGTGGCGAGGGTGCCGGATCCCGTGACGGACGGCGCGGCGGCAGGCGGGAGCGAAAGCGGCGGCGGGGCTGACAGCGGGGCGCTTGTCGCGCTCTCGGTACCGCGTTCGGCCGCGGCGCGCCTGGCCGGGGCGGGTGCGACGGCCCGATTGGCGGTGAGCCTGTGGTGACCCGTAGGTTGCTGAACTGTTTGTTCTACAACCAGCATGTCCGAGGAGGGCCCCCAGGTGAGCGTGAAGAAGTACCCGAGCGTCTGGGAGGGCTTCAAGGCCTTCCTGATGCGCGGGAACGTCGTCGATCTGGCTGTCGCGGTGGTCGTCGGCGCCGCCTTCACCAACATCGTCAACGCGGTGGTGAAGGGCGTGATCAATCCGGTGGTCGGGGCGATCGGCACCCAGAACCTCGACCACTACAGCTCGTGCCTGAGCACGACGTGCAAGGGCGACCAGGGCATCCAGATCATGTGGGGCTCGGTCCTCGGCGCCACGCTGCAGTTCCTGATCACCGCGGCGGTGGTCTACTTCCTGATGGTGCTGCCCATGGCGAAGTTCCTGGCCCGGCAGGATGCGCGGAAGAAGGCCCGGGAGGGCACGCACGAGGTCATCGAGGTGACCGAGCTTCAGGTGCTCAAGGAGATCCGCGACGAGCTGGTCGCCCAGCGCGGCGGCGGCGTCCAGGCCGAGTACGAGCGGCGCTAGGGGGTGTGATCGCGGCCGGACGGGCCGGCCGCTCGCGGACCGGGCCGTTCCGCCGCTGCCAGAGGCTGGTGCGACGGCGTGAGAGGCTCGTCCGCCGGTGCCGGAGGCCGGTCCGCCGGTGTCAGAGGTGGTGGGGCGGCTTCTCGTCGAGGAAGCGCCGGAGGTCCCCGGCGGCGTCGCCGTCCGTGCGCTCGCTCCATCCCCGGTCGGTGTCGTCCGTGGACTGCTGGTTCAGCGGATCGTCGAAGATCAGCGCGTTCTTCGGGTCGCGCGGCTCGGAGGCGGTGCTCATGCCTCCAGGGTACGGTGACCGGCGCGGACGGTCGGCCCGGGCAATCCCGGTCGCTTTCTGCTGTGCTGGGAGCCATGACGTCCAGTTCCGACTCCGCTCCGGAAACCGCCCCCACCACGCCTTCCCACGTCCGCCGTCCGCTGCGCCCGCTGACCGCGCGCGGACGCCACGAGGCGCACCGGGTCGCCACCTCGCTGGAGCTCTTCTTCGACCTGTGTTTCGTGGTGGCCGTCTCCCAGGCGGGCGTGCAGTTGGTGCACGCCGTGGTCGAGGGCCGGGCGGGCCACGGCATCCTGAACTACGCCATGGCGTTCTTCGCCATCTGGTGGGCCTGGATGAACTTCTCGTGGTTCGCCTCCGCCTACGACAACGACGACGTGCTCTACCGGCTCGTCACCCTGGTGCAGATCGCCGGTGTGCTGGTGCTGGCCGCGGGAGTCTCGCGGGCGTTCACGCAGCACGACTTCCTCCTGGTGTGGCTCGGCTATGTGATCATGCGGCTGGCGATGGCCTTCCAGTGGCTGCGGGCCGCGCGGTGGGCGGAGGGCCCGGAGAAGCACATGGCACGGCGGTACGCGGCCGGGGTGCTGCTGTGCCAGGTCGGCTGGCTGGGGCTGGTGGTGCTGCCGGAGCCGGCCCGGCCTTGGGTGTTCCTGGTGATGGCGATCGCGGAGCTGTCCGTGCCGCTGATCGCGGAGAGGGCGTGGGCCACCTCCTGGCATCCGCATCACATCGCCGAGCGGTACGGGCTGTTCACCATCATCGTGCTGGGCGAGACCATCGCGGCGGCGACGATCGCGGTGAAGTCGGCCGCGGACGAGCACAGGGCGCTGGCCGACCTGCTGCCGATCGCGGCGGGCGGTCTGCTGATCGTCTTCTCCGCCTGGTGGATCTACTTCGTGGTGCCGATCCACGGGCATCTGCGCTCCAACCGGGAGTCGTTCCTGTGGGGTTACGGCCACTGTGTGATCTTCGCCTCGGCGGCGGCGATCGGCGCGGGGCTGGAGGTGGCCGTCGAGCAGGTGGTCGGCAAGACCCATCTGTCGGCCCTTGCGGCGTCGGCGGCCGTGACCCTCCCGACGGCGCTGTATCTGCTCACCGTGTGGGTGCTGCACTCGCGGTACTTCAAGGTGGGCATCGCCCAGCAGATGGTGCTGCCCGCCACGGCCCTGCTGGTGATCTGCTGCACGTTCCTGGGTGACTGGGCGGTTTTCGCGGCGGGCATCGTCTCGGCGCTCTCGGTGGCGACGGGTGTGGCCCTGACGGGCCGGAAGACCGCGGGAAGGGACGCGGGCCGTTCGGCGGAACAGGCGGCATGACGCCCCGCCAGGTCCGGGGAGACTGACTCCCATGACGGTTGACGCTCTGACAGATGTCCCCGGCCTGCGGGTGGGCCACGCCACGCGCAGGGGTGGCGGGTGGCTCACCGGGACGACGGTCGTGCTCGCACCGGAGGGCGGAGCCGTCGCCGCGGTGGACGTGCGCGGCGGCGGGCCCGGCACCAAGGAGACCGACGCCCTCGATCCGCGCAACCTGGTGCGGAGGGTGGAGGCGGTGGTGCTGACCGGCGGCAGCGCGTACGGGCTGGACGCGGCCTCGGGGGTGATGGCCTGGCTGGAGGAGCGGGGCCGCGGGGTGCGGGTAGGACCGGATCCCTCCCATGTCGTGCCGGTCGTTCCCGCCGCCTGCGTGTTCGACCTGGGCCAGGGAGGCGACTTCCGGGCCCGGCCGGACGCGGCCACCGGGCGTGAGGCGGTGGAGGCCGCCGCCGCGAGCGAGCCGGGCGGGCCCGTGCCGGAGGGATGCGTCGGCGCCGGAACGGGAGCGACCGTGGGCCCCGTCAAGGGCGGGGTCGGCACGGCGAGCACGGTGCTCGCCTCGGGCGTCACGGTGGCGGCACTGGTGGTGGCCAACGCGGCCGGTTCGGCGGTGGACCCGGAAACGGGGGTGCTCTACGGGGACTTGTTCCAGGGCCGGGCCGCCTACCCCGACGCCGGGGTGCACGAGACGGCGCGCCGGCGGCTGGCCGAGGCCGCCGCGCGCAACGCACCACCCCCGCTGAACACGACGCTCGCGGTGGTCGCCACCGACGCTGATCTGTCCAAGGCGCAGGCGCAGAAGCTCGCCGGCACGGCCCACGACGGCATAGCCCGTGCCGTACGGCCGGTACACCTGCTCAACGACGGCGACACGGTGTTCGCCCTGTCCACCGGGGCCCGCCCGCTCGCGCCCGGCCGGCCCCTCGCCCTCAACGACATCCTCGCCGCCGGCGCGGACACCGTCACCCGCGCGATCGTACGAGCCGTCCGCGCGGCCGAGCCGGTCCACACCCCGGCCGGGAGCTGGCCGTCCTACGGCGAGCTGTACGACCGCGCCCGCTGAAGCCGCGGGCCGGGGATTGTCGCGGTTCTGTCACCGTGAGGGTTTCCGCGCGGGCGGCGGGAACCCCGTGACGGCCCGTCGGCCTCTTCACCGACGCACTGCAGCGAACCACGCACCCGACACCACCTGGAGAAGCCCGTGACAAGGCCGGACATGACAGCGCGGCGCGTACTGGGGGCCTGTGCCGCCCTGGTGGTCGGCACCCTCACCCTCACCGGATGCGGCGGCGACGCCAAGGCCAGCGACGACGGCCGCGGCGGCGGCAAGGACGAGCCGAAGACGTCCACCGCGAAGATCGCCATCTCGGCGCAGGACGGCTCGACCGGTGCGTCGATCAACACCACCGGGGTGAAGGTCAGCGGCGGCAGGCTGACCGAGGTGAGGATGACCGTGGCGGGGTCGGGGCAGACCGTTCCCGGTGCGATCTCCGCGGACGGTGCCGGCTGGAAGCCGAAGGAGCAGCTGGAGCGCGGGACGAAGTACCAGATCTCGGCGACCGCGAAGGACGCGGACGGCCGTACGGCCGCCGCCAACTCCATCTTCACCACCGTCACCACGGCCAACAGCTTCATCGGCACCTACACGCCGGACAACGGCACGACGGTCGGCGCCGGCATGCCCGTGAAGTTCGTCTTCGACAAGCCGATCACCGACAGGAAGACCGTCCAGTCGCACATCACGGTCACCTCCAGCACCGGCCAGCGGGTGGTCGGCCACTGGTTCGGCTCGCAGCGGCTCGACTTCCGCCCCGAGGACTACTGGAAGGCCGGTTCCAAGGTCACGATGAAGATCGACCTGGACGGCGTGCAGGGCGCGAACGGCGTCTACGGTGTACAGAAGAAGACCGTGACCTTCACCGTCGGCCGCTCGCAGATCTCCACGGTGGACGTGAACACGCAGACCATGACGGTGGTCCAGGACGGGCGGACCGTCAAGACGATCCCGGTGTCCACCGGCAGCCCGGAGCACACCACGTACAACGGCAAGATGGTGATCTCGGAGAAGTTCCTCCAGACGCGCATGGACAGCCGGACGGTCAACCTGGGCGGCGAGTACAACATCCCGGACGTGCCGCACGCCATGCGCCTGACGGACAGCGGCACCTTCATCCACGGCAACTACTGGTACAACCACGGCAGTCCGCCCTTCGGCCGGGAGGGCACCAGCCACGGCTGCGTCGGGATGGCGGACGTGCAGGGCGGACAGGGCGACACCAACGCCAAGTGGTTCTACGACCACTCGCTCATCGGTGACGTCGTGATCGTGAAGAACTCCCCCGACAAGACCGTCGCCCCGGACAACGGCCTCAACGGCTGGAACATGTCCTGGAGCGAGTGGACCGCCGGCAGCGCCCTCTGACCGGTCCGGCCCACGACACCCCGGCCACGCCAACGGGCCTGTGAGCAGCGGATTCTGACGGTACGGCGGACCGCGCGGGAACTTCTCGCGCGGCCCGCCCGTTTTTCCACCGTACGTTTTCTCGGTTCCCGGACATGATGTCCGACCGAGGGGCTACGGTATGCACCCACAAGGTGACATGCAGCGACGCCGGGAGAAACCTTGAGCGTTCCGTACGAGACGACAGCGTACGAACCACGCGAGTCGCCGGAGTCCTTGGAGGAGCATCTCGCGCGGCTCCTCGGCCGTGCGCTGAACTCCTTCGAGCTGCCCGACGAGACGATACGGCACCTGGACTGCGCGCTGGCGTACGACAGCTCGCTGTACTCCGCGCACCACAGCGCGGGACTGCACCGCGAGACGTACCGGCACACCTGGCTGCTGGCCGACGCCTCGGCGCTCACCCTCTGGGAGCTGGTGCACAACACCGCGCCCGGCAGCGAGCCGCAGCACGAGCTGTACGTCGACGAGGAGGAGCTGCGCACGGCCACCGCCCGGCTGCCGTTTCCGCCGGACAACCCGGAGCTGGACCTGCCGGTGCTGGTGCAGCTGTCGCCGCTGCCCGAGTCCCGGCACGCGTACACCCCGGAGGACTCGGCCGACCACGCGCGCCGTCTGCTGCGGCGCGCGGAGAACACGGACCGGCCGGGCCCGGACGTCGCCGCCCGGCTGGCCACGGCGTCCGGGCACCAGATCACGCAGGCGTTCGGCCGCCCCTGCCGCACGCGCCGCGCCGGACTGTGCTTCTCCCTCTACGAGCACGCGTTCCTGCTGAGCGACGGCGTGGAGATCTCCCTGTGGGAGGTCGAGCACACGGCGACCCCGGACGGCCGCCACATGTGCGAGGTGTACGTGACGGAAGACGCCGCCCGGGACGCGATGGAGCGCCGGGCGGCGCAGGTGCCGTAGGCGAGGCGGCGGGGCGGGCCGGGCGGCGCAGGTGCCGCGGGCGGGCCCGGGCGCCGTCAGCGGCCGTCGTCGAGTTGCCGCATCAGGCCGGCGAAGGCGGCCCGTTCGGCCGGGGTCAGCTCGACGTACTCCCGGTGGGGACCCGAGCCGCGCTGGGACGGGAGGGCCGGCAGGCCCGGGACACGATGCCGTCGACGGATCTCGAACTGCAGGCCGAAGCGGTAGCCGGCAAGGCCGATGGCGCAGACGGTGACCAGCACGGCGGGGAGGACCACACCGAACCAGACCAGGATCGAGACGTGCTCAGGCATGTCTCCAAGTGAACACCACGGTCCGGGACGTTGGCCCCGGACCGTGACGCATCTCGCAAGTGACCTGAACTACTCACAGCACCCCAAAGGGGCGGTGAGCGTGGCCGCCGTCAGGCCGCCACCGGCTGCTCGCGCCCCGCCGACGCGGCCTGCGCGCCCTCGCCCGCGTCCTCGCCGCCCGCCCCGGCCGCCGCGCCCGGCGCGGGCTTGCGCAGGGTCTTGAGGGCGACCACCAGCGCGGTCGTCACGCACATGCCCGCCGCGATGGCGATCAGGTACAGGAACGGGTTGCCGATCAGCGGGACCACGAAGATGCCGCCGTGCGGGGCGCGCAGCGTCGCGCCGAAGGCCATCGACAGGGCGCCGGTGAGCGCGCCGCCGACCATGGAAGCGGGGATGACCCGCAGCGGGTCGGCCGCCGCGAACGGGATCGCGCCCTCGGAGATGAAGGAGGCGCCCAGAACCCAGGCGGCCTTGCCGTTCTCCCGCTCGGCCCGGGTAAAGAGCCGGCCGCGCACGGTGGTGGCCAGGGCCATCCCCAGCGGCGGCACCATGCCGGCCGCCATCACCGCGGCCATGATCTTCATCGCGGAGTCGCTCGGGTTGGAGACCGCGATACCGGCGGTGGCGAAGGTGTACGCGACCTTGTTGACCGGTCCGCCGAGGTCGAAGCACATCATCAGGCCGAGCAGCGCGCCGAGCAGGACGGCGTTGGTGCCGGTGAGACCGTTCAGCCAGTCGGTCATGCCCTTCTGGGCGGAGGCGATGGGCTTGCCGACCACGACGAACATCAGGAAACCGACGATCGCCGAGGAGATCAGCGGGATCACCACCACGGGCATGATGCCGCGCAACGCCGGGGGGATGCCGACCCGTTGGATCGCCATCACCACGCCACCGGCGAGCAGACCCGCCACCAGGCCGCCGAGGAAGCCGGCGTTGACGGTGAGGGCGATCGAGCCGCCGACGAAACCGGGGACGAGACCGGGCCGATCGGCCATGCCGTAGGCGATGTAGCCCGCCAGGACCGGGACCAGGAAGCCGAAGGACACGACGCCGATCTGGAAGAGCAGCGCGGCCCAGCTGTCACCCTGGGTCCACACGAAGTGGTCCATGACCGACGGCGCCTTGTTGATCTTGTAGCCGCCGATCGCGAAGCCCAGGGCGATCAGCAGACCGCCCGCCGCGACGAAGGGCACCATGTAACTGACGCCCGACATGAGCCACTTGCGCAGCTTCGTGCCGTAGCCCTCGCCCGACTCACCGGCCCGCTCGACCGGCGTGCCACCCGGCGCCGCCGCCGAGGTCACCTCGCCGCGCGCGGCCTTCCGGCGGACCTCGCCGATCAGTTCGCCGGGCCGGTTGATGCCCGCCTTGACGCCGACGTCGACGGTCGGCTTCCCGGCGAAGCGGTCCTTGTCCCGTACGGGGACGTCATGGGCGAAGATCACACCGTCCGCCGCCGCGATCACGGCCGGGTCGAGCCGGGTGAAACCGGCCGAGCCCTGGGTCTCGACGACCACCTCGACACCCGCCTCACGGCCGGCGTTCTCCAGCGACTCGGCGGCCATGTAGGTGTGCGCGATGCCGGTGGGGCAGGAGGTGACGGCGACGATCCGGAACGGCCGCTCCGCGCCGGCTGGCGCGGCGGCATCCGGTGCCGTGGGTGCCGCCGGTGTGGTGGTGCCCGCCGCGGCGCCGGGAGAGGCCGCCCCTGACGCCGCGGCGGTGTCTTCGGAGGTGCCGGACGTGTCCCCGGACACCTGTGCGCTCTCGCTCCGGGCGGCCGCCTCGGCCGGAGTCTCGTCCCCGCGGATGAGCGCCGCCGCGGTCGCCGCGTCGCCCGCCGACCGCAGCGCGCCGGTGAACTGAGCGTTCATCAGCTGCCGGGCCAGCGAGGACAGGATCGTCAGATGGGCGTCGTCGGCACCGGCCGGAGCGGCGATCAGGAAGATCAGGTCGGCGGGCCCGTCCGGCGCGCCGAAGTCGATCCCGGCGGCGCTGCGCCCGAAGGCGAGCGTCGGCTCGGTGACATGGGTGCTGCGGCAGTGCGGGATGCCGATGCCGCCGTCGAGGCCGGTCGGCATCTGCGCCTCACGGGCGGCCACGTCGGCGAGGAAGCCCTCCAGATCGGTCACCCGGCCACGGGCCACCATCCGCTCGGCGAGGGCGCGCGCCGCGGCTTCCTTCGTGTCGGCGGACAGGTCGAGGTCGACCAGATCCGCGGTGATCATCTCGCTCATCGCGGGCTCCTTAGCACGCGTATCGCCCGGTGGGCGGGGTGGGGACGGGGTGGAGACAGGAGTGGGAGCAGGGGGTGGGAGAGGGGGGTACGGGTGAGGGCGCGGACGGGAAGGGGCACGGGGGCCGAGGCGCGGCAGGGGCCCGGGGCGGGGGCGGTCATGACACCGGCTCCGTCAGAGCACGGTCCACCGGCACCTCGGCCGTGACCGTGACCGCCGCCGGGTCCAGGTCGGCGGGGGTCGGCATCACGCTGCCGGGCAGCCGTACGGCGGCGGCGCCGTGGGCGACGGCGGAGGCCAGGGCCTGAGAACCGGTGCCGCCCGCGATCAGGAAGCCGGCGAGCGAGGAGTCGCCGGCGCCGACGTTGCTGCGGACGGCGTCGACCAGCGCGCTGCCGTACCAGGCGCCCGAGCCGTCCACGAGCAGCTGCCCGTCGGCACCCAGGCTGGCCAGCACGGCGCGCGCGCCCAGCCCGCGCAGCTCCTCGGCCGCCTTCAGCGCGTCGCCCACCGTCGCCAGGGGGCGTCCGACGGCCTCGGCGAGTTCCTCGGCGTTCGGCTTGACCACGTCCGGGCCCTCACGCAGCGCCTGCAGCAGGGCGGGGCCGGAGGTGTCCAGGGCGATGCGTACCCCGACGGCGTGCGCCCGCGCGACCAGGTCGGCGTACCAGGACGGCGCGAGCCCGCGCGGCAGACTGCCGCAGCAGGCGATCCAGTCGGCGCCGCGCGACTGCCGCCGCACGGTCTCCAGCAGCAGCTCCTGCTCCTCGGCCGACAGCTGCGGGCCGGGTGCGTTGATCTTCGTCAGGACTCCGTCGGACTCGGCGAGCGCGATGTTGGAGCGGGTGGCCCCGGCGACCGGGACCGGAGCGACCTCGATGCCCTGCGCGTCGAGCAGTTCGGCGACGAGGGCGCCCGGCGCACCGCCCAGGGGCAGTACGGCGACCGTGCGCTGTCCGGCGGCCGTTACGGCCCGCGAGACGTTCACGCCCTTGCCTCCCGGGTCCACACGCTCGCCGGTGGCCCGGACGACCTCGCCTCGGTCGAGGGAGGGCACCTCGTAGGTGCGGTCCAGGGACGGGTTGGGGGTGACGGTGACGATCATGCGCGTACTACTTCCGTGCCGCCACGCTCGATGACGGCGGCATCCTCGGGGCTCAACCCGCTGTCGGTGATCAGCAGGTCCACATCGCTCAGGTCACCGAAGCGGGCGAAGTGCTCCTGGCCGTGCTTGGTGGAGTCGGCGAGCAGCACCACGCGGCGGGCGGCGGCGATCGCCGCGCGCTTCACCGCGGCCTCGGCGAGGTCGGGGGTGGTCAGACCGTGTTCGGCGGAGTAGCCGTTGGCGGCCACGAACAGCACGTCGGCGCGGATCTCGCCGTAGGCCCGCAGCGCCCAGGCGTCCACGGCGGCCCGCGTACGGTGCCGTACGCGGCCGCCGACCAGGTGGAGCTGGAGGCCGGGGTGGTCGGCGAGGCGGGCCGCGATGGGCAGGGAGTGCGTGACGACGGTGAGCTCGGCCTCCAGGGGCAGGGCGGCGGCCAGGCGGGCCACCGTGGTGCCGGCGTCGAGGATCAGCGTGCCCTCGGTGGGCAGTTCGGCCAGGGCCGCCTTGACGATGCGGTCCTTCTCGTCGGCCGCCGTGGACTCGCGCTCGGTCAGATCCGGCTCGAAGTCGAGGCGGCCGACCGGAATCGCACCGCCGTGCACCCGGCGCAGCAGGCCGGCCCGGTCGAGGGCCTTCAGATCGCGGCGGATCGTCTCCGCCGTCACCTGGAACTCCTCGGCGAGCGACACGACGTCGACCCGGCCGCCGTCACGGGCGAGGCGGAGGATCTCCTGCTGTCGCTCGGGTGCGTACATGTCCGTTTACCTCCGACCGATGCCCGAACCTGTGGTTTCGCCCTGAGGCTACGCCCGGATTTCCGGAAAGTAAACAGGTTCGGGCCAGGAACAGGCGCGATCGGACTTCGAGTGGGCGTCCGGTCGGACATCCGGTGCCACGGCCCGTATACGGCACGGGGCAGCCGCGTACGACCGGCGCCCGGGTACGGCGCGGGAGCAGCCACGTACGCCCGACGACCGGGGACGACATGGGAACAGCCCCGTACGACCGACGACCTCGTACGACATGGGGCAGCTGCGTACGACCGACGACCGCGTACGGCAAAGAGCCCGGTACCGCGATCGGTACCGGGCCCTCTCCACCGGAGGTGCTCAGCCGACGAGCTCCG
This sequence comes from Streptomyces sp. MK7, assembly GCF_032658145.1. Lineage (NCBI taxonomy): Bacteria > Bacillati > Actinomycetota > Actinomycetes > Kitasatosporales > Streptomycetaceae > Streptomyces > Streptomyces sp. MK7. Next base: position 105,229 of record NZ_JAVACL010000014.1, read on the forward strand.
GCTCCGACTTCGACTCCCGGGTCCGGTCGGCGGGCTGCTCACCGGCGCCCTCGACATGCTGGGCCGGGCGCTTGGGCAGGGCGGCCATCAGGGCGAAGATGACGACCAGCACCGCGGCCACCCAGAGCAGCGCGTGCCGGAAGGCGCCGACGAAGGCCGGGCCGACCTGGGCCGGGGTCAGCCGGTCCCCGATCTCCCCGAAGAACACCACCGACACCAGGCCGAGCCCCAGCGCGTTGCCCATCTGCTGCACGGTGTTGATCAGATCGGAGGCCGAACCGGCGTGCTCGCGCGGCACCTCCGACAGCACCGCGTCCGTCAGCGGGGCGACGATCAGGCCCATGCCGACGCCCATCACCACCAGGGGAAGCGCCATCTGCCAGGGAGCGACGTGCTGGCCGTACCGCCCGGACTCCCAGACGTAGAGCAGCACGCCGGCCGCCATCAGCAGCGCGCCCGCCTGGAGCACCTTGCGGCCGAAGCGCGGGACCAGCTTCTGCACCGACATCCCGGCCGCCACGGACACCGCGATCGAGAACGGCACCCCGGTCAGGCCCGCCCGCAGCGGACTCCAGCCCAGACCGACCTGCATGTACAGCGTCCAGACCAGGAAGAACACGCCCAGCGCGACACCGAAGACCGTCTGCACCGCGATGCCCGCCGCGAAGCTCTTCACCCGGAACAGCGACAGCTCGACCAGCGGGGAGCCGTCCCGCGCCGCCTTCCGGCGCTCGTACGCCACCAGCGCCGCGAAGACGACCAGGGCGCCCGCCATCGACACATACCCCCACAGCGGCCAGCCCAGCTCGCGGCCCCGGGTCAGCGGGTAGAGCAGCATCAGCAGCCCGAGCGTCACGAGGGCGACCCCGACCAGGTCCAGCTTCAGCGCGCGCGGCGCCTTCGACTCGGTGATGAAGCGGCTGCCGAGGAGGAACGCCACCACGCCGACAGGCAGGTTGATCAGGAAGATCGGCCGCCATTCGAGGCCGAACAGGTTCCACTCGGTGAGCAGCGCGCCGAGCAGCGGGCCGGAGACCGCGCCCAGGCCGACGATCGCGCCGAACAGGCCGAAGACCTTGCCGCGCTCGTGCGCCGGGAAGGTGGCGTGCACGATCGACAGCACCTGCGGGACCATCATCGCCGCCATGCCGCCCTGGAGGATCCGGGAGGCGACCAGCATCTCGGGGTTCGCGGCGAAGCCGCACAGGGCGGAGGCGAGGGTGAAGCCGCCGATGCCGACGAGGAACAGCCGCTTGCGGCCGTGGATGTCGCCGAGCCGGCCGCCGGTGATCAGGCCGGCCGCGAAGGCGAGCGCGTAACCGGCGGTGATCCACTGGATCTGACTGAAGGACGCGCCCGCGTCCCGCTGTATCGAGGGGATCGCGATGTTGACGATCGTGACGTCCACGAGGTCCATGAAGGCCGCGGTCATCACGATCGCCAGCGCGAACCAGCGACGGCGGTCGGCGGTCTGCGCTGCGCTGTCGGGGGAGGTTGTGGTTCCGGTGGAGGCCATGGGCCACAAGCTAGAACCCCTCTAGGTCAGATCATGTCCTAGATATGCGGCATCCTCGTATCCATGACGACGGACACACCGGCCCGGCTGTTCCAGCTCCTCTCGCTGCTGCAGACGCCCCGCGAGTGGCCCGGCGGCGAGCTCGCCGAGCGGCTCGGGGTCTCCCGGCGCACGGTGCGCCGGGACGTCGACCGGCTGCGTGAGCTGGGCTATCCGGTGCAGGCGACCAGGGGCTCGGACGGCGGGTACCGGCTGGTCGCGGGCAAGGCGATGCCGCCCCTGGTGCTCGACGACGAGGAGGCGGTGGCGATCGCGGTCGGGCTGCGGGCGGGGGCCGGGCACGCGATCGAGGGCGTGGACGAGGCCTCGGTGCGGGCGCTGGCGAAGCTGGAGCAGGTGCTGCCGGCCCGACTGCGTCACCGCGTCTCCACCCTTCAGGCCGCGACGACCCCGCTGACCAGCGGTGACGGTGCGAGCGTCGCGCCGGAGACGCTGACCGTCATGGCGTCGGCGATCGCGGGCCGGGAGCGGCTGCGGTTCGCCTACCGGGCCGGCGACGGCACCGCGACGCGCCGGCTGACCGAGCCGTACCGGCTGGTGTCGACCGGACGGCGCTGGTACCTCGTGGCATACGACGTGGACCGGGCGGACTGGCGGACGTTCCGCGTCGACCGGGTGAGCGAGCCGTTCGCGACCGGCGCGCGGTTCGAGCCGCGCGAGCTGCCGACCGGGAACGCGGCCGAGTATCTGCGGCGGTCCATGCAGCGGCGACAGGAGACATACACCTTCTCGGTGGTCTTCGAGGCGTCCGCCGAGGTCGTCGGGGAGCGGCTGCCCGCCTGGCTCGGCACCCCCGAACCACTGGCGGACGGCGGATGCCGGCTGCGGGCCACGGCCGGGGACTCGGTCGAGTGGCTGGCGGTCCGGCTGGCCATGCTCGGCCACCCGTTCACGGTGCAGGAACCGGCGGAACTGGTGGAGTGCGTACGGGCGTTGGGGGCCCGTCTGACGCGCGCCGCGGACGGTGATCCGCGGCGGGCGTGACGATGCCCGCGCGGGGTCACCGGTAGCGAGCGGCCGTGACGATGGCTGGCGCGTGCCGTGGCGGGCATGCAGGTGGCCGGCGGGTGCCCTGGCATGCAGGTGCCCGGCGGGTGCCGTGTCGGGCGTGACGATGGCTGACGGGTGCCGTGGCGAGCGCGCAGGTGCCCGGCGGGTGCCGCGGCGGCCGTGGCGATGCCCGGCGGGCGTGTCAGCAGGTCAGGCGTCCGGTCCGGGACAGGCTCCAGGTCCTAGGCCGGGGCCGGGGGGCCGGGGCCGGGGCCGGTCTCCCAGACGAAGTCCCGCAGGGCCGCGAGGTTGCGCAGGGCCAGCGCGGCCGGGCCCTCCGGGCCGTCCGCGGCCGCGTCTCCGGTGGCCCAGGCCTCCACGGCGACCCGTACGGCGGCACTCGCCACGGCGGCGGAGAAACGGAGCCCCGGAGTGATGGATCCCGCCGTGTCACCGGCCCTGTCATGGGCGGACGCCTCGGCAACGTTGTCGCGGGCGCCCGTCCGGGTCGCCAGCGCCTCCGCCAGTGCCCGTTCCGCGTCACGGCAGACGTCGGCCCACACCTTGCGCACCGCCGGGCTGGTCCCGGCCAGGCGGATAAGGGTACGGACCCACTGCCAGGAGGTGGTCGAGACACCGGTACCGGGAGTCAGGGTGTGGCGCACCGCGTGTGCCAGGGCCTCGGGCACGGGGAGTTCGGCCGGGGCGGCTCGCACCGCGTCCGTCCACCGCTGGGCGCCCGCCGCGTAGAGGGGGGCCACGGCCTCCTCCTTCGTGGCGAAGTAGCGGTAGAAGGTGCGCGGGGCGATGCCGGCGGCCCTGGCGATGTCCTCGGCGCGGGTGGCGCGCAGACCCTGGGTCACGAAGAGGCGGGCCGCCGCTCGGGCGATCTCCATGCGCGTGGCGGCCTTGCGGCGCTCGGTCAGGGAGGAGGGCTTGCCGGGAGCGGGGGTGGAGCTGATCACCTCGGCAGGCTATGCCCGTATGGCAGAATCCGCCATCTGGGCGGGCCACCCCGGGGTTCAGGTCCGGGGTGCCCCGCCTCTCCGGCGCGCCCGCACGCGCCGTCCCGAGAGTCGCCTCGGCCCCTCGGCCACTCGACCCCCCGGGCAGGGGGCGGACAGAAGTAGAGCCGGGCTCCGGCGCCCGGGGGGGGGAGGGCGCCGGAGCCCGGCTCGGGGAAGGTCCCGGCGCCGGGGGGGAGTGCGTCGGGACGTGGCTCATGTGTCAGGGCTCATGCGTCTGAACGTGCTGAGCATGCCGGACGTTCAAACCGCGTTCAAACCGTTCAGGACGTTCGGACGGGCATGACGTTCAGTCGCGGGTGCCGCCGACCGGGAGGCCCCGTCGCGACCGAACTGCTGTGCTCGGGAAGGTATTTCCCGGGGCGCATCCCGTTGAAGCGACGGTACACAGCCATGTTTGCGCTGTCTTTCGCCACCGGGCGTACGCGGTCACGCCCGCCGACGACGAACGCCCCGTCGCACGCCCACTCTCGCATCACAGCCGTCCGCCACTTCACCTGCCGCACGCCGCTCGCGGCGCCCGCCGAACATGCCGCCGCGCCACCATGCCGGGCCGCCGTCACGCCGACCCATCGTCATGCCGGCCCGCCGATCACGACGGCCCGCCGATCACGACGGCCCGTCGTCATGCCGGGCCGTCGCCACGCCGCGCCGCAGTCACGCCGCGGCGTCGAAGCCCGTGTCGCGGGCCAGCTTCTTCAGCTCCAGCAGCGCGTGCTTCTCGATCTGGCGGATGCGCTCGCGGGTCAGGCCGTGCTCCTTGCCGACCTCGGTCAGCGTGCGCTCACGGCCGTCCTCGATGCCGTACCGCATCTTGATGATGGACGCCGTGCGCTGGTCGAGGCGGCCGATCAGGTCGTCGAGCTCCTCGCTGCGCAGCAGGGTCATCACCGACTGCTCGGGCGACACCGCGGAGGTGTCCTCCAGGAGGTCACCGAACTGGGTCTCGCCCTCGTCGTCCACCGACATGTTCAGCGAGACCGGGTCACGGGCCCAGTCGAGCACGTCCGAGACGCGCTCCGGCGTCGCGCCCAGCTCCGCGGCGATCTCCGCGGGCTCCGGGTCGCGGCCGTGCTCGCGGTTGAACTCGCGCTGGACGCGGCGGATGCGGCCCAGTTCCTCCACGAGGTGGACGGGGAGCCGGATGGTACGGGACTGGTCCGCGATCGAACGCGTGATCGCCTGGCGTATCCACCAGGTGGCGTACGTCGAGAACTTGAAGCCCTTGCGGTAGTCGAACTTCTCCACCGCGCGCACCAGACCCGCGTTCCCCTCCTGGATCAGGTCCAGGAGCGGCAGGCCGCTGCGCGGATAGCGACGGGCCACCGCGACGACCAGACGCAGGTTGGAACGGATGAAGACGTCCTTGGCCCGCTCTCCCTCGGCCACCAGGGCCTCGAGCTCCTCACGGGTGGCATCCGCCTTGGACTCCTCGTACCCGTCGAGGATCTGCCGCGCGAACACACCCGCCTCGATGACCTGGGACAGCTCGACCTCCTTGGCGGCGTCGAGCAGCGGTGTACGCGCGATCTCGTCGAGGTACATGCCGACCAGGTCGCGGTCGGCGATCTCGCCGCCGTGGGCGCGAACACTGCCTGCCGCGTCGGCCGTCTCGCCGGTGGCGGACTGACGACGGGCGACGGCACGGGTTGCCATGCGTGCTCCCTTGCGATGGTGGGTCAGCGGGTGGTCCTTCGGACGCTCGGAACTGCCTTCGGAACTCTCCTCGGGTGCCCGGCATCCGATGGGAACAACGACTTGAAACCGGACAGAATTCCCAACCCGCCCCCCAATTTTTCTGATCATGCAGTACCCTGCGGCGCCACAGCGCGCCGACCGCCTCGCCGGCCTCCACGGAACCCCAGGTCAGGGCAGGATCCAGGAGATCCCCTCAGACCCCGGTGGGCCCACCGGTCCGCCCGTGCACGAGGCACCGGTCACACGGATGTCGCAGTCCGCGCCACGATCGCCGCAGCCCACGCCACGGTTCCCGCGTTCGCGCGCCCGCGTGCCCGCGCGTCCCCGCTCGCCGCGGAGAGCGTCACCCTCGACCGCCCTCCACCCTGATGGACGGCCCATAGCGGCGGAAGGTTGCCGCAAACCCGGACTCTCAGGAGATTCCCAGACTCTCCACACCATGGTTGTACGTGCCTCGGGCGCGCATGTTTCAGCCACCCCCGGATCATCGGGCGGCATGGCATGTGGACCAGCCGCGAGCGGGCCTATCAGCCGAACTGAATCGACCGCTTGGCCATTCCCATCCAGAAACCGTCGATCACCGACTTCTGCGCGTCGAGCTCTCCCCCGGCCTCCGCCGCGCCCATGGTCACGAACAGCGGGGCGAAGTGCTCGGTGCGCGGGTGGGCGTAGCGGCCCGCCGGGGCCTTGTCGAGGAAGTCCAGCAGGGCGTCCCAGTCGCGGGCCTCCAGGGCGCGCCGCCCCCAGTCGTCGAACTCCGAGGACCAGCTCGGCACCCCCTTGCCGGCATGGCGCAGCGCGGCCAGGTTGTGGGTGAAGAAGCCGGAGCCGACGATCAGCACGCCCTCGTCGCGCAGCGGCGCGAGCCTGCGCCCGATGTCCATGAGCCGCACGGGATCGAGGGTCGGCATGGACACCTGGAGGACAGGGATGTCGGCAGCGGGGAACATCTCGACGAGCGGGACGTAGGCGCCGTGGTCCAGGCCTCGGTCCGGCACGTCCTGCACGGGCGTGCCGGGGGCGCGCAGCAGTTTGCGCACGCTCTCGGCGAGCTCGGGGGCGCCGGGAGCGGCGTACGTCACCTGGTAGTAGCGCTCGGGGAAGCCCCAGAAGTCGTAGACCAGGGGGACCGTCTCGGTGGCACCGAGGGCCAGCGGGGCCTCCTCCCAGTGGGCGGAGACCACGAGGATCGCCCTGGGGCGGGGCAGATCGGCGGACCAGGCGGCGAGCTGGCCGGGCCAGACGGCGTCGTCCGCGAGCGGCGGGGCGCCATGGCTGAGGTAGAGGGCGGGCATGCGCTCCCGGGCGGTGGCGGACATGGCGGTGGCTCCCTGCGGCAGTTGCTCGAACTTGCTTGAACTCGCTCGAAATCGCTCGAATTGCTTGAACTCTAAAGCTTTACTGGGAAGCATACGCCGAGATAGTTCAAGGTTCAAGGAACACCCCGTAGAGTAAATACATGAACACGGCACCTCCCTCCGGCTCCGCCCCCACGTCGGCCCCCGAGCAGCCCGGCCCCGCCGCTCCGCGCTGGCTCACGGCCGACGAACAGCGCGTCTGGCGTGCCTACCTGCACGCCACCACCCTCCTCGAGGACCACCTCGACCGGCAGCTGCAGCGCGACGCGGGCATGCCGCACATCTACTACGGCCTGCTCGTCAAGCTCGCCGAGTCCCCGCGCCGCCGCCTTCGGATGACCGAGCTGGCCATGCATGCCAAGATCACCCGCTCCCGTCTCTCCCACGCCGTCGCCCGGCTGGAGAAGAACGGCTGGGTACGCCGCGAGGACTGCCCCTCCGACAAGCGGGGCCAGTTCGCCGTGCTGACCGAAGAGGGCCGGGAAGTGCTGCGGAGGACCGCGCCGGGCCATGTGGACGCCGTACGCCAGGCCCTGTTCGACCGGCTGACCCCCGAACAGCAGAAGTCCCTCGGCGAGATCATGCAGATCGTCGCCGAGGGACTTCAGCCGAACGAAGCGGGTGCCGACCTGCCCTGGCTCCGCTGAGCCGCTCACTCAGCGGGCCAGGACAGGTCCTGGTGCCGTACGCGGAAGGCGTCCCCTTCCTCCTCGCGCAACGGTGGTTCCGAAGGGGGTACGGCCGTTCGTCAGTGGGCGATCACCGGGACGGCCACCTCGTCCTCGGCGCCCTCCTCGGAGCCGGCCACGACGGTCGAGCCGGGGCGGCCGGCGTTGACCAGGGCCACGACGATCACGGCGGCGAGCACCAGCATGCCGACCGCGATCCAGATCGCGTTGGTGTAGCCGTGCACCGCGCCCTGCATCTGGACCAGCTGCGCCTGCGACTTGGAGGTCGCGCCCGCGATGTGGTCCTTGATGTACGCCGTCGTCGCGGACGCGGCAATCGTGTTCAGCAGGGCCGTACCGATCGCACCGCCCACCTGCTGCGAGGTGTTGACCATGGCGGAGGCGACACCGGCGTCCCGGGGCTCGACACCCAGGGTGGCCAGGGACATGGCCGGCATGAACGCCGTACCCATGCCGAGACCCAGCAGCAGCATCGCGGGCAGGATCGTCGCGGCGTACGACGAGCCGATCTCCAGCTGCGTCATCAGCAGCATGCCGACGGCGGCGACCAGGAAGCCGGGGCCCATCAGTGCCCGGGCCGGGACCCGGGTCATCAGCCGGGCGCCGATCTGGGTGGAGCCGACCATCATGCCCGCGATCATCGGCAGGAAGGCGAAGCCCGTCTTGATCGGCGAGTAGCCGTTGATGACCTGCAGGTAGTAGGTCAGGAACAGGAACGTGCCGAACATCGCGATGACGGCGATGCCGAGGGAGAGGTAGATGCCGCCGCGGTTGCGGTCGGTGATCACGCGCAGGGGCAGCAGCGGGGCCTTGACCCTGGCCTCGGTGATGACGAAGGCGAGCAGGAACACCACAGAGGCGATGAACAGGCCGATCGTCGTCGAGTCGCCCCAGCCGTCGGACTCGGCGCGGGTGAAGCCGTAGACGAGCGCGATCAGGCCGACGCTGGAGAGCACGACGCCGGGGATGTCGAGCGGGTTGCGGTTGCGGCCGCCCTCCGGCTCACGGATGACGAAGTACGCGCCGAGCGCGGCGACGATGGCGAACGGGATGTTGACGAAGAACGTCCAGCGCCAGTCCAGGTACTCGGTGAGCAGGCCGCCGAGGATGAAGCCGACAGCGCCGCCGCCACCGGCGATCGCGCCGTAGATGCCGAACGCCTTGGCGCGCTCCTTGGCGTCCGTGAACATCACGGCGAGCAGGGAGAGCGCCGCGGGCGCGAGCATGGCGCCGAAGACGCCCTGCAGGGCACGGGCGCCGAACATCATCGCGCCGCTCGTGGCCGCGCCGCCGAGCGCGGAGGCCGCGGCGAAGCCGGTCAGACCGATCACGAAGGCACGCTTGCGGCCCCACAGGTCGGCGATGCGGCCGCCGAAGAGCAGCAGTCCGCCGAAGGCGAGGGCGTAGGCGGTGACGACCCACTGCCGGTTGCCGTCGGAGATGCCCAGGTCACGCTGGGCGGAGGGCAGTGCGATGTTCACGATGGTCGCGTCGAGGACGACCATCAGCTGGGCGAGCGCGATGAAGACGAGCGCTTTCCAGCGGTTGGCGTCGCCGGACTTCTCCAGGACGCCGGGAGCCTTTGCGGCTGTTTGAGACATGGGAGTACCCACTTCGGGACTTCGTGACGGAAAAAGGGTGACGTGAGGTGACGGCCCGCCCTCATGGACGGCCGAAGGCTCGGTATCGGAAAGTCGTTGACGGAAGTCGGTTGACGGAAGCCGGTTGACGGAAAGTCGTTGGCAGAGGGCCGTTGGCAGAAGGTCGGTTGCGAGTGATGACCGGGCCACGGCGCTGAACTCATCGGCCGTACGGCCCCGATCTCAGGCCTGGCGGAGATCCTCCAGGGTCGTGGCCGTACCCGGCAGGACGGATCGGGCCGGGGCCCGCAGCCCGTCCAGGAACAGCTGCAGATGACGGTGTACGAAGCGGTCGAGGCTGAAACAGGCGGTACCGGCCGGCGGCCGGCTGAGCTGGGCCACGGCGACCATCAGGTCACCGACGCCCACGTCCGGGCGCAGTTGTCCGGCCGTCCTGGCCCGGTCCATGACCTCCTCGATGAGGCGCTCGACCCGTTCGCGCGCGGCTTCCAGGTCGGGGTGGTGCTTGTCGAAGGTGCTGGAGACCATCGGGCACAGCGCGCTGATCCGCTCGTCGGCGGAGGCGTGCACGAAGCGCGACAGGGCCTCGAAGGCGTCGCCGGTCTCCGCGAGCGCCTGCTCGGCTGCGAGCGCCGTACGGTCCATGACGCAGCAGACGACCTCGCGGACGAGGGCGTCGCGGTCCGGGAAGTTGCGGTACAACGTGGCGTTGCCGACGCCGGCCCGGCGAGCGATCTCGTCGAGCGGCACCTCGGGCCCGTGCTCGACGAACATCTCGCGGGCGGCGCTGACGATGCGCTCCCGGTTGCGCAGTGCGTCGGCGCGGGGCCTGGTCACCTTGCGCGGTACGGGGTTCGCGGTCGTCGCGGCCTGCACGGCGTACTCCTCGGGTCGGTCGGTTCGGCGATCCGGGGACGTCTTCCCCGTTTCGCGCGGACACAGGTCTAAACGGGGAAGAGGTCCCCGGTTATTTCCCGCCCTCGAAGAGATTCCTTGTGACCTGCACCACACTCTGATCGGGACTCCGCCCCTGCCCATGCCCCCGCCCGGACGACCCACCCCACGTACAGCCGAACCCCGACCCCACGACCGGACCGGACCGGCCCATGCCACGACCGGCCCACCCTCCGTGCCCGAAGGCCGTCCCACGACCGGCCCACCCCCCGCGACGAAGGCCCGTCCCACGGCCGGCCCACTCCCCGCGGTCCCGGAGGCGCCCCACGACCGGACCGCCCGTCCCACGACCGGACCGCTCCAGCGCGCGCTCGCCGCCCCCGCGACACAGGGTGAGCGAAAGGGTGCAGCCGGAGACCGGTGGCTGCCTTGAGCGAACCGGTGGCTGCCTGGAGCGAAAGGTCCATGCATGCAGCCGCCACCGCCCCGCCGCCGGATACGCAAGCGCCGTTCCGTCGCCCTCGCGTCCGTCACCGTGCTGACTCTCGCGGTCAGCACCTCGGCGGGCATCGCCCACCTCACGGCGGATGTCCGGGCGACCGGCCCCGGGGCGGGCTCCCTGGCCCTCACCCCCGCCCTCGCCCCCTGCATGATCAGCGGCCCCACGACCGTACAGATGACGGAGGGCGTGCCGACGGCCCGCGGCTACGCCCGCTCCACCGGCGTCGTACACGCCCTGACCCTGATGATCGACTTCTCGGACGCCCATGGCGAGGGCAGCGCGCTCGACCGCTTCCACGAGTTCTTCCCGCAGACCCAGGAGTGGTTCCGCACCGCCTCCTACGGACGCCTCGACTACCGTCCCGAGACCCCGATACCCGGGTGGCTGCGCATGCCCAAGCCCTTCAAGGCGTACGGCATAGAACGCGGCGCCCCCTTCGACCCCGGCTACCGCGACCTCATCAAGGACCTCGTGGCGGCGGCCGACCCGAAGGTGAACTTCCGGGACTACGACCTGCTCAACGTGCTGATGACCCCCAACGCCGGCCCCTCCGCCCTGGACACGGTCCTGTCCGTGACCTTCGCCGGCAACACCGAGGCACCGTCCGCCGACGGCATACCCATAGCGAACGCCTCCTTCGTCTACTCCCGCCAGGACGACGGCTCCGGCTCCTACGACCACACCGGCTTCCGTGTCCTCCCCCACGAGAACGGCCACATCTTCGGCCTGCCCGACCTCTACACACAGGAGGGCGGCGGAGCGGTCGGCCACTGGGACATCATGAGCGAGGACTGGGGCGCCAACAACGACCTGCTCGGCTGGCACAAGTGGAAACTGGGCTGGCTGGACGCGAACCAGGTGAGCTGCGCGGCGAAACGGGGCACGGCCGAATACACCCTGACCCCGCTGGAGCGCCCGGGCGGCCCCAAGGTGGTCTTCGTGCCCCTCGACGGCGGCACGGTCTACGTCGTCGAACTGCGCACACACGAGGGCAACGACGAGGCGGTGTGCCGGCCGGGCGTCCTGATCTACAAGGTCGACGCGGACGTCGACACCGGCCAGGGCCCCATCACCGTCTACGACGCGCACCGCCACTCCGGCGGCTGCACCAGCAGCCCCAACGTCCACGCCGAACTCTCCGACGCGCCCTTCACCCCCGGTCAGACCTTCAAGGACCCCAAGACCGGGATCCGCATCGACGTGGCCGCGGCGGACCTGAAGGGGAACTACCAGGTACGGGTGTCCCGGCAGTGACGGCTGCCGGGACGGCCGTGAGCGCGACTGCCGCAGGCGTCCGTCCGTCAGGGCCCCGCAGGCACCTGCCGGAACCACCGTGGACACCGCCGGAACGGCCGTAGGCACCAGCCGGGACTACCGTAGGCGTCCTGCCACCGCCGTACCGGAGAACCGACCGAACCGATGCCCGCACCCGCGCACACGACGCCAGGCCCTCAGGGGACCGCCGCGCCGGAACCCCAGGGGACCGCCCCCGCCGAGGCGGTCACGCCGCTGATGCGGGGAGTCGCGGTGCTACGACGGCTGACGGAGGCCGGCGGAACGCTGAGCCCGAGCGGCCTGGAGCGCGCCACGGGCCTGGCCCGCTCCACCGTGGACCGCATCACGGCGACGCTCGCCCACATGGGATACGTACGCCTGGAGGGCCGCGACGGCAGGGACGTCGTCCTCACCCCGCGCCTGATGGAGCTCGGCAACGCCTACCTGGCCGCCCTCCGCCTGCCCGCCCTGCTCGACGCGCGTGCCGACGCCCTCGCCGACGAACTGGACGAGTCGGTGTCGCTGGCGGTCGGCGACCGGGACGGCATCCGTTTCATCCACCAGGCGACCCGGCGCCGCGCGATGTCCCTGAGCTTCCGCATCGGCGACCTGCTTCCGGCCGAACGCACCGCTCCCGGCCCGCTGTTCGCGACGGAGTGGACGAGGGAGGAGTGGCGGAGCCGGCGGGAGCGCCGCGCGCGGGACCCGCAGGACACAGGCTTTCCAGCGATCCCGCCGAGGCGGCACACGGAGCCGGACGACTTCGCCGAGCGGACCGCGCGCGCGGCACGGGACGGCTGGTCGCTGGACGACCAGCTGATCGAGCCGGGCCTGGTGGCGGTCTCGGTGCCGGTGCGGGACCCGGCGACGGGCCGGATCGCCTGCGTGGCGAGCGTGGTGAGCCACACCAGCCGCCACTCGGCCGACGACCTGCGTACGACCCTGCTGCCGCGCCTGCGGGAAACGGTGACGGCGATGGAACGGGACCTCCGGGAGCCGCCGCCCCCGCGTGCCACGCCGGCCCCCTCGGACCTGGCGACCTGGACGGCGGCGTCGAAACAGGAACTGGGCAGGGAGTTCGTGGAATCCCTGGCCCGCGGCCTGACGGTCCTCACAGCCTTCGGCGAGGACAGACCGGCGCTGACCCTGACGGAGGTGGCGAAGGCGACGGGCCTGGCGAGGGCGACGGCACGCAGAGCGCTGATCACCTACGAGCACCTGGGCCTGGTGAGGCACTCACCGGACACCCACGCCTTCACCCTCACCCCCAGGGTCCTCTCCCTGGGCTTCCCGCCCCTGTCCCGCACCTCGCTCGCCCGCATCGCCCAGCCCCACCTGGAGGACCTGGCGGCCGAGGTCCACGAGTCGGCGTCCCTCGCGGTCCTGACCCCCTCCGCCGAGGAGATCCAGTACACGGCCCGAGCGGCCACGCCCCGCATCATGAGCGTGGACATCACGGTCGGCACCCGCCTCCCCGCCCACGCCACGGCCCTCGGCCGAGCCCTCCTGACAAACCCACCGGACACGCCGGACACGCCGGACACGCCGGGCGAGGTGTCACCCCACCCCTACTCCCTGGTCGACGCGGAACTGGAAGCGGGCCTGCGCGCGATCGCCGTCCCGATCCGCGACCGCGCGGGCCACACGGTCGCCGCGGCCGACATCGCCACCCACGCGGCCCGCCACACCCCCGAGGAGTGCGTCGACGTCCTCCTCCCACCCCTGCGCGAAACGGCCGCCCGCATAGAAGCTGACCTCCACACGGCCTCCCGCTTCACCCACGTACCCCCGACCTGACCACCCCCGAGCAGGGACCTTCCCCCGCCGGACCCCTCATCCGCTACGCTAGTCGCGGATCTCACGGAGATCCCCGCCTTCGTAGCTCAGGGGATAGAGCACCGCTCTCCTAAAGCGGGTGTCGCAGGTTCGAATCCTGCCGGGGGCACAATGCCTGACCAGGCACGATGCGCCAGATGGGCCCCTCGGAGACGTCTCCGAGGGGCCTTTTGGCCTTGCATGGGAACGAACATGGGAACGCGCCCTCAGGCAGGGTCCTCCGTTGAAAGCTCAGTGTGTCCCCGGTAGGGGAGATCCGGCAGGGCACCAGCCGGCTCGACGCCGTCGAGTTGCTGGCGTACTCGCTCCTCGTCCCCACATCCGCCCACCGATTCCTCGACACGTTTCCCGTGCTCAAGACAGAGCCCGGACGTGTCGCGCAGATCATCGTCATCACCGAGCTGCAGCAGTCGGCATCGCGGGAACTATCCCGAACCTACGCAGGGTCGCAATCATGACGAGCCCCCTGGCGCCTGACGATCACATTGGCGATCGCGAGGCCTTCAGCGCCTTCCTGGCGCGTCTTCGTGCCGACTGCGCAGCCAACAGCCAACAGTGGGAGAACCCGACGCTGGACAGGTTCCTGGAAGCCCTGGAAGCCTGGGTCGCCGCGTCTCCGGGGTGGTACCGGAACTTCGGGCACGCCCTGCCCCCAGAAGGTGACTGGACGTTCTTCGCCCGTGCCCTGGATGCCGCTCGGATCTACGAATAGCCCTGGTGGGCATCGTGCCCCGTGCGTGCTCGACCGAGCGGCGACCAACGCAGAACGACGGTGAGCAATCCAGGAACGCGCAGGTCACCGTCTTTCCGGGTCAGCGCCCACCCGCGTACGCAATCGCCGATGGACCCGCGGCCGAGGTCGAGGACGTATGAGGCCCGGTCGCCGACCGCAGTGATCGAACTCCTGAAGCGGCACCTGGGGTTTCTCCCCCAGAGAGCGGCTCTGGTCGGCCTCGGGTGTCTCGTCCGGGGCTGTCAGCGGCCAGAAGCCCATGCACGCTCAGGCGGTCGCGCCGTCGCGCTGTCGCCTTGGCAGAGCTCCGGGGCTGTGAAACGCTCGATATGTGGCATATCGACCTGCAACATCCGTTCCTCGTCTGCACGTCGGTCCCGATCGAATGAGCCAGGCTCTCCGCCGGAAGCTCGTCCGGCACCAGGCTCCCGTTCGGGAGTAAGGAACAGCCATGAGGACGACCGAGCACGTTCCCGACCGCGACGACCACCGTGACCCCACCTTGTACCGCACTCCGGCGGATGCCGTCGCCGCACCCCCGGAGAAGCTCGCCTATGTCGTCGGATTCGACCCGACCGCACAGCGCGCGGACGCTTTGTTCACCGTCGACACCGACCCCGAATCCCCCGCATACGGCCGTGTGACCTCCCACGCCGAGCTGCCCGACCTGGGCAACGAACTGCACCACTTCGGCTGGAACGCCTGCTCCAGCGCGCTGGCACACGCCGGTCATCACCACGCCTCTCGCCGCTACCTCATCGTCCCGGGACTGCGCTCGTCCCGGCTGCACGTATTCGACACCACCCCTGATCCCTCCCGCCCCCGCCTGGTCAGGGTGGTCGAGCCCGAGGAGCTGGCCGCCAAGGCCGGGTACTCACGTCCGCACACACTGCACTGTGGTCCCGACGGCGTCTTCCTGTCCTGCCTGGGCGGCGCGGACGGTGCGGACGGGCCCGGCGGCGTCGCGCTCCTGGACCACGAAAGCTTTGAGGTCCTGCGTGCCTGGGAGAGTGACCGCGGGCCGCAGCGGCTCGCCTACGACGTCTGGTGGCATCTGCGCCAGAACATCGCCGTGACGAGCGAGTGGGGCACCCCCTCGATGATCGAGGACGGCCTTGTCCCCGAACTGCTGCTGGGTCGCCGGTACGGCCACGCTCTGCACTTCTGGGAGCTCGACTCCGGCCGGCACCTGCAGCGCGTCGATCTGGGGGACGAGAACCAGATGGTGCTGGAACTGCGCCCCGCGCACGACCCCGAGGCGACATGGGGGTTCACCAACACCGTGGTCAACGTGGAGGACCTCTCGGCATCGGTGTGGTTGTGGAACCGGGAGGGCGATGACTTCGTGGTCCGCAAGGTGATCACCGTCCCGGCCGAGCCCGCCGAGACGGAGGACCTGCCCCCGGCGCTGCAGCCGTTCGGCGCCGTGCCCCCCTTGATCACCGACATCGACCTGTCGGTGGACGATCACTGGCTGTACATATCCGCATGGGGAACCGGCGACCTGCTCCAGTACGACGTGAGCGACCCGTTCCATCCGAGGCAGACCGCGGCCGTGCGTCTTGGCGGCATCGTCGGCCGGCAGCCGCACCCTGCCGAGCCGGGCGTTCCGCTGACGGGCGGAGCGCAGATGGTCGAGCTCAGCCGCGACGGGCGGCGCGTGTACCTGACCAACTCCCTGTACTCCGCCTGGGACGAACAGTTCTATCCCGCGGGCATCGACCCGTGGATGGTCAAGCTCGACGCCGACACCTCGCACGGAGGGCTCTCGGTGGACAGCCGCTTCTTCCCGCACGGCACGGACTTCCTCGGCCTGCGCGTGCACCAGACGCGGCTGCAGGGCGGCGACGCCTCATCGGATTCGTACTGCTACCGCCGCTGACGGAGCCGATTCGGCCCGGCACCGCACACGTAAGCCTGCCGTCCTCGCAGGGAGGCGACTTGCTCTCCGTGTCCTACGCAGCAGGGACGGACCTGGCCTTCGGCACGAAGAGGCTCAGCCGGAAGGTGGTCGGTTGCGTCAGGCGCCCACAGAGCCTGTCCACCCGCATCGCCGCCCGGTCGATCTGCGTGTCCGACGCCCGGGGACGGCGGATATGAGCGTGCCATTCCGACTCGTCCTGGGTCTCGAAAAGCACCTCCCAGCGGCCCGCGTCAGGCGCGAAACGAGCAGCGGCCCGCCACACCTCGTCCTGCTGGTGACGCCTTCTTTCGCCCGGCCTGGCACCTGAAGGGCCTCATGCATGCTCAGTCGCATGAGCGCCTACAGCAGCGATCCGGACCTGGACGTCACCGACAGCACCGGCGACGGCGTCGAGGTGGATGTAGCAACGAACCTCCTGAACGGCACCGTACGACTGTCAGTGCTGTGGGCCCAGAAGATCCACCTGCACCCCGACGACGCCGAACGGGTAGCCCAGTCACTGCTACGAGCTGCCGAGCACGGCCGCCACATCGCGGAGGCCCGAAGCTCGGGAGCTGATCGATCCACCGGCCCCGGCCAGTGAGTCACAACTTTCTGTGCTGGTTGTGCTGGTTCAAGCGCCCGTCGTCGCTCCGCTCCTCCGCCCACCCAAGAGGCAAGCACACAGTGCATGAGGTCAGAAGGCGTCGTGGCTGGGGCGGCCGGTGGAACTTCCTGCTGATGCAGCTTCCTGGTGCAGCTCTTGACTTTGAGGCCTGACAGCCCGTCAGTCACACTCGGATGTGTCAGACGGAAAAACCCACCCCGTCACGCAGGCTTCCCGGCGAGAGTGAAAGGGTGGGTGCGAACCTTCAGGAGGTTCAATTATGAGTGTGACTCTGCCCCCACGGGGTCTGTCAAACCCTAGGACCGAACTGTGGCTGATCACCGTCGTGGTCGTCATCGTCATCAAGTGCAGTGCAGTGGCGGAGATCGTAGGGGCGTACGCGGATGTGGTCGGCCTGGCCACAGCTCTGCTTGCCGGGCTGGTACCGCGTAAGGCAACCGCACGGACCGCCGATGAACTCTCGGGACCCTGACAGCAGTCGTGGCACGGTCCCCGGGCGGTGCCCCTCTCGTGCCGGCAACCGGACTTCGTCCAGGGCAGGGAACCCGCAAGTCAGGCACGTGATCGCCCAACCTCGCTGCTGAAGCGGGTGTCGCGGGTTCGAATCCTGCCGAGGCCCCGGAGAAACACCAGGTCAGGAGCCCTTCCGTGCAGCGGACGGGAGGGCTCCTGCGCTTGCGGTCCCACCGAGTCCTTCGCACCCCGGTTCTGCGCGCTGACACCCCGCAACGGACCCTTGGCCGGTCCAGAACGGGCGCGTTTCCTGAGTGAACGCTCTGGCGTTTCAGCTCACCGAGTGACGTCCAGCTCTGCATACATGCCGGCCGCGTAGTGGCCCGGGACATTGCACACCATCTCGTAGCGGCCCGGCCGCAGCGTCACCGTGGTCCAGGCCGCCGCCCCGGAGGCAATGCCCTCTCCGGCACCGCTGCCGCAGGTGCGCGACGCCTCGCCGAGACTGCCCGCCTCCGATACCCGGCCGTCGGAGCCGATGGCACGTTGTCCGGCGGTATGGCCCGCCGACAGCGGCAACACGATCACCTCATGTGTGAGGGCTCCCGCATTGACCACCCGTACCGTCACCATCCCCGACGGAACGGTCGCAGGGTGGGCCATCAGGCGCATCATGCCCATGCCGTGCCAGCCGGGACGGCCGTTGTTCGGCGCGGGCCGGTTCGGGCCCGGCATCATCCGTCCCGTGTCCCACACGGTCACATCGACCGGACTGCCTTTCGCGGCCGGTGCAATGCATCGTGAGCTTTGCGCTCTCCAGGACGGTGCCACTCCGTGAAACGCGCCGGACGCGGCCATCAGGCCCGTCGTGGCAACGCCCAGAATCAAGGCCGCCGCAGCAATGGCGATCGCCGTCCACACCTCTCGGCGGCGATGCGGAGTCATCGGTGCTCCCGAAGCAGCGCGAGCCGACGTCTGTACTCGTCCTCGTCGATCTCACCGCGCGCAAACCGCTCGGCGAGCAGGTTCTCGGCTCCTCGGTTCTGCCCTCCGCCCCATCCGGAAGGTGGAGGCGAGCCGGGCTGCTGGTGGTGACGCGTACCGGCGAGGTAGCGCACGAGTGCGATGAGCCCGACGATCAGGACGGCCCAGAACAGGACCATGAACAGCGTCATGACGATCCAGCCGCCCCAGCCCCATCCGCCGTCGTACCACATCATGCCGATCACTTCCCTCGGCCGACTTCAGCGTCAATGCCAGGATGGATCCGCGGGACCTCAGTGGGTCTGGGCCACAGTTCCCGAGCATAGGGCCGGAGGGCCCAACGCCCCATCCGGCTCCGCTGCCCACAGCTGTGTGGAAAATCTTCGCAGAGCACAACGTGCCGACCATGCCGGCCACCGCCCTGGCGGGCTGTGCGAGCGAGGCCCGCTGTCGGCTCTCGGCAACCGCACGACTCCGACAGCCTCGCACGACTCCGACAGCCCTCGGCTGTCGGCTCACCTGACCGGTGCCGACGTCAAAGGCCCGGCGCAGAGGCGGCGGTGGTCACTCCTTGCCGCGGACCACGGCGACCGAGCAGTGCGCGTGATGCAGCAGGGCCTGGCTGACCGAGCCGAGCAGCAGGCCGGTGAAGCCACCGCGTCCGCGCGCACCGGTCACGACCAGCTGCGCGTCCTGGCTCGCTTCGATCAGCGCCGAACGGATCCGGGAGCGCACCAGGCGCCGCTCCACCGCGACCTGGGGGTAGCGCGTCTGCCACGGAGACAGGGTCTCGTCCAGCAGCCGCTGCTCCTCCTCGCGGAGCCGGTCGATGTCGACGACCATGTTCAGCGGGTCGCCCGGTCCCTCGTAGGCCTGTTCGCTCCAGGTGTTCCACACGTGCAGGGCCAGCAGGTCCGCACCGCGCATCGACGCTTCGGCGAAGGCGAACTCGACGGCGCGTTCGCCCGCCGGGGAACCGTCCACCGCCAGCAGCACGGGACCGGTCGGGTCCGGTCTGCCCCGCACCACCAGCACCGGGCAATGGCTGTACGCGGCCAGATGCACGGCGGTGGAACCGAGCAGCAGGCTGCCGAACGCGCCCCGCCCGCGGCTGCCCACCACGACGAGCGAGGCGGTGCGCGACTCGATCTCCAGCACCATCAGCGGCTCGCCGACGGTGACCTCTCGTGTGATGTCCACACGCGGCCCGACCTCGCGTGCCCGGCGTTCGGCCTCGGCCAGCGTTCCGTCCACCAACTCGCGCACCCCGGCCCTGGCAGGATCCCAAGGCGGCCCCCCGGGCGGTGGATGGATCGACGGCCACCCGAAGGCGTGCACCAGCCGCAGGCCGACCCCGCTCAGCACCGCCTCGTGTGCCGCCGTCTCGACCGCGTCCAGGCTGGACGGTGAGCCGTCGACTCCCACGACGACCGGTTTCGCCATGCCGCGCCTCCTCGCCGAGCCCGCTCCGCGATCGCCCGCCGGGCTCTCGTCCATCCTCCGCCACCGTGCCGCGCGGCGCATCGGACCTGCCGGCCCTCCCGCCACCCTTCGGTACGGCGATGCCGCACGCGCCCCGTGGGCGTGCTCCCAGGCGCCGCCGCACCACCGCTGTCGCGGTAACTCACCCCGTTCCTGATCAGGCTCGGTCATCACCCGGAAGGCTCATCGGACAAAGGTGACGCCCGCCCCACTGCCCCCGGGCCCGGCGAGGATCTCGCCGCACAGCGTGAGGCAGTCGGCGCAGATCCAGGCGTCGGGGCCGGCGACCAGGCGGCGTTCGGCGCTCGCCGGGTGGCCGCAGAAGGAACAGCGGGCGGCGGTGTCGTCGACGCGGCGCTTACGACGGGTCCGGCGTCCGAACACCGTACGGGGGACGCTGATGTAGCAGTGCAGCTGGTGCTTGATGTCCGCCACGTCGACGCCGAGATCGTTGAGCACCCGGCGGGCCCGGGAACCGGGGTTGGCCGCGATGGCCGCGAGCAGCTGCGGCGCGGTGACCACGACCGGGGCGCGGTCGGGTGCGCGTTCCGTGGCCAGCTGTTCGGCAGCGGCCAGCGCGGCCTTCGCCTCGCTCGAGAACACGGCACCCCGGGACCTCGCCGTACCGGGGTGGTCGAAGAGCCTGCGGCTCGCCTCGCGGATCTTGTCCCGGGTGACGCCGAGCCGCTCCAGGGTGGCCGCGGCCACGCCGTCGGTGAGCAGGCCGTGGAGAAGGTGCTCGGTGCCTGCCTCGGCCAGTCCGTCCGCCTCCGCGGCAGCCAGCGCCGCGGACAGACCGCTCTCCAGGTCACGTCCGCGGACGAGCCCCACCGCCGGGGGTGCCTCGGTGAGACGTTCGACGCGGTTCGCGTACCGCTGGCGAGCCGCCTGCCGCGAGACGCCGAGGCGTTCACCGATCACCGTCCAGGAATGCCCGGCGGCGCGCGCCTGCCGCCTGTGGGCCCGGTCGGGTGCGCTACTGGTAGGACGACACGATCAAGCGTCGCCTGACGCTGCGGCGGGCGAGGATGGTTCGGCGTCGTTGATGCGGGTGGCGAGGTTGGTTTCGAGGCGTTGGAGGACGGCGAGGGTCTCGTCGCGTTCGGCGTCGGTGAGGCCGTCGGCGGCGTAGTCCTCGAGCCGGGCCCAGAGGTCTTCGACCTGTTGGCGCAGGGCATGACTGGCGGCGGTGGGTTCGACGAGCACGGAGCGCCTGTCGCTGGTGGAGCGTACGCGGCG
This sequence comes from Streptomyces sp. MK7, assembly GCF_032658145.1. NCBI lineage: Bacteria > Bacillati > Actinomycetota > Actinomycetes > Kitasatosporales > Streptomycetaceae > Streptomyces > Streptomyces sp. MK7. The sequence continues at coordinate 126,095 of NZ_JAVACL010000014.1, forward strand.
TACGAAGCCTGCCTTCTCCAGGCGCTGGATGGTGCGGGTCATGGTGGCGGCGTCGGCACCGACGTGCCGGGCGAGGTCGGTCTGGCGCATCCGGCCGTGGTCCCACAACTGCATCATGACCAGCTCCTGGGCCGGGTGCAGACCGACCTCGCGCAGCAGTTGGCCGGCGAGCATGCGGTGCAGGCGGGCCACCCGGAAGATCGCATGGCTGATGGGCCCGCGGCGTGCGGCCTCGGGGAGTTCCCCGGTATCGGGGACCTGGGGCGTTGCCTCGGATTCCATGGTGCTTCCTTCTGCTCTCTCCCGTGCGGCCGCCCTGTGCCGGGGCCGGCCGCGGCCGCCGGCGGCGGGGCCGGCTGCCGCGTGCGGGCCCTCGGGTCCGCGTCCTGAGGGCAGGGTATGCGCTGCTCAGGTGTGGCGTGCCCGGGGCCCGCGTCCGTCGCCGAACCGTCAGGAGCTGGCTTCGGCCAGCGTGGGGTAGTCGGTGAAGCCCTTCTCGTCGCCGCCGTAGAAGGTGGCGGGGTCGGGGGTGTTGAACGGGCCTCCCTGGGCCAGGCGGGCGGGCAGGTCGGGGTTGGCGAGGAAGAGGGAGCCGTAGGCGAGCAGGTCGGCGGTGCCGTTGTCGACGAGTTCCAGCTCGGCCGGGCCGGTGGGCGCCTGGCCGGTGAAGGGGTTGAGGATGAAGGTCGTGGGCCATGCCTTGCGCAGCCGGAGCGTCAGGTCGCGTACGCCGGGGGCCTCCAGCTGGTGCAGGTAGGCGAGGTTCAGCGGGGCGAGGGCCTCGACCAGGGCGGTGTAGGTGGCCTCCATGTCGGCGGTGTCGGACTCGTCGATGTCGTTGTAGGGGTTGCCCGGGGAGAGGCGGAAGCCGACCTTGTCCGCGCCGACGGCTGCGGCGACGGCCCTGGCGGTCTCAACGGCGAAGCGGATGCGCTTTTCCGGGCTGCCGCCCCATGCGTCGGTGCGCCGGTTGCTGTTCGGGGCGAGGAACTGGTGGATGAGGTACCCGTTGGCGCCGTGCAGCTCCACGCCGTCGAAGCCGGCCTCGACGGCGCCTCGGGCGGCGGTGGCGTAGTCGGCGATGGTGGCGCGGGCCTCGGCGTCGGTCAGTTCGTGCGGGGTGACGAAGTCCTGGGGGCCGTCGTGGGTGTACACCTGCCCGGCCGCCGCGACGGCGGAGGGGCCGACGGGCTGCAGGCCCGTCAGCGCGGGGTGGCCGACCCGTCCGGTGTGCATGATCTGCAGGTAGATCACGCCGCCCCGGGCATGCACGGCGTCGGTCACATGGCGCCAGGCGGCGACCTGCCCGGCGGTGTGGATGCCGGGGGTGTCGGGGTAGCCCTGGCCGACCCTCGAGGGCTGAACGCCCTCGGTCACGATCAGCCCGGCGGAAGCGCGCTGCGCGTAGTAGTCCGCCATCAGCGGCATGGGGCTCTGGCCGGGACCGTAGGCGCGGCTACGGGTCATCGGCGCCATCACCAGGCGGTTGGCCAGGCGCTTGCCACCCAGCTCATAGGGCTCGAATGCCTTCGACATCGTCATCTCTTCTCTTCGGGGAGGGGGAGCGTCCGTACGGCCGCGCGGACGTCCACGACCGTTACTTGTCCGAACAGGAAATTATCCCTCGGCCTTCCCCGGCGCGCGCGTGAGCTGCATCACGATCGAGATGTCTAGCCAGCGTACAGGCAGCTGAGTAGCGCTCACGGGCGGGCTACGAACACGGCGATCAAGCCATCAGACCGACTAGTTCATTACTTGCTCGGACAATATAGATGTGTCTCGGAAGCCGAGGGAATGCAGCTCCACATCCATCTCGGCACCGGCACGCCCCTGCTCCGGCCCGGCGGACGGCGCCGGCCGCGCGCATGCGGTCGGGCAGCCGGCCGGCGAGCGCGTCCAGCGCGACGGTCGGTTCATCGATCGCTCCCTGCGCACAGCGCCGGGTCGTAGTACCCCGGTACCACCCGCCCCGCGGACTTCAGGCCCCGGTACCACCGGATCGCGCAGATCGCGGACTTAGCGTGACGGAGGAGGCGTCAGGCGCTTCGGGCGCCGGAGTCCGAAAGAGAGAACGCGAATGATCGAGGCACAGCAGCTCACCAAGAGGTACGCGGAGAAGACAGCCGTCGACGGTCTGGACTTCACCGTGAAGCCGGGTACGGTGACCGGATTTCTCGGCCCCAACGGAGCGGGCAAGTCCACGACGATGCGCATGATCGTCGGGCTCGACGCGCCGACGAGTGGCTCCGTCACGGTGAACGGACGGCGTTACGCCCGCCACCGGGCACCGCTCCAGGAGGTCGGGGCGCTGCTGGAGGCGAAGTCGATCCACCCGGGCCGCTCGGCCCACAACCACCTCCGGGCGCTCGCGCTGACCCACGGCATTCCGCGCCGCCGGGTCGACGAGGTCGTGGAACTCGCCGGTCTCGGCAGCGTCGCGAAGAAGCGGGCCGGCGCGTTCTCCCTCGGCATGGGCCAGCGGCTCGGTATCGCGGCGGCCCTGCTCGGCGACCCGCAGACGGTGATGCTGGACGAGCCGGTCAACGGACTCGACCCCGAGGGCGTCCTCTGGATCCGCAATCTGCTCACCTCCCTCGCGGCCGAGGGGCGCACGGTGTTCGTCTCCTCGCACCTGATGAGCGAGGTGGCGCTGGTCGCGGACCACCTGATCGTCGTGGGCCGGGGCCGGCTGCTGGCCGACACGACCGTGCGGGACCTGGTCCGCGAGGCGGGCGGCGACACCGTGAAGGTGGCCACGGACGACCCCGCGCGGCTGCGGGACGTCCTGGCCGGGCCGGGCGTGGAGGTCACCGGCCGCGTCGGATCCGAGGAACTGCAGGTCACCGGGGTGTCCGCCCGGGAGATAGGGCTGAAGGCGGCCGAGCACGGGATCCCGCTGTTCGAGCTGACCACGAAGGCGGTGTCGCTGGAGGAGGCATTCATGGAACTGACCAGGGACGCCGTGGAGTACCACGGCTCCACGACCGGCACCGACACCACCACCTCCGGGAGCGCGGCATGAGCACCCTCACGGCAACCCCCGAGACCTCCGGGACCGCCCTGGCCGCCCCGTCCCGGCCCGCCTACCGGGTGACCGGACGGCGCGTGCTGTCCTCGGAGTGGGCCAAACTCTGGTCCCTGCGTTCCACCTGGATCACCCTCGGCCTGGGCCTGCTGTTCCTCGTCGCCTTCGGCGTCATCGCCGCGAGCCACTACAAGTCCAACCTCGCCTCCGGCCGGCACATGGACGGCGACTTCGCCTCCGCGACGGCGGTGAGCCTGTCCCTGTTCGGCACGAACTTCGCCCAGCTGGCCCTCGGTGTGCTCGGCGTGCTGGTCACGGCGGGCGAGTACTCCACCGGCATGATCCGTTCGACGCTGGCCGCGGTGCCGCGCCGGCTGCCCGTGCTGTGGTCCAAGGCGGCGGTGTACGGACTGGTCGCACTGGTGATCGCGACGGTCGGCGCGTTCGCCGCCTTCCTCGTCGGCAGCCGGATCGTCTCCGGCACGCCCGCCGCCATGGGCCTCGGCCATGCCGGCGTCGTCCGCAGTCTCCTGGGTGCCGGGCTCTACCTGGGCCTGGTCGGCGTGATCGGCGCCGCCCTGGGCGCGCTGCTGCGGTCCGTGGCCGGCGGTATCTCGGTCCTGGTCGCCGCCCTCATGCTCGTACCCGGGCTGGTCTCCCTGCTGCCCAGCTCGTGGCAGGGCGACATCACCCCCTACCTTCCCAGCCACGCGGGCGAGTCGGTCTTCGCCCTGACCCATGACTCGACCGCCCTGTCGCCGGGTGCCGGACTCCTGGTCTTCCTCGCCTGGACGGCCCTGGCGCTGGCCGGAGCGGCGTACCGGCTGCTGCGCAGCGACGTCTGAGCGGCAGCCACCCGCATCATGGTCCGGTGACCGCCATGACCGTCGAAGACCTCAGCGGGATGGGACCGCTGGTCGCCCGGCTCGGCCGGGCCGGCCAGCGGTTCCGGCAGGCCGACCGGGCCCGTCCGTGGGTGCTGGACACCGCGGTGGTGGCCCTGGTGCTCCTGCTGTTCTGCCTGCCGGACCTGCTGCACGCGGTCGGCTCGATCGGCGGGGACCACGACGGCCCGCGCCGCTTCCGTCTGGTGTTCACCCGGTTGCCCGTGGCGGGCATGCTGGCCCTGCAGGCCGGGCTGGTGCTGCCGCTGCTGTGGCGGCGGCGGGCGCCCGCCGCGGCCTTCGGCGCCGTCACGGCCGTGTTCGTCCTCCAGTGGTCCCTCGGCGCCGCACTCCGTGCGGACGTCGCCCTCTTCGTCGCCCTGTACAGCCTGGCTCTGCACGGGCGACTACGACAGCTCCCCTGGGCCTGCGCGGTCAGCGCGGGTGCGCTGGGCCTGGTCGCGGCGCGGGTATCGGCGGCGGTGTCGGTCTGGGACGCGCTGTTCTTCCTGCTCAGCACGGCGACGGCGGCACTCGCACTCGGCCTGGTGATCCGCATCAGGCGGGCCCAGCTGGCCGGGCTGCGCGACCGTGCCGCGCGGCTGGAGATCGAACGCGACCAGCGGGACCGACTCGCGGTCGCCGCGGAACGGGCACGAGTGGCCCGGGAGATGCACGACATCGTCGGCCACAACCTGTCCGTCATCATCACCCTCGCCGACGCGGGAGCCTATGCCGCCGGCGCCGCACCGGAACGCGGCAAAGAGGCCCTGCACCTCATCGGCGACGCCGGCCGTCAGGCCCTGGGCGAACTGCGCCGGGTGCTCGGCGTACTGCGCGAGGCGGACGGTCCTCCGGCCGAGCCCGCACTGAGCCCGCAGCCCGGCCTCGCCGACCTCGACGCGCTGTGCGAGGCGGTGCGCGCCGCGGGCCTGGAGGTCGTCTACCGTACGGCCGGAGACATCGACGCCCTCGACAGCGGGGTGCAGCTGACGGTCTACCGCATCGTGCAGGAGGCCCTGACGAACAGCCTGAAACACGCCGGCGCCGGCGCGCGTGCGAACCTGGCGCTCGTCGTGGAGGACACGCGGCTGACCATCACCGTCCAGGACTCCGGCCCGCCCGCCCCGGCCGGCCGTCCCCGCACGGCGAACGAGGAAGGACACGGCCTGGTGGGCATGCGAGAACGAGCGGCGCTCTACGGAGGGCAGGTCAGCGCGAACCCCACGGGTGCCGGCTGGACGGTACGGGTCGACCTCGACCTCACTCCCCAGGACGGTGCCCGGTGACCACCGTGCTCGTCGTGGACGACCAGCCGCTCCAGCGGTACGGCTTCCGCATGCTCCTGGACTCCGTGCCCGAGACGGAGGTGGTCGGCGAGGCCGCCCACGGAGCCGAAGCCGTGCGCAAGGCCGCCGAACTGCGCCCCGACGTCGTCCTCATGGACGTACGCATGCCCGGCATGGACGGCATCGAGGCCACCCGCCGGATCGTCGCCACCGGCGACCGCTCCCGCGTCCTCGTCCTGACCACCTTCGACATCGACGAGTACGTGTACGCCGCCCTGCGCGCCGGAGCCAGCGGCTTCCTGCTCAAGGACGTCCGTCCCGAGGAACTCCTCGCCGGCATCCGCGCGGTGGCCGCCGGAGACGCCGTGATCGCCCCCGCACTCACCCGCCGCCTCCTCCAGGAGTTCGCCCGCCTCGTCCCACCCGCCGGCGACGGCTCCGCCCAGGACCCGCGCCTTGCCTCCCTCACCGAGCGCGAACGCGAAATCCTCGTCGCCATCGGCAAGGGCTGGAGCAACAGCGAGATCGCCGGCCATTTCGTCCTCGCCGAGTCCACGGTGAAGACCCACGTCGGCCGTGTCCTGTCCAAGATCGGTGCCCGCGACCGCATCCAGGCGGTGATCTTCGCTTACGACCACGGCCTGGCCCGGCCCCACGGGGGTTGAGCCCGCGGCAGTGGCGACGGGAGCGCCTCCTCGGAGAGCGGACGCCATTGTGCGTTGCCCGGTCGAACGGGGCAGCCGCCATGGCATCGCCGACAGCCCGCTCCTGCCGGGAACTTGAAGCCGCCCTGCGGACAGCCACCGGCAGATCACCACCCTCGCGGTACGTGATTCCCCCACCGCGGGAGTGCTCCCCGTACGAGAGCGTAGCCCGTCGACGGGCACCGGCCCGAGCGATCGATCACCGCGCCGTCACACGGGCTCGCCCTTGCTGTCTCTCACCCATGAGCCGTCAAGGTTCAAGCCGGACTCGTGATTGGCGACCGGCGTTGCCGGCGGCACCGGCAACTACGTGGCCACCAGCCGAGGGTCACCCGGATGGTGCCCATCGGTCGCCGTGGGATGCGGGGCTGCGGAGGATGAGACCGACCGAGCCGGCAGGAGGAACGCTTCATGACCACGGCAGCCGACATCATGCACCACGGAGCACGGTGGATCCCTGCCACCGAGACGTTGGACAGGGCCGCACAGCTCATGCGGGAACTCGGGGTGGGCGCTCTGCCCGTGAGCGACCCGAGGGACCCCGGCGAGCGCATGTGCGGCATCATCACCGACCGCGACATCGTGGTCCGCTGTATCGCCGCGGGGCGCGACCCCTCGCGCGTCACCGCCGGTGACCTGTGCCAGGGCACCCCGCGCTGGATCAGCACCGACGCGACCGTCGAGGACGTGCTCCGGGAGATGGAGAGCCACCAGATCCGCCGGCTCCCGGTCATCGACGACAACAAGCGCCTGGTCGGCATGATCAGCGAGCACGACCTGGCCCTGCAGCTGAGCGACGACCAGCTCGCCCAGTTCGTGGAACGCGTCTACGCCTGACCGGCGTCAGCCCCGCACAAGCGGCGCCCTGACCCACCGCCCGATCGCACCACCACCCGAACCAACCGCCCGCAGCACGGCCCGTGGCTCACCCCTCCGGTGAGCCACGGGCCGCTTGCCGTCTGCGACCGCCGGCACCAGAAGCCGCGCGTGCCAGCCCACTCGCCCTGCGAACGTTTCTGCAGGTCAGCATGCATATAACTTGATCACCTGTGATGGTGAATCGGCCCGGAACCCGGCAACCGGGTGCCTCCTGCCGCAGTTGTCCCCGGTGCTCATCACTCATCGTGCTCATCACTCATGAGGACCAACAGGGGGATCACCTTGATCACGCCACGCGTCACGCGTCTCATCACCACCCTCGCCGCCGCAGGAAGCCTTGTACTGACCGCTTCGACGAGCGCACATGCCACCGCGATCGGATCGACTCCGGTACGCACCTTCGAGTACAGCGTGGGTGGCGTGACGATGAAGGTGCCGACGGGATGCATGTTCACCCACGTCATCCGTGGCAGCGGAAGGAAGATCACGTACCAGAACGCCGGCGTCGACTGCGCCTTCGTCGGGGCGCTCAGCAGCGGCTTCTGCAACTGGCGCATCGACTTCAGCTATGCCGACACCAACAACCGCACGTATCGCACCTCCCGCGGCAGGACGCACAGCGAGTGCAAGATCGACCCGATGCGGAACAACTCTCCTCAGACGTTGCCTCGTTATGGAAAGGCGTGTGCGCACCTCTACGTCAACGGGGTGCGACGGGTGAGCCAGTGCCATCACATCACGAAGTGAGTCGGTCATGATCGAGCAGCGGCGGCAGCAGTCGAACCATGTGCGGGAAGCGCGGCAACGGCGTGCCGGAGTTGGGTGGTTCGTCGGTGGAGTTGTGGCGGCGCTGTGCTTCTTCGCCTTCTTTCCGGGGATGCCGCATGTCGTCGACTGGGGTGCCGTTCTTGTCTCGCTGGGGGTCGGGGCGCTCGCTCGGTGGGGGTGTCACTCGTGGATGTCGAGGGCCGGGGGGAAGAGGGACGAACGGGTCCGCGGCGGCTGACGGAGGCGTGTGCTGCCCGGTGTCACAGGGCCGTTGTGCGTGGGGAGCGGTGGGCGGTCAGGGCCCAGATGACCCAGGTGTCCAGGGCGATGGAGATGATGGCCCACAGGGGGAGGTGGGGGAGCCAGAGGAAGTTGGCGACCAGGCTGAGGGAGGCCATGAACACGCCCAGGACGCGGGCCCACAGTGCGTCCGTGAGGAGGCCGAGGCCGGTGATGACGGCGATCAGGCCCAGGATCACGAGGACCCAGCCCCACCCGGTCAGGTTGAACCGGTAGACGTAGTTGTTGATGCGGGCGTAGATGTCGTCGGACGCGATGGCCGAGATGCCCTTGAGGATGTTCAGCAGGCCGTCCACCAGGAGTACGACCCCGGCGAACACCGTGCCGCCGGCCGCCCACGGGCTGGTCGCGCCCTTGGCGCCGGCATGGGCGTCGGGGGGAAGGTGTTGCGGCGTTGTCGGCTGCTGCGTCATGGCGTCGTCCTCCCTGGGGTCGGATGCGTCCACCGTGTGCGTGGGGGAGCCCCGTCACCAGCGGGAGACGGCCGGACGGGTGAACTCCGGCGGTCGTGTCAGGGCGGCGTCCGCTTCCGTGGCAGGGCGGCGTGGTCGGGGTCGGGGTCGGGGTCCGGGGCCCGCCATGCCCCCCACGGGCACCTCAGACGTCTCGCCGCGCTCCGCCGGTTTCGTGCGGCAGCCGCACGGCACCTACGGCACCTGCGGTGCCGGCCGTGGTGCCGTGGCCTTCGTCCGGCGTGCGGCCGCGGCCAGTGTCAGGGTCACCCCGGTGGACGCCAGCGCCATCACCGTCATCGCCGCCGCGGGCGAGGTGACCTGGGCCACCGAGCCCGCCAGCGACGCGCTCACGCCCTGGAGGGTGAGCATGCCCGCGGAGTGCAGCCCGAGGGCGTGGCCGCTCAGTTCGCCAGGGGTCAGTGTCATCAGTCGCTCCTGCTGCACCAGGCTCGCGCCGAAGCCCGCGGAGGCGAGTGCCACCAGGCAGGCCGCCACCGGCACGGGCGGGTGCAGGACGAAGAGCAGATACGGCCCGGCCAGCAGCAACAGCAGTGGCGTGGCCACCCGGCGGCGTACGGCGGGCGGCAGCAGGCGGCCCACCGTCAGGTCGCCGGCCAGCATCCCCAGGGCCGCGCAGGCGAACAGCGTGCCGGCCGCGCTCGGGGCGTACGACACGTACAGCGACTCGCAGCCGACGACCAGCCCGTTGGGGAGCCACAGGCCCAGGTACGTCAGCCGGCGCGGGCGGTCCGACCACAGGCGGGCGTTGGCGCGCCAGGTCGCCGAGACGGACGTGCGGCCGGAGGAGCGGGGCGGGCGGCGGCTCAGGCCCAGGCGGAGGACCCCCGCCGCCACCGCGAACAGCACCGCCGCGAGCAGCAGCGAGACGCGCGGTGACAGCACCGCCACCAGTACGCCGCCCGTCGCGTATCCGGTGATCTGCATGATCCCGCTCATCATGTTGAACACCGAACGACCGAGCAGATAGCCGTCGCCCCCTCCCTTGCCCCCTCCCCCGCCGTCGCCGTCGCCGTCGCCGTCGCCGCTGGAGAGGATCTCGTTCAGCAGGCCCCACCGCACCCCTCCGCCCAGGGACGCGACCAGCCCCTGGGCGAGGACGACGGCGAAGACCGCCCACACCGGCAGGCCGGGCAGCGCCAGCACCGCCGTACCGGCCGCGAAGGCCAGCGCAATGCCCGCCAGCGCCCGGCGCGGCGGCAGCCGGTCCGCACCCGAGAGGAAGAGGGTCGCGCCCAGCACCTGGGCGATCGAGGGGCCGAACATGCTCACCGCGGACAGCAGCGGCGAGTCCGTGGCCCGGTACACCAGTGTGCCGAGCGCCAGTCCGCTCACCGTCTGGGCCACGGTCTGGGCGGCGGAGGACAGGAAGAGCGGGGTGAACTCCGGGGTGCGGAACAGATCCTGGTAGCTGCGCATGCGCCGGAGTCTCGGGCCGGCCCGGCACCGGTCGTTATTGTTTCGCGCACCCGCGAAAGGTACGGAACCCGTCCGGAGGGAGGACTCGTGGGCTGGTGGCAGGTGAACGCCGACACGCTCGCCGGGAGCCGGTTCGTGCTCTCGCCGCTCGCCGAGACCTTCGCGAGCCTGAAGCTGCTGCACATGGGCGTGGGAAGGCATCCGGGCGAGCATGCCTGGCTGCGCGACCACCTGCCCGCCTACCGGCAGCGCCTCGCTGCCGATCCCGTCACCGCGCTGCTCGTACGGGCCGGCATCGGCCGGGACTGGATCGCCGACTTCCTCACACCCACGCCACGGGACGACGAGGGTTTCGAGGACGGCGTCGCCCGGGTGCGCGCGGCCGATCCGGCCGAGGCCCGCGCGAATCTGCGGGTCTCGCTCGCCGGGCCGCTGCCGGCCGCGCTGGAGCGGGACGACCTGCCCGAGCGCGCGGCCCGGCTCCTGGAGTACGTCTGGACGGATGCCGTACGGCCCCACTGGGTCCGGCGGCGGCGCGTCCTGGAGGCCGATGTCGTCGCGCGGACCGCGCAGGTGAGCCGGGGCGGCTGGGCGGCCGTCCTGGACGCGCTGCGGCCGGGGACGCGCTGGCTGGGCGAGAACCGGCTCCAGGTCAACGCGCACGAGTATCCGCCGCGCGAGGTCTCCGGCGCCCAGCTCGTCTTCGTGCCCGTCACGCCGCAGACCGGCTGGGTGTCGTGGGAGGAGTCCGACCGCCGGTACGCCGTCGTCTACGGGTGCTCGGGCGCCCTCGCCGGCAGCGGGGTCGGGCGGGCCGCCGTCCCGGCGGGCCTGGGCGCACTGCTGGGCGGCGCCCGCGCCCAGGTGCTGGTCCTGCTCGACACACCGCTGAGCACCACCCAGCTGACCGCCGTGACCGGCCAGGGCCTGGGATCGGTCGGCCGCCACCTGAAGGTCCTGCTGGACGCGGGGCTGGTGGAGCGGCGCAGGGCCGGCCGTTCGGTGCTGTACTCCCGGACGGGGCCGGGCCGGGTTCTCGTCGAGGCGGCCCGCCGGCCGGACCTCCGCCGGGGTTGTGAACAGGTGGCAGTCGAGGGCACAGGAGCGTGTTCTGACACGCGGAAGTGAGCTCGGCGAGGACGGACACGCCTCCGGCCTGGAACAGAGATTCCTGCATCGAATGCGTGACCATCGTCGGTGGTGGTCGTTGGGAGTGGTGACGGGTTTCTTCGACACCGTGCCGGGGGTGAAGGGGTGGGTGGTCTGCGGGAGGTGGCAGCGCCGTTCGTGGTGCCCGGCCCCTCGGGGGTCGCGGTCCGTGACCGGCTCAAGGGCCTAAGCGCCACGGACGAAAGGGTGCTGCGACTGGTCGGCGGCCATCTTGGTTCGCTCGCCTCCCGTGATCTCAAGGCACGGTGCGCGGCCGGACCGGACCACGACAGCGAGCAGTGGGCCGAGCGCAAGCGCGCCCTCACCCAGGAATCGTCGTCGCGCTGGGCCGGGGCGATCACGAAGGCCAGTCATCACCAGTGGGCGCTGGCCCGACGCGGACACCTCGCACACATCCACGGCCTGCAAGCCGCTGTGCGCACCATCACGCACCGGCTGTCCCTCCCGGTCGGGGAGAAAGGCAGCAAAGGCACTCCGGGCGGCTACCGCAGCAGGCAGGAGTGGTTCGTCAAGACCCGCCGTCTGCATGTCCTCGCCGACCGGTTGGAGGCGGCGCGGGCCGAGTGGGCGGCCGGTGTCGTGCGCGTGGTGCGCGGCGGCAAGCAGTTGCTGAACACCCGCCACCACCTCGATGCCGCCCAGCTCACCGAGCCGGAGTGGCGCCGGCGATGGCAGGCCGGGCGCCGGTTCCTCCAGGCGGACGGCGAGTCCGGCAAGCGCTACGGCAACGAGACCGTCCGCGTCACCCCGGACGGCGAGGTCTCGATCAAACTCCCCGCCCCATTGGCGCACCTGGCCAACGCCCCGCACGGCCGGTACGTGCTCACCGCCCGGGCATCGTTCGCGCACCGGGGCGAGCAGTGGCGCGACCGGGTCACCTCCAACCGGGCCGTCGCCTACCGCATCCACGAAGACCCGGTGCGCGGGCGCTGGTACCTCACCGCTTCCTGGACCCTCCCGCCGGCCGTCACGGTACCGCTGGCGGCGGCCCGCGCGCGGGGGATGGTCGGGGTCGACACCAACGCCGACCACCTGGCCGCCTGGCGCCTCGACGCCCACGGCAACCCGGTCGGCGCCCCGCTGCGGTTCGGCTACGACCTGTCCGGCACCGCCACCCACCGCGACGCCCAGGTCCGCCACGCCCTCATCCGGCTGCTGCACTTCGCCAAGCGTCACAACCTGGCCATCGGCGTCGAGGATCTCGACTTCGCAGCGGCCAAGCTCCGGGAGAAGCACGGCCGGCGCAAGAGGTTCCGCAAGCTGATCTCCGGCATGCCCGTTTCCAGGCTGCGAGCCCGGCTCGTCAGCATGGCGGCCGAACTCGGCGTCCCTGTCCTCGCTGTCGACCCGGCCTACACCAGCAGGTGGGGCGCCCAGCACTGGCAACAGCCCCTGGCCAGCCAGAACAAGAAGGCCACCCGCCACCATGCGGCAGCCGTGGCGATCGGCAGGCGCGCCCTCGGGCACCCGATCCGGCGACGGACGGCACCGCCCCGCGACGACCGGAGTGATCGTCGCGGGCATCGGACCGTCCAGGCCCGACCGGATGCCCGAGGGCGTGAGGAACCCCGCCCCCGCATCCCCGGAACACGGACACGATCCGTGTCACCGGACGCGGAGCGAAAGCGGGCGACCAGGGCATCCAGAACCGTTCGGGATACCCGCAGCGACCAGGCATGGGTCCAAGACCCACTCCTGCTCACTGACTAGGAACGGTTAGCATCCGCCCATGACGACTGCAGACAGCAACGGCGCCTCTCCCCTCGACGTGGAGATCGGCGCCCTCCAGGGCGGCTCCGCGAACCTCCCGCAGTACGCGGGACAGGCCGTCCTCATCGTGAACGTCGCCTCCCGGTGCGGGCTGACCCCGCAGTACGCCGGCCTCGAACGCCTGCACGAGAAGTACGCGGCTCGGGGCTTCACCGTGCTCGGGGTGCCGTGCAACCAGTTCATGGGGCAGGAGCCGGGCAGCGCCGAGGAGATCGCCGAGTTCTGCTCGGCGACGTACGGCGTCACCTTCCCGATGACCGAGAAGGTCGAGGTCAACGGGGACGGCCGGCACCCGCTCTACGACCGCCTGACCGGCTTCGCCGACGCCGACGGACACAGCGGCGACATCCGCTGGAACTTCGAGAAGTTCCTGCTCGGGCGGGACGGCCAGGTCGTCGCCCGTTTCTCTCCGCAGACCGATCCGGAGGCGACCGAGATCGTCACGGCCGTCGAGGCCCAGCTGGCCGGCTGAGCCCGCAGCCCACCGGGCGCGAGCCACCAGGCGCATCCACCAGACGCGACCCACCGGGCGCATCCGCCTGGCGGCCTTGCGCCCGTCGCCTCACTTCAGTTGGTCCGGGCACGGCGTGCCCCGGGGAAGCTGGTACGGGGCCGCCAGGCGGTACGTGCCCGCCCGCGGCGCGAGCAGTGTCGTCCACTTGTCGCCCTTGACGTCCTCCGGGGCCTGGGCGAGGCAGCCGTTGAGGTTGTCGTAGGTCTTCGGGGTGCCCTGGGCGCGGTGCTTGGAGGCGTCGGTCTCCTGGGGGGGTTTGAGGCTCTTGCCGCGCTCGTCGACGAGGCTGAGCCACGGCGAGTACGGGATGCGGATGAGGATCCGGCCCGGCTCGCGCACCTCGATGATCAGCTCGCCCTGCTCGGCGCGGTCGACGACCGCGTTGGGCTCGGCGAGCGGCTTGGGGTCGGTCACCTTGAACAGCTGCCAGTTGGCGTCGCCCCAGATCTGCCGCAGATACGGCATGCCCCGCTGCACCAGGGCACGCTCGCGATGCCCGCCGTCACCGTCGGGCTCGTCCTTGGGCAGCACCACGTAGTGCACCGCCCAGCGCTGGAGCCACTCGTGGTAGTTCGCCGAGTTGAGCGTGTCGTCGTAGAAGAGCGGGTTGCGCTGCATGTCGGCCTGGCGGTTCCAGCCTCGGGCCAGGTTGACGTACGGCGCCAGCGCGGAGGCCTCGCGGTGGGAGCTGGCCGGGACCACCTCCACGCGTCCCTTCTCCGCGCCGACCTTCTGCAACTGGTTGACCAGGGGCGCGAGCTCCCGCGACCAGGACGCGGCGGGTGCCGTGTGGACGATGTCGTCGACCGTCTTGAAGCCGATCCAGCCGACGAAGCCGACCAGGGCCAGCACGACGGTGTACCACTCGCGCGAGCGCGGGATCTTGAAGGGCAGCACCGCCACCAGCACCACCCCGGCGAACAGCATCGCCAGCCGGGTGATGTTGGAGCCGATCTGGGAGCTGATCAGCCAGACCCCGACGACCGACAGGGCGTAGACCCAGGAGGTGATCCGGACCGTCTTCCACTGCCGGGGGACGAGGACGGCGGCGAGGACGGCGTACACCAGCGGCAGGATCACCGAGCCGAACGTCATGGGCTGGGTGCCGGAGAAGGGGAACAGCAGCGCCGAGACGGCCACCACCGCGGTCGGCGCCACGCCGAGCGCCCAGGCACCCGGGCGGCGCTTCTGCAGGAACAGGGCCACCGCGATCAGTCCCACGAACAGGCCCGCGACCGGCGAGGCCATGGTCGCGAGCGCCGCCAGCGGGGCGGCGACCAGCGCCTTCGCCCAGCGTTTGTGGCGCCAGCGGTACGGCCAGCAGAACACGGCGGCCAGCGCGCCCAGCGCGAACATCGTGCCCAGCCCGAACGTCACCCGGCCCGACACCGCGTTGCACAGCAGCCCGAAGACCCCGGCCAGCGCCGCCCACAGGGGGTTCCTGACCGAGCGGCTGCGGATGAGGACCAGCGTCAGCAGGCCCGCGGAGACCGTGCCCGCGATCATCATCGTCGTACGGACACCGAGCACCGACATCAGATACGGCGAGACCATGCTGTACGACACCGGGTGCATGCCGCCGTACCAGGCGAGGTTGTACGCCGAGTCCGGGTGCCGGCCGACGAACTCCGCCCACGCGTCCTGCGCCGCGAGGTCGCCGCCGCTGTTGGCGAACGTGAAGAACCAGACGATGTGCAGCACTCCGGCCATGCCGGTGATCGACAGGGCGGGGTGCCGCAGCATCCGCTCCCGCAACGCCGCCACCGCGGCCCGGGCGCGGTCGCGGCCGGCGTCAGTCGTGGACGAACCTATTCGCGGGCCGGCTCCCGGTCCCCGCTCGGCGTCGTCGGCGCGTGTCGGCTCCGCAGTGGCCACCTGAAGGCACTCCCCGTGTCCCGTCTCCTGTTCGCGGCCGCGCCTCGCGACCGGCGACGTGCCCCGATTCGTGACGCTAGCACGCACCCCGCCGGGGAGCTCCCGGGTGGGGCTTCCCGACGGGGTGCGGGGTGCGCCGGATGTCCGGCGCGTCAGCCGATGCGGGTCAGCTTCTCCGCGAAGCCGGGCTCGGCGAGGTCGTTCCGCAGGGCCACCGGTACCCGTACCGCTCCCTGCGCGCCGTCACCGACGGTGAGCGTGCCCACCTTGGTGCCGGCCTTCGCGGAGTGCGGCAGGCGGCCGACGGTCAGGGACAGCTCGACCTTCAGCCCGGCCCAGCCGACCGCCGTGACGTCCTCGGTGATCACGACCGGGGTGCGGCCGCCGAGCTGGTCGTCGACGTACCCGACGACATCGCCCTTCTTCAGGATCTTCGCCGAGGTCAGCGCGTCCTCGGCGGCCTGAAGCGCGGTCCTGCTGACCGTGTTGACCGTGTCCAGGATCGACGGCTTGTGCTGGCCGAGGATCGCGCCGACGACGGTGACGCTCTGGCCGTCGACGTTCTTGCGGGCCGCGAACAGCAGGTTGCCGCCGGCCGCCGTGGTGGTGCCGGTCTTGATGCCGATCGCGCCCATCCGGAACGGCAGATCGTTGTAGTTCCGCCAGTTGTGGCCGGAGGGGTCCGTCCAGCTGGCCGCGCGGGTGATGGCGATCAGGGCCGGGATCTTCACGACCTCGTTGCCGAGCTTCACCTGGTCCTGCGCCGTGGAGACGGTGGTCTCCTTCAGGCCCGAGGGGTCGGTGTACGTCGTGCCGGTCATCCCCAGCTCCTTGGCGGTGTCGTTCATCTTCTTGACGAACGCCGCCTCGGAGCCCGCGTCCCAACGCGCCAGCAGCCGCGCGATGTTGTTCGCGGACGGGATCATGACGGCCGACAGGGCCTGCTTCTCGGTCAGGAAGTCGCCCGCCTTGACGGTGTTGAGCGTGGACTCGCCGGCCTTGTAGTAGCCGCCCTCCTTCTCCGCCGTCGCGTCGACCTTGATCTTCGGGCCTTCCTGACCCGGCTTCAGCGGGTGGTCCCGGAGGATGATGTACGCGGTCATGGTCTTGGCCACCGAACCGATGGCCACCGGAGTCTGGTTGCCGAAGTGGTCCATCGTGCCGATGCCCTCGCCGTCCATCCAGCCCTGCCCCTCGCTCGGCCAGGGCAGGCTCACCCTGTCGCCGTCGAAGCTGTAGCTGTCCTTCGCGGTGAGCGTCAGAGTGGGGGACGGCAGCGGGCGCACGGCCTGCACGATCGCAAAGACGATCGCGAGGAGCACGACCAGCGGCGTCCAGATCTTCACCCGGCGCGCCACGGTGCGCAGCGGCGTCTCCGGCGGCGGCGGAGTGTTCGTCAGCTCGGCCAGCAGGTCCAGTGGCGGCTTGGGCGGCAGGGGCTGCTGGGTGGTGCGCTCCAGACCGGTCAGACCGGTCAGACCGGTCGGGGCGGCGGGGGGCCGGGCCCCGGGTCGCGGCCTCGGCTGCTGCTGCGGCTGCGGCTGCGGCTGCGCCGGGCTGGGTGCCGGCTTCGACCGCGGTCGCGGTTGTGGTTGCGGCTTCGGCTGCGACGGCGTCTGCGGCCTCGGCTGCGGTTTGCGGGTCTCCGGCGCGTCGAGCGGCTTGAGCGCGATGAACTTGCTGGTGCGTTCGACGTCGGACTCGCCGGCCTCGGGGGCCGGCTTCTGCTCGCCGCTCTCCTTGCCGGCCTTCGCGTCGCCCTTCTTCCCGCCGCCCAGCTTGAGCATGGTGGTGGGCTGGTCGACGGCCGGCTTGGGCCGGGGTGCCTTGAAGACGGCGGTGGGCTGGTCGACGGGGGGCTCGGGCTTGGGCTCGCTCTTGGGCGCGGGCTCGGGCTCGGGCGCGCGTTCGGGCTTGGACTCGGACGTGTCCTTGCCCCGCGCCGCGTCGTCGCCGACCTCGGTTCCGGCTTCGGCTTCGGCTTCGGCTTCGGCTTCCGGAGCGTCCTCGGTGGACTTCGGTTCGGGCTTCTCGGCCGTCTTCTTCGCCTTCTCGGCGTCGCCCGTGCCCTTCTTGGCGTCCGCGGAGCCCACCCACGCGGCCACGGCCGCGCGCAGACGGGCGTCACCCTCCACGTCGGCCCGCTCGCCGTCGTCCGCGCCGTCCTCGTTCGTGTCGTCACCCTCGTCCGAGGCCGCCGCCCGGTCGTCCCCGGCCTCGGCGCCGTCCTCAGCCTCGGCGTCGGCGGATTCGGCCGAGTTCCCGACCTCCTCGCCCGATTCGGGCATTTTCGAGCCTTCTACCTTTTCAGGCTTATCGGATTTCTCGGAGTTCTCAGACTTCTCGGACTGTGCAGCCTCCGCCGAGTCCTCCTCGGCATCCGTCACCAGATCCCTTACGGAGAGCACCCGCGTGGCCGTATCCACGCCGCCGTGACTCTCGGACGTACCGGACTCCCCCGCCGGCGCGAGCCGAGGATCGCGAACATCACGCGCCTCGCCCCTGGCCTCGGGAACCGGACCCGCGCTCCCCGACGTCGGTTCTGCCGACGACTCGCGCTGCTTCGACCTGTCGGGGGACTCGCCCGCCACCGATGCCTCCTCCATGTGCCGCACGTCCCGCGTGCCGTACCGCTGTCCGAACCATGTACCAGTGTCCTGTGTACGGGCCAAACCCACGCGGAAGACGAGAACGACATACCTACCGGTTCCACTACGAACAGGTCACGCACCCTCGACAGACCAATGTGAGAGGGGTCACCCTGTCATTCATCCACGCGGGGAGGCATGGATGGGCAGGAGCCGCAGAACACTTCCGGAGGAGCTTCTGCTGCTGGCACTGGACCCGGCCACGGGTACCACTGCGCAGCCGCAGTCGCTCGACCTCGGTCTGGCCGGAGCACAGCTAGTGGAGCTGGCGCTGGCCGGACGGATAGCCCCAGACGGGGATCGTATCGCCGTGGTGGTGCCACGGCCGACAGGAGATCCGACTCTGGACTGCGCGTTGGAGTTGCTGCGAAGGCGCGGCGCTCCGGTACGGGCGGTCCACTGGATCGGCGGGCCGCGTCTCGGGCTCCGCCAGACCTATCTCTCGCATCTGGAGCGGTGCGGCATGGTGGCCGCCGTGCCGGGTCAGATGTGCGGGGTGCTGCCGACCACTCGCTACCAGGCGACGGACACCGCCATCAGCCGTGAGATCAGGGCCCGGCTGGATTCCGCGATCCGCACCGGCGTGCCGCCGGACCCGCGGACGGCGGCGCTCGCCGCGCTGGCGCACGCGGTCGGCCTCGGCAAGCACCTGTATCCGGGCAACGAGGGCCGCTCGTCCCGTTCCCGGCTGCGGGACCTGATCAGGCACGACCCCATGGGCGGCCTCGTGGCGCACGCGGTGATGGACGTCCAGAACGGTGTGGCGGCCCAGCCGCGCCGCAGCCCGGGACCGGCGGGCCGTCAGGCCACCGCCGGAGCCAGGCCCGCGCAGGAACCCGCCCGGGGCGTTCCGATGCAGCCGCGCCGCGGATCCATGGCGCGTGCCGTGGCCCACTGAGACCGCGCGCACGCACACCAGGGCACGCGGACCGCAGCGCACCCGCACAGCGGAGCACGGACGCGGCACCACAGCGCCCGAGCACCGCGGCCCACAGCACGACAGCGCACCGCAGCACGACAGCACGGCAGCACGGCAGCACGGCAGCACAGCTCACCAGCACGACAGCGCACGAACCGCAGCGCACGAACGCCGCACCGCACGTCCCCAGACCCGGTTCGGGAGCCGCTGGTTCGAGCGGGGTGGCGAGATCGTACGGTCTCGCCACCCCGCTCGACCGCCCACCGGCGCGCACCGACGTCCGAACCGGCCCGCGGCCGCCGCATATCCGGCGTTTCCCAGCGGTAGAAAGCACCTTGGTGGCAGTCTGCTCAGCAGCAGATACGCAAAGTAGAGGCATGCAGCCGGAGGTGCACGTCCCGTGGCGTCCAATGTCAATCCCACCGTCAGGCGGCGCCGGCTGGGCCAGGAGCTGCGCAGGCTCCGCGAGCTCAAGGGCATGACGGCCGAGGAAGTGGCGGAGCGACTGCTGGTGTCGCAGTCGAAGATCAGCCGTCTGGAGAACGGCCGGCGCAGCATCAGCCAGCGCGACGTCCGTGACCTGTGCGGGGTCTACGAGGTGGAGGACCACCGGATCGTGGACTCGCTGATGCAGATGGCCAAGGACTCGCGCCAGCAGGGCTGGTGGCACTCGTTCGGCGACATCCCCTACAGCGTCTACATCGGCCTGGAGACGGACGCGGCGAGCCTACGGGTGTACGACCCCCAGGTCGTCCCCGGCCTGCTCCAGACGCGTCAGTACGCGGAGGCCCTGATCGCCGGCGCGCTGCCGGAGACGGCGCCCGCCGACATCGACAAACGGGTCCAGGTCCGGATGCGTCGGCAGGAACGAATCTCCGCCACGGAGAACCCGCTGCGCCTGTGGACCGTCCTCGACGAGGCCGCCCTGCGCCGGACCGTCGGCAACCGCTCGCTGATGCGGGAGCAGTTGGAGCACCTGGTCGAGCAGTCGCAGCTGCCGCACGTGACCGTACAGGTCATCCCCTTCGACATGGGCGCGCACCCGGGTCTCAACGGCCAGTACGCCATCCTGGAGTTCCCGGACGCGGCCGACTCCAGCGTGGTCTACATCGAGGGTGTCACCAGCGACCTGTACCTGGAGAAGGCGAACGACGTCCAGAAGTACAGCGTGATGTACGAGCACCTGCGGGCGCAGGCGCTGAACGTGGAGCAGTCGCGCCAGTTCATCGCCGGCATCGCGAAGGAGTACGCGGGGTACACAGGCTGAGAGGCGGGCACCGTACACCCTCACCACTTACGGAGGGAAGACCCGCTGGAATATGCCATCCGGACGAGTGAATGGCCGCGTCGGCCGCGGAGTGTGGCGGGTAGCGTCGATCACGCCATCGAGCAACACCGTTGGCGAAAACCGCGCTGTGGGTTCCTGCCGAACGCGTCGTGCGGTGACAGCAACTCAACCACTCCACAGGCAATCCGGAGCAGAAATGGCAATTCGTCAGGGCGCCACGGAGACGTGGACCAAGTCCTCGTACTCCACGGGCAACGGCGCATGCGTCGAGGTCAAGTCACCGGTGGTCGCGGCCATGGCGGTCCGGGACTCCAAGGTCCCCGAGGGCCCGGTGCTCGGCTTCCCGGCCGATGCGTGGAACTCCTTCGTGGCATCGATCAAGGCGTGAACGGGAGGATCTCCCTGATCCTCCCCCCGCCGCCGCGATCACCGGACCGACAACCGAATCAGCACGGCAGGCGCTCCGGACACACCGAGCGCCTCGCCCAGAGCCCCCTCGACCAGTTCGCCGTCCTTGCCGAGGGGGCTCTCCGCGTTTCCGCACACCCTTCAGCTCCTCCTCCGACTCCCCCTCCCGTCCGGATCCCTCCTCCCACCTGTGATCCCCTTCCCCCCCGCCATCTACTCAATTCGTTCATGTAGCTGAACCAAGGTCACCAGCCAGAACATTTTTACTCGCTCTTGACCTCACGCTTCCTTGTCGTGCCCGCGTAACCCCACCCACGATGAGCGGGCACTTCGCGGCCTTCCTCGCCCCTACCCCGCTCAGGCGAAGTGCCAACCAGCTGAGTGGAGTTCACAAGGCGGACCCTGGAAGGGGGCACATGAACAGTCTCGACTGGGCCGTGCTCATCGGCTACTTCGGCGTGATGGTCGCGATCGGCCTCTGGTCGCACAAGCGGGTGGACGACGTCAGCGACTTCTTCACCGCGGGCGGCAAGATGCCCTGGTGGCTGTCCGGCATCTCGCACCACATGTCCGGCTACAGCGCGGTGATGTTCACCGGGTACGCGGGCATCGCCTACACCTACGGCGTCACGTCCTTCATCACCTGGTCGTTCCCGATCGCGCTGGGCATCGCCATCGGCTCGAGACTGTTCGCGCCGCGCATCAACCGGCTGCGCTCCCGCCTGCATGTGGCCTCACCGCTGGAGTACCTGAAGAACCGCTACAACCTCTCCACCCAGCAGGCGCTCGCCTGGTCCGGGATGCTGCTGAAGATCGTGGACGTGGGCGCCAAGTGGGCCGCGATCGCGACCCTGCTGTCCGTGTTCACCGGCGTGAGCCTCAACCAGGGCATCCTCATCACCGGCGCGATCACCGCCGTGTACTGCACCATCGGCGGCCTGTGGGCGGACGCGCTGACCGAACTCGGCCAGTTCGTCATCCAGTTGCTGGCCGGCCTGTCGATGTTCGTGGCGGTCGTCCTGAAGCTGAACGACAAGGGCATCGGCTTCCTCGGCGCCTGGGACGAACCGGCCCTGCACGGCCACGGAAAGCCCCTGGTCGGCCCCTACGGCACCGTCTTCCTGCTGGCGTTCCTGTTCATCAAGCTCTTCGAGTACAACGGCGGCATGCTCAACCAGGCCCAGCGCTACATGGCGACGGGCAGCGCCCGCCAGGCCGAACGCTCGGCCCGACTGTCGGCGATCCTGTGGCTCGTCTGGCCGGTCGTCCTCTTCTTCCCGATGTGGATGTCCCCGCTGCTGGTGCACGCGCAGAAGCCGGACGGCTCCGACTCCTACGCCCTGATGACCGAGCAGCTCCTTCCGCACGGCCTGCTGGGCCTGGTCATCGTGGGCTTCTTCTCCCACACGATGGCCATGTGCTCCTCCGACGCCAACGCCATCGCGGCCGTCTTCACCCGGGACGTGGCCCCGGTGCTGTCGCGGCGGGCGCGGGCCTGGGGCGAGCGCAGCGGCCTGGTCGCCGCCCGGGTGACGACGGTGGTCTTCCTCGGTCTGTCGATGGCGGTCGCCACCCAGGTCGACTCGCCCACCTTCAAGGACATCATCACGGTCGTCATCAAGTGGGTCGCGGGCCTGATGGGCCCGATCGCCATCCCGATGATGCTCGGCCTGCTCCGCACGTTCCGCCGCTCCGGCCCGACGGCCGCGCTCACCAGCTGGGCCGCCGGGCTGCTGGCCTTCTGGCTGGTGAACTACCCGATCAACTGGAGCGTCGACGGCGGTGTACCGCTGCAGTACCAGGTGTCGGTGCCGCTCGCGGTGTCCCTGGTTCTCTACATCGTCATCGGCTACGTCAGGCCGGAGGACACCCCCGAACGGCTCGCGATCATCGAGCGGGTCAACACCGACGGGGACGGGGACGGCGACGGCACCTCGGCGGGCGCGGTGGCGGTCCCGGCACAGGCCGGCGCGGGCGACGACGTGGTGGGCACTCAGCCGTCGTAGGACTCTTCAGGCCCGTGCCGCCCGAGGACCTCTCAGGCCCCGCGCGGGTACCTGGCCAGCCAGCCCGGAGCCGACCCGGCGGGCCCGTGCAGCGCGGGCCCCTGGGTCATCTCCATCGCGAAGTCGTCCGCGAGGACCAGCAGGGTGGGACGGCCCTCCAGCTCGGCCAGCCAGGCCGGCGGGAGGGCCGTCTCGCCGTGCAGGGCACCGAGCAGCCCGCCGGCGAGGGCGCCCGCCGCACCCGAGGGACCGCTCTGGTTCACGGCCAGGTACAACCCGTGCCGTACGTCCTCGCCGACGAGCGCGCAGTACACGGCGACGGCCAGCAGCCCCTCCGCCGTACCCGCCCCCGCCAGCTCCTCCACCCGGGCCGGGGTGGGCATGCCCTGGCGCACCGCGCCCAGCGCGTGCTGGAGGGCGTCCGACACCGGCTCGTGCCCGGGCCGTACGGCGAGCAGCGCCAGCGCCTTCTGCACGGCGCCGTCGAGCCCGTCACCCCGGGCGAGACCGTGCACGATCACGGCGTACGCCCCCGCCGCGAGACAGGCGGTCGGATGCCCGTGGGTCTGTGCGGCGCACTCCACGGCCAGCTGCACCACCAGCTGCGGCTCCCACCCGACGAGCAGCCCGAACGGCGCGGACCGGGCGGCCGCCTCCGGTCCGGCCTCCCCGGGATTCCTGGGGACGTCCAAGGTGCCCATGGTGTCGTCCGCGAGCCCGACGAGCAGCGCCCGCGCCGGATCCCTGCGGGCGTACAGCCACTCCTCGCGGGCCAGCCATCCGTCGTCCTTGCGGCGCTCGTCGGGCCCCCAGTCCCGCTGGGTCGCCGCCCACCGCAGGTAGGCCCGGTGCACATCGGTCGGCGGATGCCAGGCGCCGGTGTCGCGCCGCACCTGCGCCCGGATCAGACCGTCGACGGAGAAGAGCGTGAGCTGGGTGAAGTGCGTGACGGCACCGCGCCGCCCGTGCGCGGGCACCAGGTCCACGACCCCCTCGGGGCCGTGCGCCTCCCGGATCGCGTCGAGGCCCAGCCCGTCCACCGGCGACCCGAGCGTGTCGCCCAGGGCCACCCCGAGCAGCGTGCCCCGCACCCGGCTCCGGAAGTCCTGCTGCTCGCCGCGCCCCCAGACGGCACCGGACGTCGCAGTCACCCCGACCTCCCTCACGGCACCGTCCGTACGCACCACGCCAGCACTGTAATCGAAGGGGAACGGACCGTTCGAGTGGCGGACGGGCACACCCGACCGGGCCCTTGCCGCTCACAGCGCGTAACGCCCCTGGACGGCGTCGCGGGCCGTGGCGATCGCCGCCAGGTGGGGGAGCGATGCGGTCGCGCTCGGCGTCCGGGCCGGGCGCGGCGCGCCGCGCCGCTACCGGACGACCACGACCCTCGTCCCCTTCGGCGCGAACGCCCACAGCGCGGCCCCGTCGGCCTTGGCCGTGCGGATGCCGCCCGTCTTGGTGCCGGAGGCGGCAGGCGGGGGCGAGGAGCCGTCCACGGCGTTGCTGAAGGCGATGAAGACGCCCGACTTGCCCGCGAAGTACGTGATGTGCTCGATGTGAACCCCGTCGGACCCGGTGGTGGCGGCCACGCGCTGGGAGATCGCGTAGGCGCCGGGGTTCGGGCTCACCGTGCCCGGCCAGACCGGGAAGGTGCGGGTCGGCTTGTCGCTCGCGTCGACCAGCCACACGCGCTTCTGGCCCAGCGAGTAGACGATGCGGCGACCCGTTCCCGAGGAGGCCGGAACCGCCGGCGGCGCGGTGTGCTTGGGGGGAGCGGCCGACGGATGCGCGCCCGCCGAGGCCGAGGTGCGCGGGTGGGCGGCCGTGGCCAGGGGGTGCGGGCCCTGGTCGGCCTGTACCGCCAGTACCACGACCACGGCGACCGCCCCCGCGGTCAGGCCGCTGACCCAGGCCCACGAGGGTATTCGGGCAGGCATGGGCACGCATCTCCTCGGCTACTCAGCTACTCGCCCCCGCAACAGCCGGATCATCGTACTGTGGGCCGCCTCCCCCACCGGTGCGGCACCGTTCAGTCCAGCACCGGAAGCAGTTCCGGCAGATGACCGTCGGAAGCCGCCGCCACGCGCTGCCGCTCCTCGGGGACCTCACCGTAGGTGGTCGTCCGCGGCTTCGCGGGCCGCCCGGCCGCCGCGGCCACCGCCACCAGGTCCTTGACCGACTTGTACGAGCCGTACGACGAGCCCGCCATCCTGGAGATCGTCTCCTCCATCAGGGTGCCGCCCAGGTCGTTCGCGCCGGAGCGGAGCATCTCTGCCGCGCCCTCCGTGCCCAGTTTCACCCAGCTCGTCTGGATGTTCGGGATGTGCGGGTGCAGCAGCAGGCGGGCCATCGCCGTCACCGCCCGGTTGTCCCGCGCGCTCGGGCCGGGACGGGCGATGCCCGCCAGGTAGACCGGGGCGTTGGTGTGGATGAAGGGGAGCGTCACGAACTCCGTGAAACCGCCCGTTTCCTGCTGGACGCGGGACAGGGTCCGCAGGTGCCCGAGCCAGTGGCGGGGCTGGTCGACGTGGCCGTACATCATCGTGGAGGACGACCTGATGCCCAGCTCGTGCGCGGTCGTCACCACCTCGATCCAGGTCGCCGTCGGCAGCTTGCCCTTGGTCAGCACCCAGCGGACCTCGTCGTCGAGGATCTCCGCGGCCGTGCCGGGGATGGTGTCCAGGCCCGCCGCCTTCGCCTCCGTCAGCCACTCGCGGATCGACATGCCGGTGCGGGTCGCACCGTTCACCACCTCCATCGGCGAGAAGGCGTGCACATGCATCCCGGGGACGCGCTCCTTCACCGCCCTGGCGATGTCGAAGTACGCCGTGCCGGGCAGGTCCGGGTGGATGCCGCCCTGCATGCAGACCTCCACCGCGCCCACGTCCCAGGCCTGTTGCGCCCGGTCCGCGACCTGCCCCAGGGAGAGGGTGTAGGCGTCGGCGTCCGTCCTGCGCTGCGCGAACGCGCAGAAACGGCAGCCGGTGTAGCAGACGTTGGTGAAGTTGATGTTCCGCGTGACGATGTACGTCACTTGGTCGCCCACCGCCGACTTCCGTACGTCGTCCGCGACCTCGCACAGCGCGTCCAGCGCCGGGCCGTCCGCGTGCAGCAGCGCCAGGGCCTCGGCGTCGGTCAGGCGCGTCGGGTCGTCGGCCGCCGTGCGCAGCGCCTGCCGTACGTCCGCCTCGATGCGCTCCGGTGCCATGCCGGGGGCCGCCGCCTCGCGCAGGGCGTCCCAGTCGCCGTAGACCTCGTCGAAGTCGTCCCGGCGGTCGGCGGTGCGGCCCTCGGTGTCGATGGTGCGGTGCAGGTCGGTGCGGCCACTCGCGGTGAAGGCCTCGTCCGGTTCCTGCCAGGGGCGGCCCTCGACGGTCGCGTCCTCGCGGGCCAGGCCCGTCTCCGGGTCCGCCAGGGCGCTCACGTGCGGGCGCAGCCTCGGGTCGAGCCAGGGTTCGCCGCGCCTGACGAACTCCGGGTACACGCAGAGGCGCTCGCGCAGTGCGAACCCGGCCGCGGCCGAGCGCTCGCGCAGGAGGTCGATCCGCGGCCAGGGGCGCTCCGGGTTGACGTGGTCGATGGTGAGCGGCGAGACACCGCCCCAGTCGTCGATGCCGGCGCCGATGAGGCGCTCGTACTCCGCGTCCACCAGGTTGGGCGGGGCCTGGAGGCAGGCGGAGGGGCCCAGGATGTGCCGGGCGACGGCGATGGTGGCGACGAGGTCGTCCAGCTCCGCGTCCGGCATGCCGCGCATCGCCGTGTCCGGCTTGGCGCGGAAGTTCTGGATGATCAGCTCCTGGATGCCGTGGTGGGCTCGGGCGACCTTGCGGAGGGCGAAGAGGGACTCCGCGCGCTCCTCGTACGTCTCGCCGATGCCGATCAGGATCCCGGAGGTGAACGGCACGGAGGAACGGCCGGCATCCTCCAGCACCCGCAGCCGTACGGCGGGTTCCTTGTCCGGGGAGCCGTGGTGGGGACCGCCGGGCTCGGACCACAGCCGCTCGGCCGTCGTCTCCAGCATCATGCCCATGCTCGGAGCGACGGGCTTCAGGCGCTGGAAGTCGGTCCAGGTCATCACGCCCGGGTTGAGGTGCGGCAGGAGACCCGTCTCCTCCAGGATGCGGATGGAGACGGCGCGGACGTAGGCGATGGTGTCGTCGTAGCCGTGCGCGTCGAGCCACTCGCGCGCCTCGGGCCAGCGGTCCTCGGGCTTGTCGCCGAGGGTGATCAGGGCTTCCTTGCAGCCCAGTTCGGCGCCCCGGCGGGCGATGTCGAGGACCTCGTCGGGGGACATGAACATCCCGTGACCGGCGCGGCGCAGCTTGCCGGGGACGGTGGCGAAGGTGCAGTAGTGGCACTTGTCCCGGCACAGCCGGGTCAGCGGGACGAAGACGCTCTTGGAGTAGGTGATGACACCGGGGCGGCCGGCCGCCTCCAGCCCCGCGTCCCGCACCCGGGCGGCGGAGGCGGCGAGGTCGTCGAGGTGCTCCCCGCGGGCCTGGAGCAACACGGCCGCCTCGGAGACGTCGAGGGCGACGCCGTCCCGGGCCCGCCTGAGTGCGCGACGCAGCGAGTTCTCGGTGGGTCCGGTTCCGGGGGCCGCGGAAGTCGTCATCCTCCGAGCATACGATCGCGGTGATCCACGGCCCGGTGTCCGCCGCTCGGCAGACCGCTCCGCTCATGACGGGTGCCGCCGCGGCGCCTACGTTGGGAAGCGTGACCTTCGCGAGTGGCGCCGAAGCCGCGGGCGGCGAGCGGCGGACCCGGACGATCCGCGGCACCCTGCCGGCCGGCTCACCGGACTACGTGTACGTTCCCGTCGAAGTGCCGCCCGGTGTACGGGAGATCCGGGTCGCCTGCGCCTACGACAAACCGTCCGTCCCGGCCGGCACCCCCGGCAACGCCCTGGACATCGGCGTCTTCGACGCGCACGGCACCGGGCTCGGCGGCCGTGGCTTCCGCGGCTGGTCGGGCGGGGCGCGCTCGGAGTTCTTCGTCCGCGCGGACGACGCCACCCCCGGCTACCTCCCCGGGCCGGTCGACCCGGGCACCTGGCACATCGCGCTCGGCCCCTACACGGTGGCGCCGCAGGGCCTGTCGTACGAGATCACCGTCACGCTCACCCACGGCGAGCCCGGCCGGGCCCCCCGCCCGGTGTACCCGCCCGCCCGGGCCGGGGGCCGGGGCCGGGCCTGGTACCGGGGCGACTGCCACCTCCACTCCTGGCACTCCGACGGCCGCCGCACGCCGGCCGAGATCGCGGCGCTGGCGCGGGCGGCCGGTCTGGACTTCATCAACACCTCCGAGCACAACACGAACTCCTCCCACCCGCACTGGGCGGACCAGGCGGGCGACGACCTGCTGATCCTGCTGGGCGAGGAGGTGACGACCCGGAACGGCCACGTACTGGCCCTCGGCACCGAACCCGGCACCTTCGTGGACTGGCGCTACCGGGCACGCGACAACCGCTTCGGCCGCTTCGCGCACGACATCCGCCGGGCCGGTGGCCTGGTCGTCCCCGCCCATCCGCACGCCACCTGCACCGGCTGCGCGTGGAAGTTCGGTTTCGGGGAGGCGGACGCGGTGGAGGTGTGGAACGGCCCGTTCACACCCGACGACGAGATGGCGCTGGCGGCGTGGGACGCGATGCTGGTGGCGTCCCTGCGACAGGGACGGGAGGGGCTGGCGGGAGCGCAGCCCCGGCCGCAGTGGCTTCCGGCGATGGGCAACAGCGACGCCCACCGCCCTCCGGACGCCGTGGGCACCCCCCAGACGGTCGTCCTGGCCGACGACCTGACCCGGGAGGCGATCCAGGAGGGCATCCGCGCGGGCCGCTCGTACGTGGCCGAGTCCCAGCACGTGTCGCTCACCTTCACGGCGAGCGGCGACGGCGGCGAGCACGCCGGGATCGGGGAGCGGCTGCGGGTCGCCGAGGACACCCCGGTGACGGTCCGCCTGGAGGCCTCCGGTGTCCCGCGCTGCACGACCCGCCTGGTGACCGACCAGGGAGTGCTGCTGACCAGCGACCCGTTCCCGGTCTCCGGCTCCGGGATGGTCGAGTGGCGGACCACACCGGCCTACGCGGCGTACGTCCGGGCGGAACTGCGGCACGAGACGGCGGCGGGGCCGCTGCCGGGCGTGATGGCGGCCTTCACGAACCCGGTCTTCCTGGGGCCGGAGCCGCATCAGGAGCAGCAATAGGCGGGAACGCGGGAGGTGTTGTGTGCACCGTGTGACGCCGCACCCCTCGACCTGTGATCGCTGCCTCCCCCAGCTGACGCATCTGCCATGAACAAGGCAAACTGGCCTCTCGGTTGTGGAAGGTTCGTCAGGGGGCCAGGGGGCAGCGATGGACGGTGTACCGCGAGTGCCTGAACAGCGGGGCCCCGGGGAATCGGCGACGCTCCGGTTCGGCGTGCTCGGGCCGGTGCGCGCCTGGCGCGGAGCGGAACCGCTGGCCACCGGCTCACCCCAGCAGCGCGCGCTGCTCGCGGCGCTGTTGCTGCGCGAGGGACGTACGGCGACGGCGTCGGAGCTGATCGACGCGCTCTGGGGCGAGGAACCGCCGTCGCAGGCGCTGGCGGCGCTGCGGACGTACGCCTCCCGGCTGCGCAAGGTGCTGGACCCCGGGGTCCTGGTCAGCGAGTCGGGCGGCTATGCGGTACGGGGCCTGCGCGAGGGCGCGCTGGACCTGGCGGTGGCGCAGGACCTGGCCGCGGAGGCGGACAAGGCCCGCGCGGCGGGGGATCTGCACCACGCGCGCGGGACGCTCGAACGTGCCCTGGCTCTGTGGGACGGCGAGACGCTGGCGGGGGTGCCGGGCCCGTACGCCGAGGCGCAGCGCGCACGCCTGGAGGAGTGGCGCCTGCAACTCCTCGAATCCCGCCTGGACATGGACCTTGAGCAGGGCTGCCATGCGGAGGCGGTCTCGGAACTCACGGCGCTCACGGCGGCGCACCCGCTCCGGGAACGCCTGCGCGAGCTGCTGATGCTCGCCCTCTACCGCAGCGGCCGGCAGGCGGAGGCGCTGGCGGTCTACGCCGACACCCGGCGCCTCCTGGCCGACGAACTGGGCGTGGACCCGCGCCCCGAGCTGCGCGAACTCCAGCAGCGGATCCTCCGGGCGGACCCGGCGCTGGCGGAACCCTCCGCACCGGCCCCGGAGCCGGCCGCGACCCCGGTACGCCCGGCGCAGCTGCCCGCGACCGTCCCGGACTTCACCGGCCGCACCTCCTTCGTCGTCGAACTGAGCGAGGTGCTGGCCTCGGCGGAGGGCCGTGTGATGGCGGTCTCCGCCCTGGCCGGCATCGGCGGCGTCGGGAAGACGACCCTGGCGGTGCACGTGGCGCACCAGGCGCGGAGCGCCTTCCCGGACGGCCAGTTGTACGTCGATCTCCAGGGCGCCGGGGCGAGGGCGGCCGAACCGGAGACGGTCCTGGGCTCCTTCCTGCGCGCCCTCGGCACGGCGGACTCGGCGATCCCCGACTCCCTGGAGGAACGGGCGGCCCTGTACCGCTCGGTCCTGGACGGCCGCAGGGTCCTCGTCCTGCTGGACAACGCGCGCGACGCCGCCCAGGTCAGACCCCTGCTGCCGGGCACGGCGGGCTGCGCGGCCCTGATCACCTCCCGCGTCCGCATGGTCGACCTCGCGGGCGCCCACCTGGTCGACCTGGACGTGATGAGCCCGGAGGAGGCCCTGTCGCTCTTCACCAAGATCGTCGGCGAGGAGCGCGTGGCCGCGGAGCGCAAGGCCGCCCTGGACGTGGTGGCGGCCTGCGGCTTCCTCCCCCTCGCGATCCGCATCGCGGCATCCCGCCTGGCCTCGAGAAGGACGTGGACGGTCTCGGTCCTGGCTGCGAAGCTGGCCGACGAGCGCCGTCGCCTGGACGAACTCCAGGCGGGCGACCTGGCGGTCAAGGCCACCTTCGAACTCGGCTACGGCCAGCTGGAACCGGCCCAGGCCCGGGCCTTCCGCCTGCTGGGCCTGGCGGACGGCCCGGACATCTCCCTGGCGGCGGCAGCGGCGGTACTGGACCTCCCGGTGGACGAGACGGAGGACCTGCTGGAGTCCTTGGTCGACACGTCCCTGCTGGAATCGGCGGCCCCTGGCCGCTACAGGTACCACGACCTGGTCCGGCTCTACGCGCGTGCCTGCGCGGAGAGGGACGAGCAGCCACCGAGCGAGCGGGAGGCTGCGATGTCGCGGTTGCTGGACTTCTATCTGGCTACGGCGGCACGGGTTTATGCGATGGAGCGGCCGGGGGATCGGGTCGTGGACCACCTGCAGCCGACCGAGTACCCGGGGCTCGGGTTCACGGACCGGCACGGGGCCCAGGACTGGCTGTACGCGGAGGCCGTGTCCCTGCTCGCGTGTGTGCGCCAGTTCGCAAGGCCGGGCACCCTGCTGCGCGCCATCGACCTCCTGTGGGTCGCCGTCGACCTGACCGAGTCCGGCGCAAACTCACGCGAGTACGACGCCGCCGCCCTCGCCCTGCTCGACGCGGCACGGACCTGCGGGGACCGGCGCGCGGAGGTACGGGCTGCGGTGGTCCTGGCCAACGCCCACCAGCTCTCGGGGCGTTTCACGGAAGCGGACGACGCCGCCCGCCAGGCCCTGGAGCTGGGGGAAGCGCTCGACCACCCGCTGGCACGTTGCTGGGCCGAGAACTGCCGGGGTGCCATGGCCTTCTACCAGCGGCGGTACGACGACGCCGAGAAGCACTTCAAACAGGCGCTCACCGATTTCCGGGACTGCGGGGACCGGGCCGGCGAAGCCAGCGTCCTGTGCAACCTCTCCCGCATCCACGTGGTGACCGGGCGCCCCAGGACCGCCGTGGAACTGGCCCAGCAAGGTGTCGACATGTACGAGGCCCTGGGCCACACCGTGAAGAGCGCCAACGGACGATACGCCCTCGGCATGGCTCTCACTCAGAACGGATTGCACGCCGAGGCGACGGAGCGGTTGCAAGAGGCGCTCCAAGTCTTTCGTGAAAGCCGCCAGCGGCTGTGGGAGGGCATGACGCTGTTCCGGCTGGCGGAACTCGACGTCGAGACCCAGCGGCATGCCCAGGCCTCGGCCAACGCCGAAACCGCGCTGACCGTGCTTCGCGGAATCGGTGGTGAGTGGCGTCGGGGGAACGTACTCACCGTTCTGGGCCGGGCTCTGCACGGGATCGGGCAGTCCGGGCGAGCCCAGGTGTGCTGGCAGGATGCCCTTTCCATCTACGAGGCGCTCGGCTCTCCCGAGGCCGAAGCGGTCCGCGCGCTGCTGGCACCGGCTGCCGCCATGTGAGCCCGCCGCGACGTTCATCGTTCGTTTATCACCGGGCGCCATTCTCTTGTTGCGAGACCGTCGTGTCGGGGGGCAGACGGATCGCCGGTGAGGACGCCCCGCCAACGATCTAGTGTGGGGCGACCAGTTGTTCGTCCGGCCGTCCATCGGGGGAACGGCCGGACGAACCCACCCCAGAGTTCAGCGCCCAGGAAGGGAAGCACCTTGAGCGACGCCAAGAAGGACCAGTCGGTCGTAGAGCCGGACAACATCCACATCACCGACACCAAGGACGACGGCACGGTCACCCCGGACAACATCCACATCACCGACACCAAGGACGACGGCACGGTCACGCCGGACAACATCCACATCACGTCCGAGCCCGCCTGACCCAAAGGCCGACGGGGGGATTCGGCCGCGACGGCGCCGAGGGGGAGCCGTCGCGGCCGAGGTGCGCCCCCGGGGGGAGTTCCAGCGTCAATTCATGGCGTGAACCGTCGGCGGAACCATCTGTCTGCTGTCACCTGCCCGGCGAGATCGCTCACCGCCTCACCCGAGCTCGTACCACACCGTCTTGCCCGCCGCCACCCGCTCCACGCCCCACCTCGACGTGAGCGCGTCCAAGAGAGCGAGGCCCTGCCCCTGTGGCTGATCGAGACGCTCGGCGGGGGCGCCGGCGCACCGGTGGAGTTCATCGATCCCGGTCGCGCTGTGCACGGCAACGAGACAGGCGTGCAGGTACACCGGGTATGCCTGGAACCGGACGTGGTGGTCGAGGCCCGGTACGGCCTACGGTTCACCGGCGTACGCCGCGCACTCGCCGATCTTCTCCGGGCCGGCCCACGAGACGACGCGGTCGTCGCCGTGGACTCCGCGCTCGCGCTGCGGACGGTGGACGGCATCCGCCGTCCACCGCTCACAGACGTCACCTCGGTCGCGGCCGAACTCAAGGTGGGTCTCCTTGGCGAGGTACGGGCGAACAACTGGCTACGTATGTGCGACCCGCGCGCCGGCTCGGCGGCCGAGACGATGGCCCGACTGCGCACGCACGACGCCGACCTCCGCCCCGAGTCACAGGCCGAACTCATCACGCGGACCGGCCGTCGGCTGCGCCTCGACTTCCTCTTCCGCGAGGCGGGCCTCGCGGTGGAGATCGAGGGCTACGCCTACCACGGCACCCACGACGCCCACCGCCGCAACATCGACCGCTTCAACCAGATCCTCCAGTGCCCGGAGGGCCATCGCCGCAGGCGACGCGGGCGTAGCGGAGCGCCCTTGACGCGGGTCGCGGAAGCACGACACTGGCCCGAGAAGCGGGCGGCCCCACGCCCAGGCCACCAAGCCACACCCGCGTCGGCCCAGCCCCACGGCCGAAGCAGCTCCGCCGCATCCCCGGCGTCAACCTCCGGGGTCAGGAGCTGAGTTGGGCTTCCTCGGCTGCCTCGCAGTGGTCGACCGCGGGGAGGAGGGTCTCGGTGAGTGGTACCCGGACGGTCGCCTTGCCCTTGGCCGGTACGGAGACCTCCGGGGATTGGCTGCCCGCCACAGAGGTGTCTACGGCGTTGTAGAAGGTGACCCAAGCCTGGAACGTGGCCTTGCGGTTGTTCGGGTTGGTGATCTCGACCGTCGCGTACGGCCTTTTCTCGGTCGCGCAGCTGATCAGCTTCGCCGTCCCCTCCCTCAGCGTCGTGCCGCTGCTGCCGCCGGAGGGCGTGGCGGTGGGGCGGTGGGTCCGGCGGCGGTTGTAGTAGCCGCCGCTCGTGCTGCCGCTCGTGGTACTGCTGCCGCCGTAACTGTCGTCGTCGTCCGTGTCGCCGTACGAGTCGTCGTAGGACGATCCGCCGCCCGAGGTCGACGACGAGCTGTCGTGGTCCTGGTGGGAGCTGCTGCAACCGCCGCCCCCGCCCCCGCCTCTGCTGTGGCGGCTGTGGCTGTGGCCGTGGCCCCGGGAGAAGCCCGTGAGTGCCAGCACCACGATCGCCAGTACCGCCGTGAATCTGAGTCTGCGCCCCCGAACCTGCATGCGATCACCATATCGGCGCACCGGATCCTCCGTCGGCACTCACGTGGCGGGCGCACCGCACAGGGAGTAGCGTCCTGTGCGTGAACGGTGACGACATGGGCCGTTCACCTGGACCGACGGCCGCCGTCCGAGCCCCTTCCGTGAACCCCGTGCGACGGCCGTCACCCCATATCCACGCGGAAGTTCCACATTCCGCGGGCGGGTTCAGGCCGTGCGCGCCGTGCCCGTCCCCTTCTCCGCGTCGAGGGCGTACACGCAGCGGTCCTTGCTGCAGGCGTAGACGACGCCGTCCCGGACCACCGGGGAACCGGTGATCTCGCCGCCGGTCGCCAGCTTCCAGCGGAGGCGGCCGTCGTCGGCCTTGAGGGTGTAGAGGAGGTGGTCCGTCGAGCCGAAGTGGATGCGGCCCTCGGCGACCGCCGGGGAGCCGACGATCTCGCCGCCCGCCTGGAAGCGCCACTTGGGCGTGCCGGTCACCGCGTCCAGGGTGTAGAGGCCCTTGCCGCTGCCGACGTGGACGTGGCCCGCCTCGACCAGGACGGGGTCGATGGAGGCGCGGGACTCGGTGGCGATGCGCCAGCGGTCCCGGCCGTCGGTGGCGTCGAGGGCGTAGACCGTGCCGAGGTAGTCGGCCAGGTAGATCCCGCCGCCGGTCACCGACGGGCCCGGTACGAAGGCCGGGGGGCAGAGGAAGACCGCGGGGGCCTCGAAGTGCCAGCGGACGTGGCCGCTCGCCACGTCGACGGCCAGGACCCGGGTGCCGGCCGAGACGTAGACGTAGCCGTCCGGGGCCGGGGTGACCCGCACCGGCACTCCGCCGCAGGAGGCTGCGTCGCCGATGGGGTACGACCAGCGCTCCTCGCCGGTGCGGGCCTCCAGGGCGCGCAGCCGGGCGTCCTGCCAGACGTAGACCGTGCCGTCGTGGACGGCGGGGCCGGCCTCGGCCGACTCGAAGTCGGTCTGGCAGCCGGTGATCTCCCACAGCTTCTGGCCGCCGGCGGCCTCCCAGGCCTGGACGCCACCGCCGCGGGTGCCGGTGACGACCGTGCCCCGGTCGGCCCGCAGCGAGTACACCCAGGCGTCCGTCTGGAGGCGCCAGAGGTCCGTGCCCTCGCGGGCGTCCAGCGCGAAGAGGGTGGGGCCGTCGGAGGCGTGGACACGGCCGTCCGCCACGGCCATCGACCAGGCGACGTCCCGGGTCTTGAAGCGGCGGCGGCCGGTGGCCACGTCCAGGGCGTGCACCTCGAAGGAGGTGACGTAGACGAGGTCGTCGGCGACGGACGGGGTGCCCCAGACGTCGTTGGACATGCGGAAGCGCCAGGGGCGCCAGCCGGTCGCGGACTCCGGGGGCGCGGGCGGTGCGGACGGTGTCGTCGATGCGGGCGATACGGCGGGGTCGGCGCCGTTGACGCCGTGGTGGGCGCCCTGGTGTCCGGTCCAGGAGGCCGCCAGGGCCGCTTCCGGCGGCGGTGTCTTGACGGCCGCGGCGGCGCGGACGTCGGCGACGCGCGGGCCGGGCCCGATGGGCACCTGGGCGCCGGCCAGCCGCACGGGACCGGAGTCGGGTGCGCCGACGGGGGCGGGCACGGCCGGCATGGGCGGCACATGGGGGGCCGGGACGATCGGGTCGCGCGAGGGCGGAGGAGGCGGCGCCGGGGGCCGGACGGTGCTGCGCGGGCCGGCCGAGGTGGGCTGCGGGGCCGGGCGGCCGCCGCGGCGGGACTCGATGAGGCCGACCGCCCGCTCGGGCAGCCAGGCCGAGGCGGTGCCGCTGTCGTCGGAGCCGGAGCCGAAGAGGTGGGGGGCGAGCTGGGCCTGGAGGTCGGCCGGCGTGGGGCGGCCTGTGGCCTCCATCTGCATGCAGGACTCGATGAGCGGGCGCAGCTCGTCCGGGAGGCCTTCGAGGTCGGGGCCCTCGCGCAGCAGCATGAAGACCGTCTCGACCGGGTTGGCGCCGTGGAAGGGGGCGTGGCCGGTGGCCGCGAAGACGAGCGTGGAGCCGAGCGAGAAGACGTCGCTGGCGCCGGTGACGCTGCGGGAGTCCTTGGCCTGCTCGGGGGACATGTACGCGGGCGTGCCGACGGCGACGTTCGTCATGGTCAGACGCGTGTTCGAGACGCCGGACGCGATGCCGAAGTCGATCACGCGGGGCCCGTCCTCGACCACGAGCACGTTGGACGGCTTCAGGTCGCGGTGGACGAGCCCGGCGCCGTGGATGGACTGCAGCGCCTCGGCGACGCCCGCGGCGAGCCAGCGCACCGCCTGGACCGGGAGCGGCCCGCACTCGGTCACTATCTCCTCGAGGGAGGGCGCGGGGACGTACGCGGTGGCCAGCCAGGGCACTGCGGCGCGCGGGTCGGCGTCGACGACCGCGGCCGTGTAGAAGCCGGAGACCGCCCGCGCGGCCTCGACCTCGCGGGTGAAGCGCACCCGGAACAGCTGGTCCTCGGCCAGCTCCGTGCGGACGGTCTTGATCGCCACCCGCCGGCCGGACGCCGAGCGCGCGAGATAGACCAGCCCCATGCCGCCGGCCCCCAGCCGTCCCAGCACCTCGAACGGCCCGATCCGCCGCGGATCGTGCTGCGTCAGCTGATCCACCACTTGCCTGCCACCTCCCCGTACGAGCCGCGCCACCTCCATGTGTACGCGGCCCCCGTGCAGCGTCTCACCACCGCACCGCCGCGGCGGCACGCACCCCGATTCTTCCTGGCCGGGCCGCTGGTTGCGAACCCGCCGACGAATCGGGATGTCTCGCCGCAAACCAGCCGCAATTCGGTCGCACACCGATCGGTTCCCGCCGTCGAGACGCCGGTTACCGCCTGGTATGACACCGCTTACCTCTCCAGTACGGCGAAGGACGCCCCCTGATTGTCGACCACGACGGCCACGCTCCCGTAGGACGTCTCGAAGGGTGACACCTGCGTCCGGCCGCCGAGCCGTGCAACCGCACCCAGGGCGGCCTCGAGGTCCGCGACCCGGAAGTGGACGAGGAAGTGGGGCGGCATCTCGGCGGGGAAGACCTCCGCGACGGCCACGCGGCCGAAGTCGGGGCGCGCGTCCGCGCCGAACAGGGCCTCGTGGAAGAGGCCGCCGTAGAAGGTGTCGGCGGCCTCGGTGTCGCGGGTGTACAGCTGGACCCAGTCGAAGGTGCCCGGCTGGTGCCGCCTGCCGAAGCCCGGGCGCCGTCCGGGCTGCCACAGGCCGAAGACGGCGCCCTCCGGGTCGGCGGCCAGGGCGGTCGTGCCCGCCGGGCCGACCCTCCAGGGTCCGCCGACGACCTGGCCGCCCGCCGCCCGGATCCGCTCGCCCAGCGCCCCGGCGTCCGGGGTGGAGAAGTACACCGTCCAGACCGTGGGCATCCGGCCGTCCGTCTTCGGCGTGAGCGCCGCGACGAGCTCCCCGCCCAGCCGGGCCGGTACGGAGTCGCCGTACGCCTCCCCCACACCGAAGGTCCACCCGAAGAGCTCACCGTAGAACCGCTTTCCCGCCTCGACGTCGGGAAGCTGCGCGTCCACCCAGCACGGGACGCCCTCTGCGTATGCGGATGCCCTGTTTTCGGCCATGTCGTCAACGTAGCGGGGCCGCCCGCACCCCGCAGACCAGGCACACCAGCCCCTCCGCACCCCCCCACCCCATTTGCAGTCGGCCGAATCGCGCTCCCATCACCCCTCGGTAAGCTGACGACATGACAGGACAAGTGCGTACCGTCGACGGCCGTGTGGCCGGGCGCCGCGGGCAGGCGACCCGGCAGAAGCTGCTCGACTGCCTCAGTGAGATGCTCAGCTCATCCCCCTACCGGGACGTCAAAGTCATCGACGTCGCCCGGAAGGCGGGCACTTCGCCCGCCACCTTCTACCAGTACTTCCCGGACGTCGAAGGCGCCGTCCTGGAGATCGCCGAGCAAATGGCCAGCGAGAGCACCGCGTTGACCGAGTTGCTCCAGGGCCGTTCATGGGTCGGAAAGGCCGGCTGGCAGACGGCACAGGAACTCGTCGAGGGCTTCCTGGACTTCTGGCGCCGCAACGACGCGATTCTGCGCGTGGTCGACCTCGGGGCGGCCGAGGGCGACAAGCGCTTCTACAAGCTCCGTATGAAGATCCTGAACTCGGTGAACAATTCTCTTGCGGATTCGGTTGCCGAACTCCAGTCCAAAGGAAAGGTCGACAAGGACGTGAACCCGGCCGCGATCGCCGGTTCGCTCGTCGCGATGCTCGCGGCGGTCGCCTCCCATCAGAAGGGCTTCACCTCCTGGGGCGTGAAACAGGCCGAACTGAAGCCGAATCTGGCGCTGTTGGTCCACCTGGGCGTCACGGGGAAGAAGCCGACGAGATAGCCCACACCTCGGCCCGGACTCCCACGAGGACACGTCCAGGCCCCAAGTCCTGTCAGGCGGGCGGCGGTTCACTCCGGTGGACCGCCGCCCGCTGCGTTGTACGGCACCTTGTGCTAGACACCGCGATACTCGGGTCATGAACACCGATCTTGATGAGCTGCTGAGGTCGCTGCGGGTCTGGGACCCGGAGGTCACCGAGCTGCCCGGCTTCGACCCGGCCGCCGCGCCCCCGGAGCCCCTCCCCCTCTTCGAGCGGTGGTTCGCGGAGGCGGTGGCGGCCGGCGAGCGCGAGCCGCACACGATGTCCCTCGCGACCTCCGACGAGGAGGGCCACCCGGACGTACGGATCGTGATGCTGCACGGCGCGGACGCGTCGGGCTGGTCCTTCGCCACCCATGCGGGCAGCCGCAAGGGCCGGCACCTGGCCACCCACCCGCACGCGGCCCTGGCCTTCTACTGGCCGGCGCTGGGCCGCCAGGTCCGGGTCCGGGGCCCGGTCACGACGGCGCCGCCCGAGCAGGCCCGGGCGGACCTGCACGCCCGCTCCACGGGAGCACTGGCCGCGGCCCTCACCGGCCGCCAGAGCGAGGTGCTGAACTCCCTGGACGAGCTGACCCGGGCCTCGCAGGAGGCATGGGACCGGGCTCGGCGCGATCCCGGGGCGGACGTCCCCACCTGGACCCTGTACCGCCTCCGGCCCGCCGAGGTCGAGTTCTTCCAGGGCGACCCCCGCCGGCGCCACGTACGCCTGCGCTACCACCGCACGGGCGACGGCGCCTGGTCCCACGAGCTGCTCTGGCCCTGAGGGGGTGTCTGGCCCCTCACCCGAAGTCGTACACCACGAAGTCGGACACCGGCCGATAGCCGATCCGCTGGTACAGCGCGTTGCTGGTGGGGTTGGCGAGGTCGGTGAAGAGCAGCACCTCGGCCGCTCCGGACTCCAGCGCGGCCCGGCTGACCTCCGCCGTGACGGCTCCCGCGTATCCCCGGCCCCGCAGGTGCACCGGCGTGTAGACCCCGAGCACACGTGTCTGCCCGGCGACCTCCGGGGACCGCGCGGCCATGGCGACGGGCGTTCCGTCCGGTGTCTCCCAGAGCATGGCGTCGCCGTGCTCGACGCGACCGTCCGCCCACTGCTCCGCGTCCCGCAGGACCGTCTCGCCCACGGCGGTGCAGAACTCCTCGTACCACCGGACGAGCAGCTTCCGGTCCGCCGCTCCCGCCACCCTCGCGCGCCCCGGCGGGACCGGTTGCGGCACGCTCAGCTCGTCCAGCCGGTACAGCCGCGTCCGCCTCTGGACGGCGGCCCCGGCGCCGGTGTGGCGCTGCCAGGCGGCGGCGAAGGCGGCGGCGGTGTCGCGGTCGGCGTTGACGCCGGACAGGTTCCGCCCCGTCCGGGCCAGCTGCCCCGCGAGTGCGTCGGCCTCCTCCTCGGTCAGGGCGGTGAGGGCGATCGGGAAGGGCGGCGTACGGAAGAAGGCGGCGCGCACTCCCGATGCCCCGCCTCCGCCCAGGACACCGAACTCGGGGTTCTCCTCCGCGTAGAAGTGTCCCCCGTGTGCACGCAGGTTCTCCGTCACGGTCAGGTGCAGGGTGTGCGGCGCGGGCCGGGAGCGGAGGAACTCTCCGGCGCGGGCGAGGAATTCGTGGACGTCGTCGGTCAAGTGCCAGTCATCGGAAGCCATGCTTCATGGTTCCGCCCAGGGCGCGGGGACGCCTCCGAATTACGGGCCGCTGCCGACTGCCCGCCGCGCCCCTGCCGCCTCCGGCCGCTTCCCGTCGCTCCTCCGGCCGCTTCCCGCCGCGCCTCCGGCGGCTGCCGGCCGCGCCCCGGCCGCTGCCCTGACCCGGCTATGCCTCCGGCCGCGGATCCGTGGCCAGTCGTGCGTGCAGGTGGCAGTCGCGGAAGGCGTCGTGGCGGTCCGCCTCCCACATGGCGCCGCGCAGGGTCCCCTCGTACGTGAACCCGCACCGCTCGGCGATGCGGCACGACGCGTCGTGCCCGAGGGCGTGACCCAGCTCCAGCCGGTGCATGCCGAGTTCGCCGAAGGCCCAGTCCACGGCGAGCAGCAGCGCCCGCGTGGCGACTCCCCGTCCGCGGGCCTCGGGGAGCACCCAGTAGCCGACCCGCCCGGTCCGCAGGGGGCGGCTGATGGCGCCGAGGCTGACGTGACCGAGGGTCACGCCGGTCGTCTCGTCCGTGACGCAGAAGGGGACGCCCGTGCCGTCGACGGCGTTCCGCACATGGGCGATGAGCGACTCGCGCGCGTCGGCCAGGCCCTCCTCCAGGATCAGCGGCGTGTTCCAGCGCCGGAACTCGGGCTCGGTCCGCCCGCGCAGCCAGGTCTCGACGTCGGCCTCGGACTCCGGGTCCCAGACGCGCAGCCGGAGGCCGTGCCCGGAGAGCACGGGAGCGGGGTCGACGAGGGACGTCTCACGTATATCGGCCATCGGATCATTGTGTCCCAGGCGCCACGTCGTGTCCCGGACGCCGGCGGTACGGCGGTCACCGGAAGCGACAGTCACGCTCATCCGTGATCAATCCGAAACCAATTCCGGTCTTGACCGAGACCCATCAACCGGGCACCTGATTACGCTCGCGCACATGGCCGACTCCACGTCCACAACGTCCACCGTTCCCGCACGCCGGCGCGCCGACCACCCCGTCTACGTCGTCGGCGGCGGGCCGGGCGGTCTGGCCGCCGCGTACGCGCTGCGCGCGCGGGGGATACGCGCGGTCGTCCTGGAGAAGTCCGACCGGGTCGGGGCGTCCTGGCGGCGCCACTACGACCGGCTGCACCTGCACACCACCCGCCGCCTGTCCGCGCTGCCCGGTCTGCCGATGCCGCGCCGGTTCGGCAGATGGGTCTCGCGGGACGACGTGGTGCGATACCTGGAGAAGTACGCCGAGCACCATGAACTGGAGATCGTGACCGGTGTCGAGGTCTCCCGCCTGACACCCGCGGCCGACGGCGCCGGCTGGCTGCTGCACGCCACCGGCGGGCGGGAGCTGACCGGCAGCGCGGTGGTCGTCGCCACCGGCTACAACCA
This sequence comes from Streptomyces sp. MK7, assembly GCF_032658145.1. Taxonomy (NCBI): domain Bacteria; kingdom Bacillati; phylum Actinomycetota; class Actinomycetes; order Kitasatosporales; family Streptomycetaceae; genus Streptomyces; species Streptomyces sp. MK7. The sequence continues at coordinate 167,118 of NZ_JAVACL010000014.1, forward strand.
CACACCGCGACTGCCCGACTGGCCCGGCCGCACCGAGTACACCGGCGGACTCGGGGAGCCCCGCAGGCTCGTGCACGCCTCCGACTACCGCACCCCTGAGCCCTACACCGGCCGGGACGTGCTCGTCGTCGGTGCCGGCAACACCGGCGCGGAGATCGCCGTCGACCTGGTGGAGGGCGGGGCCGCACGCGTACGGCTGTCCGTCCGCACCGTCCCGCACATCGTGCGCCGGTCGACCGCGGGGTGGGCCGCGCAGTACTCGGGCGTGCTCTGCCGGCGGCTGCCGGTAGGGCTCGTCGACCGCCTCGCCAGGCCGTTGGCGAAGGTGAGCGTGCCCGACCTGTCGGCGCACGGCCTGCCCCGCCCGGGCACCGGCCTGTACTCGCGGGTCCGCGAGGGGGCGCTTCCCGTCCAGGACGTCGGTCTCATCGACGCCGTGCGTGCGGGCAGGGTCGAGATCGTGGGTGCGGTCGAGGGGTTCGAGGGCGGCAAGGTCGTGCTCGCCGACGGCAGCCGGATCGAGCCGGACGCCGTCATCGCCGCCACCGGTTACTCCCGCGGCCTGGAGGACCTGGTCGGCCACCTCGGCGTACTGGACTCCCGCGGCAAGCCGGTCGTCCACGGCCCCCGCACCACCGCCGACGCCCCCGGCCTGTACTTCACCGGCTTCACCAACCCCATCAGCGGCATGCTCCGCGAACTGGCCCTCGACGCCGAGCGGATCGCCCGGACGATCCACAGGACGATCGCGAAGGCCGGCGGCTGAGCCGGGAAGCCAGGGGACGGGACGCC
>NZ_JAVACL010000015.1:0-166804 GCF_032658145.1 Streptomyces sp. MK7
GACCGTCGCACTGTCGACGTAGTTCCCCGAGGCGTCCTTCGTCCCCGACACCGACGCCGACGTGTCGGGGGCGGTGGTGTCGTCCCCTGGCGCGGCGGTGACGGTCAGTTCGCCCGACATGATGTGACCGGGCATCGCGCAGTAGTACCGGTAGACGCCGGGAGTGAGGGTGACCTCGGCGGTGTGCCGGCCGCCGCTGGAGTCCGACGGGCTCGCCTGGATGTTGAGGCTGACGTCGGTGTTGTAGTCGGAGTTGGAGGTGTCGAACGTCAGCGTGTGCGGCATTCCCGTCGTGTTGCCGGTCGCCGCGCTGTTCTCGAACACGATCGTGGCCGGTCCGGCCACCGCGGTGGTGGGGGCGGACGTGTACCCCGTGTATCCGTCGCCGGCCGTCCAGGTCAGCACCTGGGTCGCGGCCGTGGCGTCGTCGGCGCGGCTCCAGGCCGCGTAGGCGGCCGGGGCGGCCAACGCGAACACCGTGAGCACCAAGCCGCCCAGCGCCAGGACCACCGGATGCGTGACGAACCGGCTGCGTCGCGCGGGCCTGGAAGGGGGCGGATCCGTCTGGGTATGGAGCAGTCTTCTGAACACCGCTGCACCTTTCGCGAATTCGCTTGTTGCGGTACCGCGCACGGATCCGCGGTTCCGCCGGGTGGACGACCGGCCGCCGGGACGACCGGTCGGGGCCCGTCCGGCCTGGTGCCGCGCGGAACTCGGTTCCGAAGCGGCGTCGGCGCTCGGGCCGCCATACGGCCCGCGCCCTGAACTCGACGGCACGATGAGCGAGCTGTGGGTGATCACGGGTGCGTGACAACGGCTGACCGGCCGCGACCGCACGAGCGAGCGATCGGCGTCCGCTCCGCCCCGTGCCGGAGCGATGACGCCGCGGACCCGCGCACGAGACTCACCCACCTCTCCGATCGCAGCAACGTTGCGAAGCTACCGGTCTTTTGACGCCCCGCCAAGATCTATGACCGCAACCCAACCAACTTTGACCTGAGTCTGGAAAAACTGGAGCAGCGCCGTTACGGTGAGGCCGTTCCGAGGCGCAGTCCGCCTTGCCGAGCCGAGCCGACTTCGTCCGTACCGCGCGCATCCGCCCGCCGGACGGCCCCGAACCGGCGAACCGACCCGACGGCCTCTGTGTCGAACCCGACGACTCCTCTGCCGAACAAGACGACCGCTCCGCCGGCCCCGTGGGGGTCGAACGCCCGGCGCACCACCGCAAACCGCCGCGTCCGGATGCCGTGCCGCACGGGACGTCGGCGCACCTCACGACCACGAAACGCCTTCAGGCATCCCAGGCCTGTCGCGGATTGGAGAGCGATGACCGACTCAGGCGCAGGCGCGAGACGCCTCTTGACCCGGCGATCGTTCGCCACTTCAGCTGTGGCGGCCACCGTCGCCCCCGCGGTGCTGGGCGGTACCGCCGCCGCGACCCCGGGCAACACCGCCGTCCCGGCCTCGGACAAGCCCGCCGCCGCGGACAAGGGCGGCGATGTCCGCAACCTGACGCTTTACATGGAGAAGCTGCCGAACGGGGAGATGGGCTACGGCCTTCGCCCCGGCGAGGCGACGATCCCGGGCCCGCTCATCGAGCTGACCGAGGGCGACACCATGAACATCGAGGTGGTCAACAACCTCGATGTCGCCGCCAGCCTGCACGTGCACGGCCTGGACTACGACGTCGCCAGCGACGGCACCAAGATGAACGACAGCGTCGTCCAGCCGGGCGAGCGCAGAACGTACGTCTGGCGCACCCACGCCCCGGGCAGACGCCACGACGGGACATGGGAGGCCGGAAGCGCCGGCTACTGGCACTACCACGACCACAACGTGGGCACCGAGCACGGCACCGGCGGGATCCAGAAGGGGCTGTACGGCCCCGTGGTGGTGCGGCGCAAGGGCGATGTGCTGCCGGACAAGCAGTTCACGGTCGTCTTCAAGGACATGACGATCAACAACAGGACCGCGCCCAACACCCCCACCTTCAAGGCCGTCCGCGGTGAACGGGTGGAGTTCATCGTGATCACTCACGGGGACTTCTTCCACACCTTCCACGTCCACGGCCACCGCTGGGTGGACAACCGCACCGGGATCCTGGAGGGCCCGCAGGACGTCAGCCGGGTGATCGACACCAAGACCACCGGCCCCGCGGACTCCTTCGGGTTCCAGGTGATCGCCGGCGAACGGGTCGGCGCGGGCCACTGGATGTACCACTGCCATGTCCAGAGCCACTCCGACATGGGGATGTCCGGGGTCTTCATGGTGACCGAGGCCGACGGCACGGTCCCCGGCGGCATGCACTCCATGCCTGGCATGCCCGACATGCCCGGCATGTAGAAGGAGTGGCGCTCATCCCGTCGCTCCCCCGAGCCACGCCCGTCGGACCTGACCGGACGGTCTGACGGGCGTGCACCACCCCGCCACCGCTCGCTCGGCCCTGGGCCATCGGGTCCAGGGCGACGCCGACCGAGTGGCGGGCCCGGCTCTCCACCCCCTGACCACTCTTCCGTTGTCGGATCGAGTCAAGGAGCAACAATGGGCCGAAGAAACCGGTTCACCCTGTCGCGACTGAGTGGTGCGCCACCGTCGCATCCCGCGCCCTCCCCCCGTCGTACGCCCGCCTGGCGACGCGGGGTCGTCCTGCTGTCCAGCTCCGCGCTGGCACTGGGACTGTCCGCGCTGCCGGCCGTGCAGGCACAGGCGCGGCCACAGACGGGCGCGGCCGAGGACCAGAGCACCGCCGCCGACGCCTCGGTGAACGTCCTGGTCTTCCACGGACCGGCCGATCAGCAGGACGACCCCGTCACGGCCGCCGTCTCGACGATCAAGGAACTGGGCCAGAAGAACGGCTTCTCCGTGGACGAGTCGGACGACCCGTCCGTCTTCACCACCGACCGCCTGGCGCACTACCGCGGTGTGGTCTTCCTGTCGGCGAAGGGCGTGTCCCTCAACTCCGACGAGGAGTCCGCGTTCCAGGCCTACGTCAAGGGCGGCGGCGGTTTCGTCGGCGTCCACGACGCGGCACGCGCGGAGGCCGGCTCCAGCTGGTTCACGGGCCTGATCGGCACACGTCCGGCCGCCAGCCTGCCCGCCTCGGAGAAGGTGGCGGACGTCACGGCGAGCGACGACAACCCGCCCAACGAGACGAAGGCCAAGCTGTTCGACGGCAGCAACACCACCAAGTGGCTGGCTCACCAGAACACCGCGTGGGTGACCGCGAAGATGGACCGCGCGGTCGCGGTGGCCCAGTACGCGCTGACGTCGGCCAACGACTACCCGGGCAGGGATCCCAAGGACTGGACCCTGCAGGGCTCGCAGGACGGGAACGACTGGAAGACGCTGGACACCCAGACCGGCCAGAGCTTCCCGGACCGTTTCCAGACCAAGCAGTACAAGTTCTCCAACACCACGGCCTACCAGTACTACCGGCTGAACGTCACGGCCAACTCCGGTGAGCCGCTGACCCAGCTGGCCGAGCTGCGGCTGTTCGGCGCCGACCCGGCGCCCGCGCCGGAGACCAAGGTGCAGCAGGCGGTCGTGGACGTCACCGACCGGCAGCACCCGGCGAACAAGGGCCTGCCGCTGAAGTGGACCCGGTCCGACCAGTGGATGAACTGGGACCCGAACCCGAACGGCAAGGTCCAGACGGTCGCCCAGGTCGAGGAGAACTCCTACGACGCGGGACCGGCGGGCAACGGCGCCTTCCACCCGGTCTCCTGGTGCCGGGACTACGACGGCGGCCGGTCGTTCTACACCGGTATGGGCCGCACCGAGGACAGCTACACCTCGGACACCAAGTTCCAGAGCCATCTGCTCGGCGCCATCGAGTGGACGACCGGCATGGTCCGCGGCGACTGCCAGGCGACCATCGCGTCGAACTACTCCGTCGAGCGGCTCACGGCCAAGAACCAGTCCGGTCAGCTCGACCAGATCGGCGAGCCCCACGGTCTGACGGTCGCCCCCGACGGCAAGACCTTCTACATCGGCAAGGCCGCCTGCCCGAGCGGCCCGATCCCCGACTGGAACGACCCCAAGGTGGGCCTGGGCTGCGGCACCATCCACCAGTGGGACCCCAAGACCAAGCAGGTCAAGCTGCTCACCACGCTCGACGTGATGGGCAACCGCGGCAGCGGTGACGAGCTGGTCAAGAACGAGGAGGGCCTGGTCGGCATCACGCTCGACCCCAAGTTCGAGCAGAACGGCTGGATCTACATCTACTGGATGCCGCACGAGTCGGTCGACCGGGACAAGCAGACGGGCCAGCGCACCATCTCGCGCCTGACCTACGACTTCAAGAACCAGTCCATCGACAAGAGCACCCGCAAGGACCTGCTGCACTGGACCGCCCAGATCCACAGCTGCTGCCACACCGGAGGCGGCATGACCTTCGACAACAACGGCAACCTCTACGTGGGTGTCGGTGACGACAACTCCTCGCAGGGCGCCGGGGCGGGCTACTCCGGGAACAACTGGACCAAGGACTACAAGGGCCTGTCCTTCCAGGACGCCCGCCGTACGGCCGGCAACACCAACGACCTCAACGGCAAGATCCTGCGGATCCACCCCGAGCCCGACGGCACGTACACGATCCCCAAGGGCAACCTGTTCACCGGCAACGAGGAGGGCGGCGGCAAGACCCGCCCGGAGATCTACGTCATGGGTGTCCGCAACATCGCGCGGATCGCCTGGGACAAGACCAACAACTGGCTGACCGCGGCCTGGGTCGGCCCCGACGCGCCGACGCCCGACCCGGAGCTGGGCCCGGCCAAGTACGAGACCGCGACCATCATCACCTCCGCGGGCAACCAGGGCTGGCCTTACTGCATGGGCAACAAGCAGCCCTACCGCGACCGCAGCAACACCGACGCGAGCGTGCTCACCGGCTGGTACGACTGCGACCACCCGAAGAACACCTCGCCCCGCAACACCGGACTGGTGGACCTCCCGCCGATCCGCAGCAACATGATCTGGTACTCGCCGCAGGGCGGCGGCGTGGACTACCCGAAGCGCAGCGACGGCAGCGGGCTGCCCACGTACGTGCAGAGCGACGAGAAGTACACCGAGCCGTACCTCAAGGGCGGCGGCCAGGCCATCATGGACGGCCCGACCTACCACCGCTCGGAGGTCGACACCGACAGCGGTGTCGCCTGGCCCGCGTACTGGGACAACAAGTGGTTCATCGGTGACGAGTCCAACGCCAACAACCGCGTCGCGGTCACCGTCACCCCGGACAACGTCAAGGACCAGTCCCAGCCGGCCTTCGGCGAGGACCTGCGCCAGATCCTCCCCGGCGGCGTCGGCGACAACAAGGTGCAGAGCTGGATGGACGCCAAGTTCGGCCCGGACGGCGCGCTCTACATGCTCGACTACGCCGGCGGGTTCTTCAGCCTGGACCCGAACCAGAAGCTGGTCCGTGTCGCCTACCACGGCGGCCCGGCCACGCCGAACCCGAGCGACGCCGCGGGACGCGCTGTCGCGCAGAGCAAGCCGCGGACGATCCAGTTCTCGGCCGCGAAGGCGGGCGGCGTCTCCTGGGAGTGGGACTTCGGTGACGGCAGCCGGCCGTCGCACGAGGCCGACCCCACGCACACGTACGCCGATTACGGCACCTACCACGCCACGCTGAAGGTGACCTACGCGGACGGCGAGCAGGCCACCGGGAAGATCGACGTGACGGCGGGCTGCACGGCGCCCGACGCCCGTTCCACGGTCCGGCTGCTCGACACCGACACCGGTGTGGCCAACCACGAGGTCGGCGGCGGCTGCACGATCAACGACCTGATCGACGACGAGGGCGCCTGGCCGAACCACGGCGCGTTCGTCAGCAACCTCAACGACCTGGTCGACCAGTTCCGCAAGGACGGCATCATCGACAACCACGAGGCGGCGACGCTCAGCAAGGAAGGTGCCCGGTCGCCCATCGGCAAGACGCCCGGATACAAGTCCCTCTTCGACGGGTCGGCGAGCAGCCTCGCCGGATGGAGCCAGGCCGGTGCGGGCACGTTCTCGCTCCTGCCGGACGGCACCATGCGCAGCTCCGGCGGCATGGGCATGCTGTGGTACAGCAAGCAGCAGTTCAAGGACTACTCGATCAGGCTGCAGTTCCGGGACGTCGCTCCGGAGGGCCACCAGGCCAACAGCGGTGTGTTCGTGAGGTTCCCGGATCCGCGGACTCCGCTGGACCAGCGGCCCGAGGGCTGCAGCACCACGGGATCGGCCCGCACCGCTCCGGAGTGGGTGGCGATCTACTGCGGCAACGAGATCCAGATCTACGACGGCGCCACCGGTGAACCCCAGAAGACCGGCTCGGTCTACAACTTCGATCCACTCGGCCTGGACCAGGCGAAGGTCACCCCGAAGGGCCAGTGGAACGACTACGAGATCCGGGTCGTGGGGCAGCACTACACGATCATCCGCAACGGCGCGGTGATCAACGAGTTCGACAACACGCCCGGCAAGTCGTCGTCGCGGGCGGGCGATCCGCCCACGGACCTGCGTCAGTTCCTCAGCGGCTACGTGGGACTGCAGAACCACAGTGACAACGACCTGATCGAGTTCCGCAACATCCGGGTGCGGGACCTGTAGCAGGGAGCGGTCGACGCCGGGCTCGGGGCGGCAGCCCCGGGCCCGGCTCTGCCACGGGTTGAACCGTTCAACGGGCAGAAGTTTTCGTGTAGAGCGGATCAAATGCGGACCCATGCAGCAGCGGCACCCTTGACCCTGTGCACGCGACCGGTTACCCAAGCTACTGAAGTTGCCCGAGTCATCTGAAACGTTTGCAGGCGATGAAAGATCCCGCGGTCGATCACGGTTCTGGCCACCCCCTGTGGGGCGGCCTTCCCCGCGTTCCCTGCCGGCCGCGCTCGGCGAAGGAGACGGAAGTGTCCACGCTCAGCTACCCGACAGGCCGGCGAACCCAACCCGACACCGCGTGTCTGCTCAGAGACGAGGTGCGTCTGCTGTCGCTCCTGGCGACCGGTCTGCCGGTCGAGGCCGTCGCCCGGCGGCTCCACGTCTGCCCCCGCACGGTGCGGCGTCGCTGCCGGGGTGTGTGCGACAAGATAGGCGTCGGCAGTGTCATCGAGGCCGTCGCCTGGGCGGCCCGGCGCAGACTGATCTGAACGCGCCCCGAAGCGGGGCACCTCTCCTGACGCAGCGCACTCCTGCGCGCCCTGCCGCGTCCCTCGAGGGGTGCGGCAGGGCGCGCGAAGTCGGACGGGAGCGGGCTGCGTGCCGCGCGGGCCCGGCGGGTACGTCGGTCAGGGCCGCCGTGGGCGGGTTCACTCGCCGGCACGGCGGCGCGCCGGCGACCCCGGCACGGCCGTCCAGCGGCGACGTCTCGCGCGGTGAGGAGGCCCTTGAGGGGGCCGTCACGGCCAGGCATGAGAAAGCGGCCACCCCGTTCCGCCGCCCGCCCCGGCAGGAGCGGGGGTGGGCGGCGGAACGGGGTGGTGACGCCGGGTCAGGAGAGCAGGTCCGCGAGCGCGGTGTAGCTGCGCTGCGCGGCACCGAGCGAGCCGGGCGGGTCGGGCTGGGTGCCGGGGGCGGTGTCCTGCTCCCAGATGCCGTGGTGGTCGCCGAACGGGCCGATCGCGTGGATGAAGCGCTGGTAGCGCATGTCACCGGCGCCGAACTCGGTCATGTCGTAGCCGTCGGCGGCGTTCGGGTCGGACTTGCCGTCCTTCATGTGGAACAGCGTGTAGCGGTAGGGGTGCGCGCGCACATAGGCGGCGGGGTCGAAGCCCGGGTAGCGGAACTGGCCGACGAAGGCCCAGTACACGTCCATCTCGAGGTAGACGTGGGCGGGGTCGGTGTTGTTCAGGAAGACGTCGTACAGACGCACTTCGGGCTGGTCCTGGGCGAAGGCGAACTCGGCCCAGTGGTTGTGCTGGTAGAGCTTGAGTCCGCGCGCCGACGCGGCCTCGCCCCAGTGGTTGAAGTCCTCCGCGGCCGCCTGGTACGCGGCGACCGTCCGGGTGTCCGAGGGGGCGCTCGGGGTCCCGATGTTCCGCATGCCGAGGATCTGGGCGTTGTCGAGCTCCTGCTGCAGGTTGCTGCGGAAGGACCCGATGCCGATGTGGCTGCCGATGGCCCGCAGACCGTTGTCGTCGAGCAGCGTGCGGATCTCCTGGAGCGTGATCTGCCGGCCCAGGATGGAGGTGTTCTGGGTGTATCCGGCGAACTCCACCTCCTTGTAGCCCATCCGCGACAGTTCCTCGAAGACGACGCGGAAGCCGAGGTCGTAGACCTTGTCGCGGACGCTGTAGAGCTGGATGCCGATGGCGTCCTTCGGGATGCTCAGGCGCGCGCCCTGGGGCCCGGCGTCCGGGGCGAGTGTCTGGGCGGCCGCGGGGAGCGCGCCCGCGACGGACGCCGCGCCGATGGCCACGGTGCCGGCGGCTGCCGCCCGCAGAAAGCCTCTGCGGCCGACGTCATGGGTGAACTGACCCATCATCACTCCTTAGGTGGGGAGCAGGCGGTGCGTTGTACGGGGGCGTTCGTCGACCTGGAAGGCCTGAGGGACGGGTAGTTGGCGGAACTGACGGACGATGAACACCTGAGACGGCCGATAGTTCACCACGAACCGTCGCTACTTTTCACCGGACGAGCAAAAGATGTGGCCACTTGAGGCAATGAAACGCGGCTACCCGGCAGTAGATTCTTGACAGTGCATGGCCACGGGTTCACGCTCATGACGCTTCCTCAGGGGGCCGTGGATGGTGCGGGCGCCCGTGCAGATCTGGGACATGTGCCCGCTCCACCGGTCGAACGGCACACACCGGCCCGGCATCCGGCCCCGGCCCGACACCCCCGCGCGACGCGACGGTTCGCGCGATGTTCATCGCAGCGCCACACGAGAGGCAGGCAGTACGTGCGTACACCAGTGAGCCGACTACTCACCGCCACGTTGAGCGCGGTGCTCAGCGTGGGGGTCGCGGTGGCCGGATCGACGTCCGCGCAGGCGCGGACCGAGGCTTCGGCCCGTACGGCCGCGGCCGGGCCCAGTGCCGCGACATCCGACTTCCAGCAGGTCACTCTTGCCAAGGGACCCGAACAGGTGGGCGAGCCCATGGGGCTCGCCGTGCTGCCCGACGGCAGCGCACTGCACAGCTCCCGCGACGGCACCGTCTACTACACGACCCTCGACGGACTCACCGACGTCGCGGCGAAGCTGTCGGTCTACACCCATGACGAGGACGGGCTGCAGACCATCGCGCTCGACCCGCACTTCGCCAAGAACCACTGGGTCTACGCCTACTACGCCCCCCGACTCGACACCCCCATGACCGACGCCCCGGGGAACGGGACGGCCGCCGACTTCGCGCCCTACAAGGGCTACAACCAGCTGTCCCGGTTCACCTTCACCGACGGAAAGCTGGACCTGTCGAGCGAGAAGAAGATCATGCGGGTCGACACCGACCGGGGGCAGTGCTGCCACGTCGCGGGCGACATGCACTTCGACGGCGACGGCAACCTGCTGCTGAGCACCGGCGACGACTCCAACCCGTTCGAGTCCGACGGCTACGCCCCCATCGACCGGCGCCCGGAGCGCAACCCCGTCTTCGACAACGAGCGCTCCACGGCCAACACCAACGACCTGCGCGGCAAGCTGCTGCGGATCAAGGTGCACGACAACGGCACCTACACGATCCCCGACGGCAACCTGTTCCCGGAGGGCACGCCCAAGACCCGTCCCGAGATCTACGCGATGGGCTTCCGCAACCCCTTCCGGTTCAACGTCGACAAGAAGACCGGCGTCATCTACCTGGCCGACTACGGCCCGGACGCCAGCACCGCGAACCCGAAGCGCGGGCCGGAGAACACGGTCGAGTTCAACCGGATCACCAAGCCCGGCTTCTTCGGATGGCCCTACTGCATCGGCGACAACACACCGTACGTGCAGTACGACTTCGCCACCGGACAGTCCGGGAAGCCCTTCGACTGCGCCCACCCGGTGAACGACGCTCCTCTGAACACCGGTCTGAAGGACCTGCCCCCGGCCCAGCCGGCGTGGATCTGGAACCACTACGCGGGCAACCCGCTGTTCCCCCAGCTCGGCGGCGAGGGCGCGCCCATGGGCGGCCCCGTCTACGACTACGCCCCGGGGCTGAAGTCCGCGGTCAAGTTCCCCCAGAGCTATGACGGGAAGTTCTTCGCCTACGAGTTCGGCGCCCACTGGATCAAGCCGATCGCATCCGACGGCAGCGGAAAGATCCAGTCGATCGACACGCTGACCAACGGCAACGACTGGGCGCGCCTGGTGGAGCCCATCGACACCGAGTTCGGGCCGGACGGCTCGCTGTACGTGCTCGACTACGGCAGCGCGTGGTTCGGCGGCTCCCTGGACGCCGGGCTCTACAAGATCGAGTACTCGCCGGGCAACAAGGCGCCGACCGCCGTGATCAAGACGGACACCACCTCGGGCAAGAACCCGCTCACGGTGAAGTTCGACGGCACGGGCTCCACCGACCCCGAGAACGACCAGCTCAGCTACGCGTGGGACTTCGACAACGACGGCACGACCGACTCCACGAGTGCCGCCCCCTCGTTCACCTACACCGCGAACGGCCAGTACCACGCCAAGCTCACGGTCAGCGACCCGAGCGGCAGGACGGGTGTCGCCGCCGTCCTGGTCACGGCGGGCAACTCCGCGCCGGTGCTGTCGTTCTCCGAGCCGCCGAACGGACTGACGTTCAAGGACGGTGACACGGTCGCGTGGAAGATCGACGCGACCGACCCGGACGGCACCCCGGTGGACTGCTCCAAGGTCCAGGTCAGCTACTCGCTCGGCCATGACATGCACTCCCACAACCTCTCGCAGGCCACGGGGTGCAGCGGTACGTTCTCCATGACCACGGCGGGCCACACGGACTCCGACGACTTCTACGGCATCCTCTCCGCGAGCTACACCGACACCTCGCCGACCGCCGGGGTCCCCGACCTCACCGGCACCACGCAGATCATCCTGATGCCCAAGGGCAGGCAGGCGGAGTTCTACCGCACGCAGTCCGGCGTGCAGACGACCTCCGTCGCCGGTGCCCAGGGCGGCAAGGCGGTCACGTCGATCGGCAACGGTGACTGGATCGAGTTCGACCCGTACGACCTCCAGGGTGTGAGCAAGATCGACTTCCGGGCCGCGTCGAGCGGTGCCGGCGGCACGATCGAGGTCCGCACCGACGCCCCCGACGGCCCGCTGGCCGGTACGGCGACGGTCGGCGACACCTCCGGCGCCTTCACGACGGTCAGCGCACCGGTGACCGACCCGGGCGGGACGCACAAGCTGTACTTCGTCTTCAAGGGCGGCAGCGGCGACCTGTTCAGCCTGGACGCGTTCACCATGAGCTGAGCCGACAGCAGGCAAGGCGGAGGGTCCCGGAGACGGGGCCCTCCGTTCCTGTGCCCGGGGGCCGATCTCGACGACGCGTGTCGCTCACCGGCAGGACGTACCGGGCGGAGAAGTCACCGTAGTGGGCCCCGACCGCCATGAACGCCGCCGCTTCCCGCGCAGTCGTGAGCACGATGAGCCGGCTCAGCAGGGCGCGCGCCCCCAGCGCACCGCGCGGCGCACCGTACCCGCACAACGTTACCGGCCACGCTGCGGACACCGCGGGGCGCCGGTCTCGCCCGGCCCGGTTCGGCCGAATGCGTCCTTCGCCGAAGCACCGCCCCACTGCTAGCGTCGGGCGAAGCCGAAGACGGGGGCAGGCAATGGCGGCAGCCGAGGTGGTCGATCTGGTCGCGATGGGCGAGGACTTCGTCCGCGATCCCTATCCGGTCTACGCGGCGCTGCGGGAGCGCGGCCCGGTGCACAAGGTGCGGATTCCCGAGGGCACGGAGGCCTGGCTCGTCGTCGGGTACGAGGCCGGCCGGGCCGCGCTGGTGGATCCGCGGTTGTCCAAACAGTGGAAGAACGCCTCGCCCTCCTTTCCGTTCCCCAGTCCGGCCGCCGGGCCGCACATGCTCAACTCCGATCCCCCGGACCACGAGCGGCTGCGCAAGCTGGTCGTCCGTGAGTTCACGCCGCGCCGGATCGAGCAGCTCGAGCCTCGTGTGCAGCAGATCACCGACGAGTTGCTCGACACGATGGTGGCCCTGCCGGAAGGGCGGGCCGATCTCGTCGAGGCGCTCTCGTTCCCGCTGCCGATCTCGGTGATCTGCGAGCTGCTCGGCGTGCCGATGCTGGACCGGGCCGCTTTCCGGGCCTGGACCAGCACGGTCCTCACCGACCCGGACCCGGAGGCGCGGCAGGCGGCGACGCGTGAGACGTCCGAGTATCTCGTCGACTTGCTGGATCGCAAGCGCCGGGCCCCGGGCCAGGACCTGATGAGCGCTCTGATCCGCACCACCGACGAGGACGGTGACCGGCTGTCCGCGGACGAACTGCGCGGTACCGCCTGGCTGCTGCTGGTCGCGGGGCATGAGACCACGGTCAATCTGATCTCCAACGGCGTACTGGCCCTGCTGAACCATCCCGGCCAACTCGCCGCGCTTCGTGAGGACATGACGCTCATGGACGGCGCGGTGGAGGAGATGCTGCGCTACGACGGGCCGGTGGAGACGCCGACGTTCAGGTTCACCACGGAGCCGGTCGAGATCGGCACGACCGTCATCCCCGGCGGTGGTGAGCTGGTCCTCGTCGCCCTGGCGGACGCGAACCACGACCCGGCACGGTTCCCCGATCCCGACCGCTTCGACATCCGGCGGGGCGCGGGCGGTCATGTCTCCTTCGGTCACGGCATCCACTACTGCCTCGGCGCCCCGCTCGCCCGCATGGAGGCGCGCATCGCGATCCGTGCCCTGCTGGAGCGCTGCCCCGACCTCGAACTCGACGCCCACCCGGCCGCCTTGAGCTGGCGCACCGGCATGCTCATCCGGGGCCCGCACCGGCTGCCGGTCCGGTGGACGTCCCAACCCTGAGATTCAGCGACGGTACACGCCGGGCGTCATCCGGAGGCGGAAACACGACCTGGTCCGGCGGCTCGGAAGTTAGCGTTCCTCTCGCGACGGAGTCCGTCCCGGGAGGTCATGCGGTGGCGCGGTCCATGGACGACGAGCGCGCCGGCCTCGCCCCCGTCCCTGCCCCGCCCTCCACTGCGACGTGTCCTCGCCCCTCCCGTTCTCAGTGTTTTCTCCCGAGAGGTCCCACTGATGACACCCACCGTCACAGTACCCGCGTCCGCCGACAGTCCCCGCGGTGAACTCCGGCTCACCCGGCGCAGAGCGCTCCAGACCGCCGCGGGCGCCCTCGGTGCGCTCGCCATCGGCGCTGTCGCCGACCTCGCCGGCGCCACGGACGCGCGTGCCTCCGACCACGTCCTGCCGGAGGGCTTCAGCGGCGACATGTCCGATCTGAAGCACGTGGTGGTCCTGATGCAGGAAAACCGTTCCTTCGACCACTATCTCGGCCAACTGCCGGGCGTGCGGGGGCACAGCGACAAGCAGGTGCTGAAGTTCCAGGACGGCACCGATGTCTTCCAGCAGCGCGACGCCGACGGCAACATCGTGACTCCGGCCGTCTCCACCGCCACCTGGAGCGACAACCACAGCTTCTACGGCGCCAACGGCGGCCGCTGGAACACCTGGGCCAAGGACAAGGGCGACCACTGCATGTGGTACTACACGCCCGACCACATGCCGTGGATGTACTCGCTCGCCTCCCAGTACACCGTCTGCGACATGAACTTCTGCTCGCTGCACGGGCCGACCATCCCGAACCGCTACTACCTGATGTCCGGCACGGGAGGCGGCGAGACCTCCAACGCCGGGCAGAACAACTACACCCGGACCTGGCTGACGGTACCCGAGCAGCTGGAGCAGGCCGGCATCGACTGGCGTGTCTACTCGGACAACAGCGGCAACGGCGTCGGCCGCAGCATGCAGAGCGGCTTCATCGGCGAGTACGGCTGCAACGTGACGAACGGCTTCAAGGCCTTCGACCCGCGGATCGCGAGCGAGGAGGACCTCGCCCCGGGCACCGGCAGGATCTGGAAGGCCAACTCCTTCGTCTACTCGGGCGCGACCACGCCCGACGACGACTCGGAGGAAAACCTCGACGCGGTGCTCAGGGACCTCATCGCGGCCTGCGAGCCGGACGCCGAGTACCCGCTTCCGGAGGTCTCGTGGGTCGTCATGCCGGCGGCGTGGAGCGAGCACCCGAACTTCGACACCGTCCACGGCGAGCGCTACATGAACAAGGTGCTCCAGACGCTGCAGAGCAACCTGGACATCTGGAACCACACCCTGGTGATCATCACCTACGACGAGAACGACGGGAAGTTCGACCATGTGCTGCCGCCGCGCCCCGAGCCGGGCACGGCGGGCGAGTACTCCGGCACCACCCCCTACGGCTTCGGCCCGCGGGTGCCGATGCTGCTGGTCTCGCCGTGGACCCGCGGCGGCCATGTCGCCTCGGAGGTGTTCGACCACACCTCGGTCGTCAAGTTCCTGGAGACCTGGGCCGAGTACCTCGGCAAGCCGTTCACCTGCCCGAACATCACCGAGTGGCGTCGCTCGATCGCCGGTGACCTGACCAGCGCGCTCGACTTCGCCCGCCCCCGGCCGGGCCCCGTGGAGATCGCCGACCCGGTCGACGGGACGCCGCCGTCCTTCCCGGAGGGCGGGATGAGGCCACGCGGCCTCTCCTTCCACCCGCACGCCACGCTCACCGAGGACCGCGCCGCCGGCACGGTGACCGCGTCGATGACGCTGTCCGGCGGTCCGGACGGCAAGGCCGTGAGCCTTCAGGTCTTCCCGGACAAGTACCGCGACTTCTCGAACACGCCGTTCACCGTCTCCGCCTCCGACCCGCGCGAGTACACCTGGGACACGACCGAGACCGGCGGCGAGTACGCCTTCTCCGTCTACGGGCCCGACGGTTTCCTGCGCTCCTTCGCCGGACAGGTCGTTCGCGACGGCCGGACCGACGTCGCGATCCCGGTCGTCGAGGCGGAACTGATCAGCGGCCGGCACGCCAAGGTCCGGCTGACCCTGCGCAACCACGGCAGGCGGGCGGTCCACTACACCCTGACGGCGAACGACTACGCCGGCGGCACCCGGCACTACCACGTGGCCGGCGGCAGGTCGGTGGTCGTCCACTGGCCGACCGAACAGGGCTACTACGACGTGGTGATCACCGACGGTGGCGCGACCGGCTGGACGCAGCGGTACGCCGGTCGCGTGGCGACACGCTGAGGTGTGAGCGGCTGCTTGCCGACCTCGGCGCGGCCGGCGATCTCACTTTCGGTGACCGGCCGACCCCCGTCCAGGCGAGCAAGGTCTCGGGCGACGCGCTCGGCGAGGCGCTCGATAGAGCTCGAAAGACACGTGGCCTGCAACACAATTTACCCGTTTATGGACATACAGCTGCCTATAACTGTTTCTACGGCTGGTCGCGCCTCTGGGGCGATCAGCTCGCAGGCACCCGAAGACCAGCGGCATGGGAGACAGTTTGATCACGGCACGTAAACGACGCACTGGACTGGTGGCCACCGCCGGCGTACTCGGCGGCGTACTCGCGGTCACGGCCCTCAGCGGCACCAGCAGCGCCGCGACCGGCCGCGACGGCACCGGGAGTCACCCGAAACCGCAGGCAGCGGCGGGTCAGTCGGCCGCCCAGGACGCCTCCGACGCCCGAATAAAGATCACGCCCGGGCAGGGGGCCCACCAGGTCGGGGTCAACGACCCCGTCGAGGTCACCGTCAGTGACGGGAAGCTCACCAAGGTGACCATGACCGCCGTCGCGAGCGGTACCGAGGTCCCGGGCACCCTGTCCGCGGACGGCACGTCCTGGAAGCCGCACGGCCCGCTGGAGCGCGCCACCAGGTATCAGATCACCGCGGAGGCCGAGGACGCCAAGGGCCGCCCTGTCACCGGGAACGCCACGATCACCACGGCCTCCCCGGCCAACGACTTCATCGGGCACCTCTCCCCCGAGGACGGCTCGACCGTCGGCGTGGGCATGCCGGTGAGGGTCGATTTCGACAAGGCGATCAGCGACAAGGCCGCCGTGAAGCCGGAGATCCAGGTCAGCTCCAGCAGCGGGCAGAAGGTCGTCGGTCACTGGCTGAACGACAACCGCCTGGACTTCCGCCCCGAGAACTACTGGAAGGCCGGCTCCACCGTCACCGTCAAGCTCGACCTCCACGGCGTCCAGAAGACGGTCACGTTCAAGATCGGCCGGAGCCAGATCAGCACGGTCGACGCCGCGACCAAGCAGATGACCGTCGTACGGGACGGCAAGACGATCAAGACCATCCCGATCTCGTCCGGCAGCTCCGAGCACCCGACGTACAACGGCCAGATGGTCATCTCCGAGAAGTTCCGGCAGGTCCACATGAACGCCGCGACCGTCGGCCTCACGGAGAAGGACGGCAAGCCCTCGTACGACATCGCGGCCGTACCGCACGCCATGCGCCTGACCGACTCGGGCACGTTCATCCACGGCAACTACTGGGGTGCCGACTCGGTCTTCGGCAAGGTCAACACCAGCCACGGCTGCGTGGGCCTGAAGGACGTCAAGGGCGGCGGGGACAGCACCAAGCCCGCCGCGTGGTTCTTCGACAACTCGATGATCGGTGACGTCGTGATCGTCAAGAACTCCCAGGACAAGACCACGCTGGCCCCGGACAACGGCCTCAGCGACTGGAACATGCCGTGGAGCCAGTGGACCGCCGGCAGCACGACCCACTGACACCCGGCGAAGCGTCCGGTCGGTGTCTCGCCGCCGTCCGGATCACCATCACCCACGACAACGCACACGAGGGCCGCGACCTGAAGGTCGCGGCCCTCGTCTGCATTTCATCAAGTACCGGCTCACGGAGGAGGACCTCGCCCTGGTCGTCCGGCGCCGGAAGCCCGCCGGCCCGTTGCAGAAGATCGCCTCGTAGGCCGGGCCCGCGTACTGGGCCGAGTCGGTTACCGGTGGGGGCGCCGCAGACCCGCACGGCGGGCCTGCGGCGGGAGGTCACTTGCTCAGGAAGGCGAGGAGCGCGGTGTTGACTTCCTCCGCGTGGGTCCACAGCAGGCCGTGGGGGGCGCCCTCGATCTCGACGTAGTCGGCGGACGGGAGCGCCTTGTGGAACGGGCGCGCGGTGCCCTCGACGGGCAGGATCCGGTCGCCCGTACCGTGCAGGATCAGGGCCGGCACGTCGATGGCCGGGATATCGGCGCGGAAGTCGGTGTACCAGGTCGACGGAGCGGCGGCCGCCGCGAAGAAGCCGCCGCCCGCGGCGACGTTCCAGCTGTTGCGTACGGCCTCCTCGCTGATCCTGGTACCGAGGTTCTCGTCCAGGTTGTAGAAGTCCTTGTAGAAGTCGGTGTAGTAGGCGTAGCGGTCCGCCTTGACGGCCGCG
Organism: Streptomyces sp. MK7; assembly: GCF_032658145.1. Lineage (NCBI taxonomy): Bacteria > Bacillati > Actinomycetota > Actinomycetes > Kitasatosporales > Streptomycetaceae > Streptomyces > Streptomyces sp. MK7. Next base: position 17,358 of record NZ_JAVACL010000015.1, read on the forward strand.
ACGATGCCGTCGAAGAACTCCTTCGGGGCGACCCCGTGGGGGTTGTCGTCGGTCTTGAGCAGGCAGGGCTCGAGCGAGGCCAGGAAGGCGACCTTGGAGACCCGGGCGGAACCGTAGGTGGACACGTACCGGGCGACCTCCCCGGTGCCCATGGAGAAGCCGACCAGGACGGCGTCTCGCAGGTCGAGGGTCTCCAGCACGGTGTTCAGGTCGGCCGCGAAGGTGTCGTAGTCGTACCCCGTGGCCGGCTGGCTGGACTGTCCGAAGCCGCGGCGGTCGTAGGTGATCACGCGGTAGCCGGCGTCCAGCAGCACGGCGCTCTGCCGCTCCCAGGAGTGGCCGTCGAGCGGGAAGCCGTGGATGAGGACGACCGGCTGCCCGGTGCCGTGGTCCTCGTAGTAGAGGTCGATGGTGGTGGAGTTCTCCTGGCCCACGGTGATGTACGGCAAGGTCTCGTTCCTTCTTCCGGAGTGACTGGCGTGTTCGCGGCATGCGCGGCACGGGAGGTCGTCACGCTACGGCGGACGTCGCGCCGCCTGTTGTCCTTGAGCGCATCGCGGCTTGCCCGGAAGTGCCAGGAAGAGCAGGAAGGGCAGAAAGGGCAGGAAGAGGACGAGTGCCGGAGCGCTGCCCGCACACGCCTTTCGAAGGTGTCCCCCGCCCGCACCCCGCACAGGCGCGGATGGACCACAGACGGTGCACCGGCGGACAAGGCACCCTCGCCGGCGGCCCCTAGTGTGCTGTTCGAGCCCGCGACCCGCATCAGCCGGTCACCACGACCGGCATCCACAGGGAGTTGTGCCTTGCCCCGTTCCGACAGCCCGACCGTCGTGCTGGTCCACGGCGCCTTCGCCGACGCGTCCAGCTTCGCCCGCGTCATCCCCGAACTGATCGCCCGTGGCCTGGACGTCGTGGCCCCGGCGGTGCCCAACCGCAGTCTGCTCGGCGACTCCGCCTACATCGCCTCGATCGTCCGCGGGATACCCGGACCGGTCGTCCTGGTCGGGCACTCCTACGGCGGCGCCGTCATCACCCTCGCCGGTGCGGAGGACAACGTCACGGCGCTGGTCTACCTGGCCGGCTACGCCCTGGAGGAGGGCGAGAGCCTGGGCGAGCTGCAGGGCGGCTTCCCGGATTCCGACCTCGCCACCGCGCTCGTCTACACACCGTTCCCGACCGAGGGCTCCACCACTCCCGGCACCGATGTGTCGGTCGAGATCGACAAGTTCCCGTCCGTCTTCGCCGCCGATGTCGATCCCGACCTCGCGGCCGTCCTCGCCGTCTCCCAGCGTCCCCTGGCCGCACAGGCCTTCGCGGAGAAGGCGCCGAAGGCGGCGTGGAAGACCAAGCCCTCCTGGGGTCTGGTCGCCACGGCCGACCACACCATCAACCCCGAGGTGGAGCGTTACGGCTACCGGCGTGCCGGCATGACCACTGTCGAGGTCGACTCCTCGCACCTGGTGATGCTCGCCCACCCGGAGCGCGTCATCGAGTTGATCGAGGACGCCGTCCGGGCCACCGCCCACTGAGCCGATTCCGATCCCGGGAGCCGGCTCCCGCCCTTCCCGCAGGCCACCATCGCGCCACGCAAGAACCCGACGCGCCCCCGAAAGGCTCACGATGACACATCCCGCCGCCGCTCCGACCGTCCAGCGCGTGGACGCCAGGCACCGGTACGAAATCCTGGTCGACGGCAGGACCGCAGGCCACACCGCGTACCGCGACCACGATGACCAGCGCGTCTTCTACCACACCGAGATCGACGACGCCTTCGCCGGTCAGGGCCTGGCTTCGACCCTCGTCCAGCAGGCCCTGGCCGACGTACGTGCCGCCGGGAGACGCATCGTGCCGGTCTGCCCTTACGTGGCGAAGTTCCTCAGGAAGCACGACGAGTTCGCCGACATGGCCGACCCCGTGACCCCCGAAGTCCTGCGATGGCTGCAGACCGAACCGGCGCACTGACCCGAGGCACCGGTACGCACCCGTCAAGCTCGCTCATCTCTGATGGAGATGACTGACATCCCGAACCATCGCCACAGACGGGGAAGCACCCAGAGCGGACCGACGCTTACGCCTGCGTGACGGCATCGAAGGAGCTGCCGGCCACCCACGGCACTACCGCCCGCGCCGGTCTCCCGGCCCGCCCCGCCAAGAAGGTGCACATGTCCGCATCATCCGAACCCAGGACCTCGCGTCGGCCCGCGACCGCGACGGCCCCGCACGGCGTGCCGGGGTGGCTGGTCGCGCTCCTGGCCGTCGCCTCCGGCATGACGGTCGCCAACCTCTACTACGCCCAGCCCCTGCTGTCCTCGCTGAGCGGCGTCTTCCACACCAGCACGGCCACCGCCGGCACACTGATCACGCTGACCCAGGTCGGCTACGTGATCGGCATGCTCTTCCTGGTCCCGCTCGGCGACCGGCTGGAGAAGCGCACCCTGGTCACCGTCCTGCTGGCGGTCACGACCCTCGCCCTCGTGGCGGCGGGACTCGCCACCAGCTTCCCCATGCTGCTGATCGCCTCGCTGGTCAGCGGAGCCACCTCGGTCGTCGCCCAGATCCTGGTGCCGTTCGCCGCCAGCCTCGCTCCTGACCACGCCCGCGGCCGTATCGTCGGCCGGGTGATGAGCGGTCTGCTCACCGGCATCCTGCTCTCCCGGACGCTGAGCAGTCTGGTCTCGGACCTCGCCGGCTGGCGCGTCGTCTTCCTCGGCTCCGCCGCCCTGATGGCCCTGCTGGCCGTGGCCCTGCGCGCGGCCCTGCCGCAGCACGCGCCGACCACCACCATCCCGTACCACCATGTGCTGCGCTCCACCGTCCGGCTGGTGCGCACGCACCCCGCACTGTTGCGCCGTGGCCTCTACCAGGCGGCGATGTTCGGCGCCTTCAGTGCCTTCTGGACCACGGTCTCCTTCGTCCTGACCGGCCCCCGCTTCCACTACTCCCCCGTCGGGGTCGGCGTGTTCGCCCTCGTCGGCGCGGCCGGAGCGGCCATCGCCCCGTTCGCCGGGCATTGGGCCGACCGTGGGCTCGTGCGCCCCATGACCGGCATCGCCTTCGTGGCCGCCGCCCTGGCCTTCGCGCTCGCCGGGTTCGGCGGACACAGCGTCGTGCTGATCGCCCTGGCAGCGATCCTCGTCGACATGGCCGTGCAGACGACCCTGATCCTCGGCCAGCACACCGTCTACCAGCTCGACCCCGCCGCCCGCGCCCGCCTCAACAGCGCCTTCATCGCCATGTTCTTCGTGGGCGGCGCGGTCGGATCGCAGCTCGGATCCGTCGTCTACCACGCCGGAGGCTGGACCGGCCTCACCGCACTCGGTGCCGCCCTCCCCCTCGTCGCCCTCCTGTACTGGACCACCGAACGCCGGAGGGCGGCGGCAGGAGAGCCGAACACGGCAAGCCTGTGACCCCGGGTCCGCTCAGGTGGGTTCAGCTCGCGGTCAGCTTGTCCCTCAGCTGGCCGCGAGAGGTGATCCCGAGCTTCGGGAAGATGCGGTACAGGTGCGCGCCGATCGTGCGCGGTGACAGATACAGCTGCCGGCCTATCTCCTTGTTGGAGAGGCCTTTTGCCACGAGCTGGGCGATCTGCAGCTCCTGAGGTGTGAGCAGGTCCCAGTCGGTAGGGCTTTGACGCATGCTGCCCTCGCCCGCCGAGCGGAGTTCCTGGCGTGCCCGTTCGCACCATGGCTCCACGCCGAGGACCGCGAAGGACTCCCGGGCGATCCGGAGCGGAGTGCGGGCTTCCATCACGCGGCGACGCCGCCGGAGCCAGGCTCCGTGAGCGAGCATCAGCCGGGCGCGGGCAAAGGGTGTATGGGACATGTCCAGATCGAGTGCCGATCGGAAGTATTCTTCCGCATCCTCGTCGTCGGCGAGCAGCGCACGGGCGAATCCCAGGTTGATCCGGACCAGTTGGGCCTGGCTCGATCCGGCGGACACGTCGAGCTGGTGCAACGCGGCTCGTGCCACGGCTCGTTGGTCATCGCCCGTTGCGGCTTCGGCCAACTCCGCGATGCCGAGGGTCTGCAGGAACGGGTGGTAAGCCGGGTCGGCCGGATCGAACACCCGCCAGACACAGTGGAACGCCTCCGCGTGGTTGCCGGCGGCGAGGCCGATGAGGCCACGTGTGATCTGGATGAACGCGAGCGTGGCGGGGTTGGCCACGGACAGCCCTTGCCGCTCCGCCTCGCCGATGACGTCGAGCGCCGTGTCCAGATCTCCGTGCAATGCGGCGAGCTGCGCCTTCGCGATCCGCGCCCCGGTCAGCCAGCGCGGCTGGGCGCTCTCCTCGGCCAGCCGCATCGCCTCGGCCACGGCCGGTAGTCCGGTCTCCCGGTCGACGGTGTGCACCGTACTGAACGCGAGGGACACCAGAGTCCGGGCCAGCAGCCCCAGACGGCCCTGGCCCCGCAGGCCTGCCGTGGCCTGCCGGAGAAACCCGACGGCGCGGTCGTACGCGTTCACCATCGTGGCCGCAGTGCCCAGGGTGGCGGCGGCCAGAGTGTCGTAGCCGCCCCGGCGTTCGAGGCGCTCCAGGCGTTCGAGCACCGTGGCCGCCCGTTCCACCGGGGTGGCCGCGGCCAGTGTGTACACCAGGTCCGGGTGGAGTTCCGGAACGGGCAGCCGTTCGGCCGCAGCCACCACACGCTCCCGCAGTTCCCGCCCCGGATCCGACCACCAGCACCGGCGCGCGGCCGTGCGCAGCAGGCGCAGGGCCAGTTCGGGATCGCCGGCCTCGCAGGCCCGCTCCGCCGTGGTGATCAGCAGATGGAGCCGGGGCGTGCTCGTCGCGACATCCACTTCGAGCCCCTCGCGCAGCAGGAGCACCCGTGCCCGTTCCAGCACGCCGAGTTCCAGCCGCCCGGCCTGCTGCAACAGGCTCGACACACGGTCCGCCCGGCCGAGTTCGAGGCCCAGTTCCGCGGCGCCCAGGAGGCGTGCCGCTCTTCCGGAAGGAACTTCGCTCAGTGTGGCGGCGCGTTCCAACGCCGTCATGGCCACCGCGGCGGCGCCGCGCTTTCCCGCTCCGAGAGCCACCTGGTCCAGTTGCCGCGCCACCGCTTCGTCGGGACGGCCGATGGCCGCGGCCCGGTGCCATGCCTGCCGGTCGGGCTGTGTGTGAAAGACGTCGGCGAGGGCCCCGTGCGCGGCAAGACGGTCCGCGAGCGTCGCCGCGCCGAGGACGGCGGAGCGCACCAACGGGTGGGTGAAGCCGATGCGGAACTCGTCGGCGCACACCAGCCCCGCGGCTATGGCCGGCTCCAGGGAGCGTACGGACATCTCCGTGCCGGTGAGTACCGATGCGGCGGCGAGCACATCGATCAGCGCACCGTCGTCGGCGGCGGCGGTGACGAGCAGCGCATGGCGCGTGTCGGAGGGAAGATCGGCCAGCCGCGAGGCGAAGGAGCGCTCGAGTCTGGCGGTCAGCGGGAGCGCCGCCGATGCCACGGACTCGGCGGGTACCCCGTCCGCGCCGAGGGTGACCGGCAGCTCGATCAGCGCCAAGGGGTTGCCGGCGGACATCTCCACCACACGGCGGCGTACGCCCGGGTCGAGACCGGGATGACGAGCGTCCAGCAGAGCGTCGGCCGCGGTCGGCTCCAGAGGCTTCAGGTGCAGTTCATGGAGGCCGGGGGCGCCCAGCGGCGCCGTGCGGCCTTCGCGGTGGGCAAGGAGGAGGCCGAGGGGTTCGGCGCCCAAGCGGCGTGCGATGAATCCGAGAACGTCCAGGGTCGGTGTGTCGAGCCACTGGGCGTCGTCCACGACCAGGAGCACCGGGACTTCGGCGGCCGCCTCGCCGAGCAGGCTGAGTGTGGCCACGGCGATCATGAAGAACTGGGGCACGGAGGCGCCGGGGGACGGCTCCGCCATGCCGAAGGCGCCCAGCAGCGCATCGGCCTGGGTGGGGGGAAGGCTCGAGACGCGGTCCGTCATGGTGTGGGTCAGCTGGTGCAGCCCCGCGAACGGCAGGTGGGTCTCGGCCTGTACGCCCGATGCCCTGAGGACGGTGAATCCCGAGTTCCGGGCCCGGGTGGCGGCGTGGTCCAGGAGACAGGACTTGCCGATCCCGGGGGCTCCCTGGATCAGCAGCGCGCTGCCGCGCTCGGGCAGTCCGTCGACCAGTTCGTCGACGGTCTCCAGCTCCTCGTCCCGACCGAACAGTACGGTGCCCGACATCCGATGTTCCCCCGCGCCGGTGTTCTGACCTGGACAGCTGCAGTCTATGTGCGCGCAGAGACTACCTGTGTGCGCTGAGAGTCACATGCCCGTCCGCGCATCGCCCCGTCACAGTCGCTTCGCAGTCATCATGCCTACGCCGTACGTGATGCCGTGTTCCAGACTGGACACCGTGCCGGGCCGGCTGCTTGTGCGGTGGTGAGTTCCGGCACACGATCGGCTGAGGGGCACGCATGACACCGGTGATCGACACAACCGGATTCCCGGACGGCGGGAACGGCGTTCGCCGCTGGAGCCGGGCTGTCTCCAGGGCCACTGTGCCGGTGACTGTCGCCTCGCACGGGGCACCGCCTGCGGAAGGCCGGATGACGACCCAGCCGCCGGGGCACCTGCTCTTCGTCGCGACGGACGCGGATCCGCAGTGCTTCCCGCAACAGGGCGGAAGGACGGCCGAGCTCACCGCCGGAACGCTTGCGCCGTGGGACACGGAGCGCCCGCATGTGGCCGGCTTCCCGCGCGGGGTGAACATCAAGGCCTGCCTCGTCCCCCGCCGTGCTCTCGGCGTACGGGACGACGAGCCGGAACGGGTCACCGCCACCGTGACCGAGGGGGATGGTCCGGTGGCTGCCCTGGTCGGACCGCTTCCAGGTGACCGGGGCGGCAGCGGTGGAAGGACGGCCTCCGGCGTGGCCCGCCGTGGGGGCTTCAGCAGTCCGGCCCGCTTCGGCCGGCTCTTTCACTCCGCGTACGGCCCTGCGAGCCGGTGGCGCGACACTCGCGGCGGCGCTGGGTCGTCCGGCCCGTCAGCCGTGGTGGACGGACCTCTCCCGACTCCAGCGGAGAACGATCGAGTCACCTCGGGTGCTCCCTGTCGTCGCGAAAGGCGCGACCGGGTGTCCTCAGTGCCCAAGCGCTCGAATACGGGGGGCTTGACCTGCGGCGATGAGGCGACGCACGGTGGGCTCGTGGGGATTCGCGGCCCACGGGACTCCCCACACGCCCTCATGTGTCTCCCCACCGACGGAGGACTTGGACTCACCGTTGATCTGCCCTCCGATGATCCGCTGTCCGACGCGCTCGCCGAACCGCCCGGCGACGAGACCTTCCCGCACCGCCAGGCGACGCCGAAAGGCGGAGCCACCGGTCGGCGTGGGCCGAGCCCGGCTTCGGCGGGCCAGTGCGGACAGGAAGGGGCTTGAGTGTCGGGGTCGAACGGCTCACTGTCGCGTACCGGTCTACGAGGCCGAGAGGGCGAGCTCGAACAGCTTCGGACACTGACCGACTCGGTGGCCCGCACCGGAAGCGGCGCCTTGGCGCTGCTCCAGGGGGAACCCGGCATCGGCAAGACCACGCTGCTCACCGAGGCCGTGTCCCGGGCCAGGGCGGCGGGATTCTCGGTCGGCCTCGGCAAGGCCGACGAGTTGCACCACATCGTGCCGCTGTCGTCGTTGGCGGCCAGTGTCCTGCACGGCGACCAGCCACTGCTGTCCGGCGTCGCCTTCGCCGATCTCGCGCGGAACCAGGATCAGCGGATCTGGCTGGTGGAGCGCCTCGCGGAGGCGATCGAAGCCAGAGCCGCCCGTGTGCCCGTGCTGATCGCCCTGGACGACGTGCAGTGGGCCGACCCGCTGAGCCGGTTCGCCCTGAAGCAGCTTCCGGCACGCCTGCGCACCTCGCCGGTCCTGTGGATGCTGGCCGGGCGACCGGATCCCACGGGGCCCACGGAAGAGATCGTCACAGCCGCGGCCGGCACACTCCCGACGGTCACCGTGTCCCTGGCGCCGCTGTCCGGCGCGGCCATCAGCCAGCTGGCCGACGACATCCTGGGGGCAGCCGTCGACGAGCGGGTACGGAACCTGCTCGACGGGGCTGGAGGGAACCCGTTCCTCGCGGTCGAGATGCTCACGGGACTGGGTACCGCCGAGGCCTCGGGTGATCCGGTGCCCTCCACGCTGGTGGTGGGTGTGCGCGGCAGACTCAGTTCCCTGCAGCCCAGCACCCTGCGCCTGCTTCAGATGGGAGCGGTGCTGGGGCGCAGGTTCGGCTTCCATGACGCGGCCGCGCTGTACGGCCGACCGCCCGCCACGCTGATCCCCGCGCTGGAGGAGGCGATCCGCGCCGGGCTTCTGGACGACGACGGCGACGGTCTGGTCTTCCGGCATGATCTGCTGCGCCAGGCCGTCTACGTCGACATCCCGCCGTCGGCCCGGAAGGCTCTGCACCGCGAGGCCGCCGGCCATCTCGTCTCCGCGGGCCGCCCGCCGACCGACGCGGTGCCGCACATCCTCAGGGGCGCCCTGCCCGGAGACGAGGAGTGCGTGACGCTGCTGCGGCGAGCCGCTGAGGACGTGCTGCCGGTCACGCCCGGCCTGGCGGCCGACCTCATGACGCGTGCCCTGGAACTGGCGCCGTCCGCAGGGCCGCTGAGGTTCGAGGCGGGTGAGCAGGCGATCCTCTCCCTGACCCGGGCCGGCAGGAGCCGGGAGGCGCTGTCCATCGGCGACCGGCTGCTGGCCTCCCGACCGCCGCTGGAGGTGTTCAGCCGATTGCAGGCCGCCCTCGGCGGGACGCTGTGGAACCTGGATCGCGCCGAGGAACTGCGTCGCCGGACCGAATCCGCCCTCGGAATCGGGGGTGCGGCCCCGGAGATCGCGGCGAGGTTGGCCGCCCTGCGGGCGCTGGCTCTGTCCCGGGGGCGTGATCTTGTCGCGGCGCGTGAGGCCGGTGAGACCGCGCTGCGTGCCGCCACCGCGACCGGTGACCGGGAGGCGCACGTCCTGGCCCTGTCCGGGCTCGGCGAGATCGCACAGAACGCGGGTGACAACGCGGTCGCGCTGGAGCGCTTTGCCGCGCTCAGCGCCCTCGATTCCGCTTTCCTTCCCGAAGAGATCGTCGCGCACCTGCACGTGGACGACTTCGCGTCCGCTGAACGACTCCTCCTTCAGGCAGCGGACGACACCGGGTCGATGCGTCCGGCGATGATGCTGTGGGCGCAGGGCCAGTACGACCTGGGGCTCGGCCGGCTCGATGACGCCGACGCCGACTTCGCGACCATGGAGCGCCTGGAAGACGACGTACAGACACCCGTCCAGCGGGTGAACGGTCGCGTGATCCGCTCCCGGATCGCCCTGCTGCGCGGCGACCGGGAAGCGGCGCGGGAGCACCTGGTCGCGGCGCGGGAAGGACTGGTGGTCAAACCGAACCCGGGCAACACGGCCGCGGTGCGCTTCCTGGAGGCGGTCCACGCAGAGGCCGACGGGGACATCGGGCGTGCCGTCGACAAGATCCGGCAGGTGCAGCAGGAAGGTTTCTTCATGCGTTGGCGGCTGTTGCGCGACTGGGTCGACTCCGCGATACGCATGGCCCTGCGCGGCGACGAGCACGAGCTCGCCGAGGACCTGGCGGCACAGGCCGGGGCCCACGCCGCGCGCAATCCTGCCGTGCCGACCGCCACGGGCATCGCGGCACAGGCCCTCGGGCTCGTGAAAAACGATCTCGTCATGCTCGAACACTCCGTCGAGCTCCTCAAGGCAAGCCCTCGCCCGCTGGTCCGGGCCGCCGCCTGCGCCGATCTCGGACAGGCGCTCCTGGCGGCGGGCCGCGGACCCCAGGCGGTGGCCGCCCTGACCCAGGCCCATGGCACGTTCGCCGAGTCAGGCGCCCACGCGGCGGCGGCGCGCCTACAGCGGGATCTGGACGGTGCGGGGGCCGGCAGCCGCAGGGCCGCGACCGCACAGCGGCCCGTCCAGGGATGGGGGGCCCTCACCGCCTCGGAGAAGAAGGTCGCGCGCCTGATCGCCGAGGGCCACACCAACCGGTCGGCCGCCGACGTCCTCATCGTCTCCCCGCACACGGTCAACACTCACCTGACCTCGGTCTTCCGCAAGTTGTCGGTGAACTCCCGGGTTCAGCTCGCCAACCTGGTCATGACCCTGCCCGACACCTGAGCGGCCTGTGGGTGATTGGTACGTTCGCGCGATGCCCGCCGCACGTGAACCCACTTGGCTGGGAAACCGAACTCGATCGGAGGGCACCGCCATGCCACCTGTCCCCGCACCGCCCGCCATCGTGCTCGTGCACGGCGCGTTCACCGATGCCTCGTCCTGGGCGAGGGTCATCAGACTTCTTCACACCGCCGGACTGACCGTGCGCGCCCCGGCGAACCCGCTGCGCGGCCTGGCACAGGACGCCGCCTGCATCGGCAGCGTGGTGCGGGACATCGAGGCCCCCGTCGTGCTGGTCGGCCACGACTACGGCGGCGCGGTCATCACGCACGCCGCCGCCGACGCCGACAACGTCGTGGCGCTGTGCTACGTCGCCGGGTTCGGCCTCGACGCCGGCGAGAGCGTCCTGGACATCACGCGCCGCTTCGCCCCCGCGCCGGTGGCCGACGCGACCGTCACCGCCGCCCTCCCCACCCAGGTACCCGGCGGCCCGGACAGCGAGCTCTACATCCGCAGGGAACGGTTCCCGCACGTGTACGGCGCCGACCTGCCGTCACGCGTGAAAGATGCGATGTCCGTGGCGCAACGTCCGATCGCCCAGCGCGCGCTGACCTCCAGATCGGGCCCGCCCGCATGGGCCTCCAAGCCGTCCTGGTACGCCATCGCGACCGCCGACCGGATGCTCAACCCCACCGCTCAGCGCTTCATGGCACAGCGCATGGCGGCCACCGAATACGTGCTGGACGGTTCGCACGCCGTGGTGCTGTCGCAGCCCGCCGCCGTCGTGGCGATGATCCGGGAAGCCGCCGAGCGGGGCCGTGGCCGCGGCGACGGCGACGTGCTTCGACAGGACTTCTGAGCAGGTGAAGCCATATAACATGCGTTCGAACGCAAGATGCCGGTATGGACCACCTGGACGGCACCCCTGCGGTTCGCCCACCCTCGCGACACCCACTCCGCCCACAGACGTCACGTCACTCGGTAAAGGCACCAGCATGATCTCACCGGCCAGACCGCCGGCGCGGCGGATCGCCGCCCTCTTGACCGGAACCATCGCCCTGGTACTCGCCGCCACCGGGTGCGGCGGCGGAACCGTGGCCGAGTCCGCGCCGGGCAAGGTCACCTCCATCACCGCGCTCGACTACTACACCGACGAACCCGAACACTCCCAATGGAGCGAGATACTCGCCTCCTGCGGCAAGAGCGCCGGTGTGAGGGTCGAGCAGACAAGCGTTCCCGGGGCGTCGCTCGTCCCCAAGGTCCTTCAGCGGGCGTCGTCACGGACCCTTCCCGACCTGCTGATGCTGGACAACCCCGACCTCCAGCAGATCGCGCAGACCGGCGCGCTGACCCCGCTGGACCAGTACGGCATCGACTCCGGCGGCTACGCCAAGGGCATCCTGTCGGCGGGCACCTACAAGGGAAAGGTGTACGGTCTGGCGCCCTACGTCAGCACGGTCGCCCTCTTCTACAACAAGGACATGCTCGCCGAGGCCGGTGTCACCGTACCGAGGACCTGGGACGAGCTGAAGACGGCGGCGGCCAGGCTGACGCGTCCCGGACGCTACGGCATGGCGGTCGACGCGAACGCCACCTTCGAGGGCACCTGGCAGTTCCTGCCCTTCCTGTGGTCCAACGGCGGGGACGAGAAGCACCTGGACACCCCGCAGGCGGCGCAGGCACTCCAGCTGTGGGTCGACCTGGTGAAGAGCGGGTCCATGTCGAAATCGGTGCTGAACTGGACACAGGCCGATGTGCACGATCAGTTCGTCGCCGGCAGGACGGCCATGATGATCAACGGCCCCTGGCGGATTCCCGCCCTGAACAAGGACAAGAAGCTGCACTGGGGAGTGGTCCCCGTCCCCGTCCCCCGGACGGGACAGACGCCTGTCACACCGCTCGGCGGTGAGGTGTGGACGATCCCGCAGAGCGCTTCCAAGGCCCGGCAGGAGAAGGCCGCCCGGGTACTCGCCTGCCTGAACAACTCCTCGACCATGCTCACCCTGGCCGAACAGCACTTCACCGTGCCCTCCCGCCCCGCGGTGGCCGCACAGTACGCCGAGCAGGTCCCGTCGATGGCCGCCTTCGCCAAGACTGTGGAAGCGGCACGGGCCCGTACCGGCGAACTCGGCGTCAGGTGGCCCAAGGCGGCGACCGGCATATACACCGCGATCCAGTCCGCGATGACGGGCGAGCAGACACCGCACGAAGCCCTCAGGCATGCGCAGCGGATCGCGACCGGCAACTGACCCACGCCGGTGGGAGCGGCCGGCCCGGTGGATGTACCTCGTGCCGGCCGCGGCATACCTGCTGCTGTTCTTCGGCTATCCGATCGTCAAGAACGTCGTGATGAGCTTCCAGCGGTACACGACCACGACGTTCTACACGGGCGACGCGCCGTTCGTGGGACTGCAGAACTATGCGCAGATCCTGGACTCGGACCTGTTCGCCAAGTCTCTGCTGACGACGCTCCTGTTCACCGCCGGCTCGATATGCGGGCAGTTCGTCCTCGGTCTGGCCTTCGCCCTGTTCTTCCAGCGTCGCTTCCCGCTCGGCGGCGTTCTGCGCTCGCTCCTGCTGCTGCCGTGGCTGCTGCCGCTGGTCGCCTCCGGAGCGACATGGAGATGGATGCTCGACCCCGACACGGGTGTCGTCAACGCGGTGCTGCGCGCCCTCCACCTCTCGTCCTCCGGCATCCCCTGGCTCACCGGCACCTCACAGGCCCTGCTGTCGGTGATCCTGATCAACATCTGGATCGGGATCCCCTTCAACACCGCGATCCTCTACGGCGGTCTCCAGGACATCCCCTCGCACCTGTACGAGGCGGCGAAGCTGGACGGCGCCGGCCCGGTGACGTCGTTCCGCCATGTCACCTGGCCACTGCTGCGGCCCGTGGTGAGCGTCGTGCTGGTGCTGGGCGTGGTCTACACCCTCAAGGTGCTGGACATCATCCTCGTGGTGACAGGCGGAGGCCCGGCAGACGCCACGGAGACCCTCGCCACCCAGTCCTACGAACTGTCCTTCCGGCAGTTCGAGTTCGGGCGCGGCGCCGCGATGAGCAACGTACTCGTCGTCATCTCGCTCGCCTTCGCCCTCCTCTACCTGCGCGCCAGCCGTCGCGCCCGGAACGCCGGAGAGGCGATCAGTTGAAACGCGCACCGGGCCGTGGCCGGCCGTCCACCATCGTCGGGGTCGTCCTGCTCGCGCTGATGCTGTTTCCCGTCTACTGGATGGTGAACGCCTCCCTCCAGCCGACGGGAAACACGCTGCGGGGAGACTGGCTCCCCCTCCACCCGGACTTCAGCGGTTACGCCACCGCACTGCGCGATCAGGGACGCAACCTCGTCACCAGCCTCGTCGTAGCCCTCGGCAGCGTCGCTCTCAGCCTCGCGCTCGCCGCGCCGGCGGCCTACGCGCTGGCCCAGTTCCGCATCCGCGGCACCGACCTCGTGCTCCTCGGCATCCTGGTCACACAGATGGTGCCGGGCATCGTCGTGGCCAACGCGCTCTACAGCGCCTACAGCGACCTGGGACTCCTGAACTCCTACGTCGGGCTGATCCTCGCCGACTCCACCGCAGGGGTCCCCTTCGCGATCATCATCCTGCGTTCGTTCATGCGGAGCATCCCCAGGGAGATCATCGAGGCCGCGCGCGTGGACGGTGCCGGGAGGCTGCGCGTCTTCCGCTCCGTGGTGCTCCCGGTGAGCAGGAACGCGTTGATCACCGCCGCCGTCTTCACCTTCCTCTTCACCTGGAGCGACTTCCTCTTCGCCCTCACGCTGACCAGCACGGAGACCGTCCGGCCGATCACCCTGGGGATCTACCAGTACATGGGTGCCCACACCAACCAGTGGAACGCCGTCATGGCCACCACGGTCATGGCGTCCGTCCCCGCCGCCGTACTGCTCGTCGCCGCTCAGCGCTATGTCGCCGCCGGTGCCACCGGCGGAGCCGTCAAGTGAGGCATCTCGGTCCGGCACCCCCGATCTAGCGGATTCACGCGATGTGCCGGCCCAGGCCGGCTGGCACGGTGTTCTGGAAGGCACTCCGGGTCTTCGGTGATCGGACCGTCCGGTGACCGGATCCGAACCGCCTGTCGATCACGAGGTCAAGGGGGGCCAGATGTCCGTCGTCCTTTCCACCGCGGAGCTGTCCGCAGCCGACCGGAGAGAGCGCTGGCACGAAGCGGTGTCCCAGACGTTCGTACCGCTCGATGTCAATATCCTGGAGGAAGATCCGTCGCCAGGAAGGATCGTCTCCCACCAGTTGGGTGCCACACAGGTGTCGGACGTCCAGGCCGGCTCTCAAGAGGTGACGCGCAGCAAGCGCCTGATAGCCCGGGACGAGAAGGAATACCTCATCCTCACGCTTCAGCGCAGAGGCAGCGCCGTCAAGGAGCAGGACGAGAGAGAGTGCCTGATAGAGCCGGGGGATTTCTCCATCTCTGATTCGTCTCGCGCGTTCAGAAAGATAGTTCAGGGCGAGTTCTGTTTCACCTCCTTTCAATTCCCTCGAAAGGAGCTTCGCGTGCGGGACGAGGACCTGCGGGCGTTGACCGCGAGAGCGTTCTCGGGTCGTGACGGAAGTGCCGCACTGGTGGCGACCTATTTCGCGCGCATGGCGCGCGAAGCAGCGGGCTTCGACGACCTCGTGGGCCGTCAGTTCGTGGCCACCGGCCTCGACCTCCTGGCACTGTTCATCAACGAGCGGCGCGGCCGCTTCAGGCCTCAGGCACCTGAAACCGCCGCGGCCATGATGGTCCGGGTGAAGGACCACATCGTGCAGAACCTCTCCGACCCGGACCTGTCACCCACCGCGATCGCCGCCGCCCACTTCATTTCGGTGCGCTACCTGCACAAGTTGTTCCAGTCGGAGGGAACCACCGTCGGGGAGTGGATCCGCACGGAGCGACTGGAACGGTGCCGTCGGGACCTTCTGCGGTCCCCGGCCCTGGGACTCGGGGTGGCGACCGTCGCCCGACGCTGGGGTTTCGTGAGCCCCAGCCATTTCAGCCGTGTGTTCCGTGCCGCTTACGGCATGGCGCCTCGCGACTGGCAGATTCACGGCCTGTCCGGTGAACGGCGCACGGCTGAGTGACGTTTTCCCGGCGGAACGATTCACGCGGAGCGGCTCACGGAAAGCCCGCGCCGGCCCGCCGGAACCGCCGCCTACGGGATGGGACCTCTGCCCAGTTCTTTCTCGCGCCATGATCCGTGCATTCGGAGACAAGACGCTCCGGCCCCTTGATTTTAGGGTTGTTCAAAGGAAACCCGCTCCTGCAGCCCTTGTTGGGGAATGAAATGATCCAGCCTCCAGCCTCGGTCATGTGCATGGTGACCGTGCTCGTCAGTGTCCCGGACGAGCTGCCGGCCCCGCTGCCTGCGGAGCTGCACTACGACATGTCCGATCCCTACGCCGTCCGACTCTCCCTCGGCGCGCCCGCGGCCGGACCCGTGCACTGGGTGTTCGCCCGCTCGCTGCTCACGGAGGGCCTGCGCCGGCCTACAGGTGCCGGGGACGTGCTGGTGATTCCCCGTCACCGTTGCCATCCGAACTCCGTGCGCGTCGTCCTGCGGTCCGCCGCCGACGCGGCGCTGATCGACATCGCGGAGTCAGCGGTCGCCGCGTTCGTGCGGCGGACGGTCTCGCTCGTGCCTCCGGGCACGGAGAGCCTTCACATCGACATCGACCGTGCCCTCGCCGAGCTCACCGGCAGACGGGACTGAACCGGCCTGGGCCGAGGGCCTGTGGCCTCTGAGCCCGTTGCGCTGCGGGAACACGTGCCATGCGCCGAGGGACAAAGGACGCCCGCCCACCGGTCCTACGGTGCCATCAGGACTCGTTCGACCAAGGGGAAACACCATGGCATCGCCCGCAGTGGTGGAGATCTCGCGATGGCAGTTCGCCATCACCGCCGTCTTTCACATGAGCTTTCCCGCACTGACCGTCGGTCTCTCCGTCTTCCTGGCCGTGATGTACACGGTCCACCTCAGGACCGGGAATCCGCTGTACCTGCAGATCTTCCGTTTCTGGAAGAAGATATTCGCGGTCGGATTCGGACTCGGCGTGGTCGCCGGTACTGTCATGACCTTCGAGTTCGGCCTCAACTGGGGAAGCTACGCCCACGCGGTCGGACCGATCCTCGGTGTCACGATCGGCATGGAGGTCATCACGGCCTTCTTCCTGGAGGCCGGGTTCATCGGCATCATGCTGTACGGCGACGGCCGGGTACGCCCACGGACCATGGCGCTGGCCTGCTGGATGCTCGTCGTCGGCACCCTGCTGTCCACGACCTGGATCCTGTCCGCCAACAGCTGGATGCAGGACCCGGCCGGCTTCACCGAGGTCGACGGCCAGTTCCGGGCGAGCAACTGGTGGCACGTGCTGTTCAACCCGGCGTTCGCCTACCGGTACCCGCACATCCTGCTCGCGGTGCTGATCAGCGCCGGTTGGTTCATCGGCGGGGTCGCCGCCTGGTACCTCGTCAAGCAGCGAGCACTGCCCTTCGCCCGTCGCACCCTGTCCATCGCCCTGGGAGTACTGGCGATCCTGATGCCCGTGCAGCTGTACGTGGGCGACGCCACCGCCGCGTTCATGGGCGTCCACCAGCCGGCGAAACTTCAGGCCTTCGAAGGCAACTGGAAGACCGACAACAACGGCTACAACCTGCTCGTGGTGCCCGATGCGGACCACGGCGAGAACAGGTTCCACGTCGAGATCCCGCACCTGGGCGCCGTCATCGGCAAGGACCTCTCCGGAAAGGCGCAGGTCCCCGGACTGCTGCAGACACCCGAGAACGACCGCCCCAACATGTGGTCCGCCTTCTACGGCTTCCGGGCGATGTACTTCACCGCCCTGGCGATGTTCGGCATGGCCTTCGCCGGACTGGTGCTGCGGCTGCGCGGCAGGCTGTACACCGCCCGGAGGTTCCACCGGCTGATGGTCTGGATGGCGCCCGCCGGTGTCGTGGCCATCAGCGGCGGCTGGATCACCGCCGAGACCGGCCGGCAGCCCTGGGTGGTCTACGGCCTGATCCGCACCAGTGACGCCGTCTCCCACCTCTCCCTCGGCGCGGCGATCGCCGGCCTCGCCGGCTTCGTCGCCGTCTACGCGCTGCTGCTCGGGCTGTGGATCCGCTACATCGTCCGCACGGTGCGCACCGGCCCCGAGCACCTGGTCGCCGACGCCGGCACCACCGTCCACCCCTCGGAGACCAGCCATGCTTGAGTACACGTCATACGCCTTGGTCTTGTTCGCACTCGGCGCCTACGTCCTGCTCGACGGCTACGACCTGGGCATCGGCATCCTGAGTCTGTTCGACCGCGACGACCGGCGGCGCAAGGAGTACAACGAGCTGATCGCGACCGCCTGGGACGCCAACGAGAGCTGGATCGTCCTGGCGGGTGTCGTGCTGTGGGCGGGCCTGCCCGGTGTCTACGCCACGGTGCTGCCCGGCGTCTATCTGCCGCTCATCCTCATGCTGCTCGCCATCGTGCTGCGGGGCACGGCCATCGAGCTGCAGAGCGCCGCCTCCGGCTACCGGCGCGGCTGGGGCCTCGTCTTCGGGCTCGCATCGCTGGTGGCCACGTTGTGCCAGGGCCTCGTGATCGGCGCCGTACTGTCCGGACTGCCGCACCGCGGCGGGGTGTTCACCGGGGGCACCTGGGACTGGCTGACGCCCTACAGCGTGCTGTGCGCCCTGGGGCTGGTGGCCGTGTATCTGCTGGCGGGCGCCGCGTGGCTGCAGGACAAGACGACGGGGACCGCCCACGCGTGGGCGGGCCGGCTGGGGCGGCCGCTGATCCTGGCGGTCGCGGTGGCCGGCCTGGTCCTGGGATCCGGACTCCGGCTCGCCGACCCGCAGCCCCTGCGGCTCGACCAGCCGCTCCGCGCGTCCCTGTTCGGCCTCGCGGTGGCGGTGGCCGTGGTCTGCGCGGCGATCGCCTGGTACGGCTTCGGCCGCCGGCCCGACTGGCGTCCGTTCGCCGCCGTGGCCGGTACGGAGGCCGCGGGCCTGCTCGCGCTCGTCGCCGTCACCGCACCCGTCGTCGTCCCGCCCGGCCTGACCGTGCACGCGGCCGCAGGCCCGCACGGCTCGCAGCTGTTCCTGCTCATCGGGGTGGGCGGGTGCATGCCGGTCGTCCTGACCTACAACATCTACGCGTGGTGGGTCTTCCGCGGGAAGTTCGCCCGGCCACCGGCCACCACCGCCGAGGCCGGCCGGCCGTCCGGCACCGCGGCTGCCTCGGGGCAGCCCGCGGCGGTGGTCCCGGCCGCAGGCGACGGTCCATGGGCGGTCGTCGTCGCCCGGCGCGTGCTCCTGACCCTTCTGGCCGTCGGGGTGGCCGCCGTCTCGCAGGACGTCTTCGGTGGCGTGCGGGTGTGGATCGGGCCGGTCGGTGTCTTCGTGTTCGCGTCGACCGCGCTGGCCGTGTGGATCCGGTCCGACCGCCGCTCGGCGGCCGTCGGCGAGTTCGACCTCCAGGCAGCCGAACAGTGACCGTGACCGGCATCCCCGACCATCTCGACCGCCTCGGCCGGGACGACGAACGGCGGCAGCGGGCGGCGGGTCTGCTCACCCTATGGGCGGCGGTCGGCGAACCCGCGTTCCGGCGAGCCGGCACCCTGCGCGGGCTGGCGGCCGCGGGGCATGTGCTGTGGGCGGCGGGGCTGGGCTGGACGGCGCGGGCCGCACTGCGCGCCCCGCACGGTGCTGTGGCCCTGGCTCCGGTGCTCTCCGGTGCGGCTCCGGTCGCCGTCGGGCTGCTGCTGCGCGCGGTTCTGCTCGCGGCGGCCGACCGGGTCGCCGAGGACGGGGCGGCCGCCGTTCAGGATCACCTGCGCGCTCGCCTGCTGCTGTCCGCACTCCCGTCCACGGGCGCGCCCGCCGAGGAGGTGTCCGACGCCGCTCTCGGTGAGGCGCTGGACAGCGAGGTGGGCCGGCTGAGCCCATGGCTGACGACGTACGTCCCCGCCCGGCGGGCGATGCTGCTGGGCAGCGGGATCATTCTGGCCGCTGTCCTGGTGGGCAGTTGGGCCGTCGCGCTGATGCTGGTGCTGGCGACCCCGCTGCTGCCGTTCAACCTGAAGGTGATCGGCATGGGCACCCGTGCCGCCGTACACGCCCAGCTCGGCGCGACCCGGAGGCTGAGCACCCATCTGCTGGACCAGTTGCGCGGACTGCCCACGCTCGTCGGCCTCGGAGCCGGTGCGCAAGCGGTACGCGCGACCGAGGCAGCCGACAGGGAACTGGCCAGGCGCACCAACGCCGTGCTGCGGGTCGCCTTCCTCTCGACCGCCTGGATCGAACTCCTCATCACCGTGGCCATGGCCGTCGTCGCCACGTACTGCGGGCTCGCCCTGCTGGGCTACCTCGACCTGCCGGTGGTCCCGTCCACCATGAGCCTGGGGACCGCGCTGTTCGTCCTCGTCCTGACCCCGGCGTACTTCGCGCCCGCCAGGGAACTGGCCCGCGGCTACCACGCCCGTGCCGAGGCCTCCGCGGCGGCCGAGCTGATCGCGGAGATCATCGACCGGACCGCCGTCACACCGGCCGGCGGCCCGCCGGCCCGCGTGCACGCCGTGCGCCCGCCGAGCCCGGCCGGTGTGCTCCTGGAGGAGGTGACGGTCCGGTACCCGGATCGCGACGACGCGGCCCTGACCGACGTCACCCTGACCGTGCGGCCGGGTTCCGTCGTGGCCGTCAACGGGCCCAGCGGCGCCGGAAAGACAACCCTGCTCTCCGTGGCGGCAGGTCTGCGCGAACCGGACCGCGGGCGGTGCCTGCACACCATCGGTTCCGCGGCCCTGCCCGCCTCACCGACCAGGACGGCATGGGCCGGACAGCCCTCCTACCTCCTCCCGGGCACACTGCGCGACAACCTGCTGCTGGCGCGGCGCGGCGCCGACGACGAGCAGCTGACCGCGGCGTTCGCGGCACTGGGCTTCGAGGACCTGCTGAACACGCTCCCCCAGGGACTGGCGACCCCGGTCGGCGAGCGCGGCTGGGGGCTGTCCTCCGGGCAGACGCAGCAACTGGTCCTGGTCCGGGCTCTCCTCCACGACACTCCGCTGCTGTGCCTGGACGAACCCACCGCCCATCTGGACCCGGACGGCGAGGCCCGGATCATCGGCGCCATCCGGACACTGGCGCGCACCCGCACCGTGCTGCTGACGACACACAGCCCGGCACTCCTCGACACCGCCGACGGCATCGTGCGGTTGAGCCAGGGACGGGTGTCCCGGATCAGGGAGACGCTGTGACCGCGTTCAGGCTGCTGTGGACCACGGCGGACCACCGGGCACGCCGCGACCTGCTGTTCGCGGCGGTGCTCGCCGGGACGGCCGAACTGTGTGCCGCCGGTCTGCTGGGGGTTTCCGGCTGGTTCCTGACCTCCTGCGCGGTGGTCACCGCGCAGGCGAACACCACCTGGTCGTGGATGTATCCGTCGGGGACGGTCCGCGCTCTCGCCCTGGGCCGCACCGGTCTGCGCTACACGGAGCGCCTGGTCAGCCATGGCGCTCTGCTCGGTGCGACCCTCTCACTGCGTTCACGGCTGGTCCGCGCCGCGACCACCGTGCCCGCACGCGAACTGCGCACCCACCGTGACGGCGCCCTGATGGGCCGGCTCACCGGCGACGTCGGCGCGGTGGGCGGGATGGCCGGCCAGGTCGTCCCGCCGCTGGCCGGGATCGGCCTGACCGCCACCGTCGTCGTCACTCTGCTGATGGCGGCGAGTTGGCCGTCGGGTGCGGCCGAACTGCTGCTGCTCGTGCTCTCCGCGGCCACGGCAGTGACCGCCGAGCGGCGGACCCGCGGCCATCAGCGGACGGCCGCGGAAGCCTGGGCCGCTGCCCGTACGGGGCTGCTCAGCGCGCGCTCGGCTCTTCCGGAACTGCGCTGCCTGGAGGCGGTCGACCTGGTCCGGGAGCAGGTCGCGCACGAGGTCGGCCGAGCCCGGCGGGCCGAGGCCGCGGCGGATTCGCTGATGCGCCGGTCCAAGCTGCTGCTGCGGTTGCCGGCCGTGGCCGGCCAGACGGCGGTCCTGGTCCTGGCTCTGTCCGGTCCTGTCCTCACCCAGCCGGCTGCCGACGCCATCGGCGAGGTGCTGCTGGTCGCGGCCGCGTACGAGCTGATGGAGGCGCTCCCTCAGGTGCTCCGCGACCACGGTCTGGCCGCCGAAGCCGCCCTGCGGCTGACGGACCTGGCGCACCGCGTCCTCCCGGACGAGGCGCCGACCATGTCCCCGTGGAAGTCGCCGCTCGCGGGCGCGGCAGGAGCGCCCCTGGTGGCCCGCCACCTGCCCGTGGGCGTCGGCGACGACCGCACCGGGTGGTCCGCGGTGATCGAGCACGGCAGCGTCGTCATGGTGACCGGACCCAACGGCAGCGGCAAAAGCACCCTGTTGGAGACGCTGGCGGGGCGCATCTCCCCCGCCGCTCCCGGGTCGGTGCTGCTCGACGGCCTCCCGGTCGAGTCCCTGCCCGCCCGTGCGATCGCCGATCGCCTCACCCTCGTCGAGGCAGAGGACTGGATCGCCGACGCTACGATCGCCGAGAACCTCCGGCAGGCCGCCCCGGACGCGGACGACGACGCGCTTCGGGCCGCGCTGACGGCTGCGGCCTTGGAGCGGCTGCCTCTCGACACCCCGACGGGCCCCCTGGGCCGTGCGCTCTCACAGGGTCAGCGACGCCGCCTGGTGATCGCGAGAGCGGTCCTGCGGACACCGGCGGTCCTCCTGCTCGACGAGCCGACGACCGGCCTCGACGCGCCCACGGCGGCGCGGATGCTGACGGGCGTGCGTCGCGCCCTGCCGGACAGCGCCCTGGTGATCGCCCTACCGGACCGGCACGACGACCTGATGCCCTTCGCCGCCACCCAGGTCCTGCGGCTGGAGCTCACTCCCCGGGCGGCGATCGTGGATCAGCCGGAGCACCCACGCCGACGGCTCCGCCGCTTTCCATGACCAGGCGTAAGGCCTTCTCGAATTCAGCCTCGAGGGACGAACGGTGCACCGAGAGGCATTCCTTGGTGCAGTGGACGGCAAGTACCGATTTCAGACGTCGCTACCTTACCGACAGGACCGTGAAACGAACGACGAGGGGCACACCGAGCGGAGGTTTTCGTGAAGATACGGACCAAACCCATTCTCGAAATGTGGAAGTGGCAAGCCGACGCCGCATGCCGCGGCATGGACAGCTCCGTCTTCTTCTCGCCCCACGGTGAGCGGGGCCTTGCACGCCGGCGGCGCGAGGAATCGGCACGTGCGATCTGCCGGACCTGCCCGGTCAGCTCTCCCTGTGCTCTCTTCGCCGAGGCCTCTCGCGAGCCTTACGGCGTATGGGGCGGCTGTACGGAGGCGGAACGCCACAGTCACCACGCGACCAACTCTTAGCCTGACTCCACGACCGCATCCGGCGTCCTCCCCTGCTGGCCCTGTCTGGCGCGCTGAATACACATCCGGGTGAAAGCGAGGACCTCGTCGGCGTGATCGGCGGGCTTGGGGGTGCCCCACGACGCCAGCTGGCACACGACGGTGCCGACCCGGGCCGCGGCGACCATCCCCACCTGGCCGCCAGAGGGGGCGTGGTCGATGAGGGCCATGCTCTCGTCACCGATCTTCGGCATCGCCAGGGATTTGACGCTGCCCTGATCGATGTCCCACGCCGACAGGATGTCCGAGCGGTTGAGTTGCTTCGAGGCCGAGGCTGCCGTCCCGAAGAAGTCCATGTCCAGGGTGATGCCGTACTCGGGCCCCGTGAGTTCTATGCTGCCGGAGAGCGGGTCTTCCTCCCAATAGGGTTCGTTTGCCGACCAGCCGGCAGGCAGGGCGGACTGGTCGGGCATGACCACCTTCGCGACGTTCCTGGTCCTGATCGGCTCCAGTTCGGGCTCTTTTTCGGCCTCCGGGGCAGTGGTCGATTCGGTGGGGCGCGTGGCCGGTGAGTCGTTGATGCTGATCGCTTGCACCGTGCCATATGCACCCAAGGCAAGTAATGAGGCCAGCACGATGACGGCAGCGATGAGAGCAAGGTATGCGCCGCGTGATTTCGTGATCGTCAACGGACCGATGTTGATGGTGCCCTTCACGGTGCTGCTGCTGACGCTGACCGTCTGTACGGTCACATCCCTGCCCGCATGGAGCGTGTTCTGTGTCGCAGCGGTCTCCAGCCGCATCGCAAAGGCCGGATCGTCGGCGAGAGCCCCTGTCAGGACCGACCGCACCCGGCTTTCCGCTTCGGATGATCCGGGCTGGCTCCTGATCGAGTTGCGCCAGTGCCGCACGGCCTTCTTGAGATTCGCGGAGCCGGTCCCTGACCAGTCGGGACACCTCCTCGCCGGCTGCCGTTCCCACGCTGGTGCCCGCGCTCGTTGCCAGGCCGCTGATCATCTGCATGACGACCGATGCCAGGTCAGCCGCTTCCATGCGTACCCTCCACCCGTATGACAGCCGTGGTCGGTAGGGGCCCTACCCTTCCTCTTCGACTTGACCACCACTGAGCACTGTGCATCGTGAAGGTGCAGGTCACCCGCTCGTGCCGGTCGAACTGGTGCGAGACGGAATGCGCCTGAGCCCCCTGGATCAGGGGGCTCAGGCGCATCCGGTGCGCGTCCCGTGGGGCAGGCGGTCCCTGCTCTCAGGACGGTGGCCTTGTCCAGGCCGGGTCGCCGGCCGAGAGGCGGTGGGTGGTCACCGAGGTGACCGCGAGGAGCAGCAGGGCCAGGCCGAGGGTGAGCACGAGGTGGCCGTGCAGCACCAATTGGGCCCCGACGAAGGCGCCGAGGAGCATCGCCAGCACGGACAGGATCCGGCGGCCGGGCCGTGGCGCCGCACCGCCGGCGGGGGTGGAGTCCGCGGCCAGCCCGGTCAGGGTCAGGGTGAGCACGGTCGTGGTGAGATCCGGGACGCCGAGGCGTCGGGCGACCGCGTTCTGCAGCCCCATGCCGAGCCCGAGGAACACGATCAGGGTGTACTGGACCCCGGTGGTGACCCGCCCGTCGGTGACCATGGCGGCGGCCACGGTGACGGCGACCAGGACCGTCTGCACGGCGGTGGCCGTCTTCAGCAGGTTTGCGCGGTGCGTCGCGAACCGGGTGCCGATCCTGCCCCCGGCGAGCGCGCCGAGGAGGAACGCCGCCAGCGCGACGATGGAGGCGAGCGCGGAGAGGTTCGCGGCGCCCACCAGCGCGAATCCGAGAAACACCACGTTGCCCGTCATGTTGGCGACGAAGACGTGCCCGAGCGCCAGATAGCTCACCGCGTCGACCAGGCCGGTGACCACCGTCAGCGTCAGCATCAGGGGAGGCAGCGGGCCGTGGCGGTCCTCTCCTCTCGGTACAAGTGTGCGTGCCGCGTCATTCAGCAGCCTGCGCATACCGCTTCCTTTCCGTTGCGGCGGGGGGACGGTGCAGCACGACGCGGGTGAGCAGTCCGCTCACCGGGCCGGCCACGACCGCGGGGAGGACGACCCACAGCGGCCAGGGCGTGATGCCCAGCGCCTGGTCGAGCGACCACCGGCCGGGCCCGGTGAGGGCCAGCGCCGCGGAGACGACGACGAGGACCATCGGGTATTCGTAGCCGTCGTTCTGCACCCACAGCCCCTTGGGCCGTTTGACCGTGCCCGCGACCGTCATCACCCCCATGGCGGCCATCGCGGCCAGGGGAGTGAGCAGTCCGGCGGTCAGGAACAGGCCGGCACCGATCTGACTGGCACCCGCGACGATCGCGGTCAGCCGACCGCCGCGGAACCCGTCGTGGCGGAACTCCTCCGTCCCGCCCGCCAAGCCGTGGCCTCCCAGCCGGTAGCTCACCTTCTGAACTCCGTGACCGGCGACGAGGAGTCCCGTCACCAGCCGGAGGACCAGCAGTCCAGCGTTCATCTTCTCCTGCCTGTTCCTGACACTCTGTCCGTGACTGCCCTACGAAGGTGCGGGGATCAGCCGGCGGCGTGGGCGCCGATGACGGCCTGCGCGTAGACCACGCCGAGGCCGTAGGCGCCGGCGTGCTCCTTCACCACGTCCATGACCGACATGTAGGTCTCGCCGCGAGCCCAGTCGCGCTGGAGCTCCAGCAGCACCTGCACCCAGGTCACCGGGACCGCGCCGCCCTGGACCATGCGCTGGACGGCGTGCTCGTGGGCCTGGGGGCTGACGCCGCCGGACGCGTCGGTGACCACGTAGACCTCGTAGCCCTGCGCGAGGGCGGAGAGCACGGGCAGGACGACACAGACCTCGGTCCACAGGCCGGCGATGACCAGCTTCTTACGGCCGGTGGCCTTGACCGCCTCGACGAAGTCGACGTCCTCCCAGGCGTTCATCGTGGTGCGGTCGATGATCTTCCGGTCGGGGAAGACCTCGGGCAGCTGCGGCATGATCGGGCCGGAGAAGGACTCGGCGGCCACGGTGCTCAGCACGACCGGCACGTCGAACGCCCTGGCGGCCTTCGCCAGGCCCACGGTCGAGTTGATGATCGCGGTGCGGTCGCCGCTGCCGGTGCCGAAGAACATCTGCGGCTGGTGGTCGATGAACAGCACCGCGCAGTTGTCCGGGGTGAGCAGGTCGGGGCTGGGGGCCGCGGTGACCTCGGAGACGTTGACCATGACGGTGGCCTTTCCATGTGTGTGGTGATCGCGGACGGGCGTCCGCTGTCGAACGCGACCGCGCGGTGGGCGGTGCGAGTCGGGGTGGCGTCCCGGGAGGGGCGGCTCGTGACCGTGCCCCTCCCGGGAGGTCGGGGAGAGAGCTGCGGTTCAGAGGGAGAAGCAGGGGTCGAAGAACGTGCTCGCGGGCCCGGGGGTGAGGCCGCGGCGGACACGCCACTGGCGGTGCTGCTCCGACTCGGCGACGGCCTGGCCGAGCAGTTCGGCCTGGCGGGCGCCCGACAGGCCCGTACCGGGTGTGGCCTGGTAGCCGCCGAAGTGCGCCACCGGGCTCCACTCGGGGCTGACCGGCGGCAGTTCCTCGTCCAGGCCCGCGTACTCGGCGCTGGCGTAGACGATCCGGCCGCCGACGACCGTCAGCAGGGACTCGATGTGCGCGATGTCCGGCTCGGGCACGGTGAAGTAGTCCTCGGACAGGACGGCCAGGTCACCGAGGAAGCCCGGACGCAGGACGCCCTTGACGCTCGTCTCCCCGGTCAGCGCGGCACCCGCCTCGGTGAACATCGCCAGCGCGGTTCGCCGGTCGACCCGGTTGTGCGGCGGGCGGACGACCAGGTCGCCGACGGTGCGGCCGGTGACGAGCCAGTGCAGGGCGACCCACGGGTTGTAGGTGGAGACCCGGGTCGCGTCGGTGCCGGCGCCGACGGTCAGGCCGCGCTCCAGCATGGCCCGGACCGGAGGGGCGTCCGCGGCGGCACCGGGGCCGTAGCGGCGTACGAACGCCTCACCCTGGAAGGACAGCCGGTTCTGCACGGACATCGCGCCGCCGAGGGCGGCGATGCGGTCGAGGCTGTCCGCGGAGACGGTCTCCGCGTGGTCGAACAGCCACCGGTTGCCGGCCGGGAAGAGCCCTTCCGCGGCGAGCTTCTCGAAGACCGCCAGATCCCGGCGGATGGTCTCGTCATAGGTGGCGTGCAGCCGGAAACCCCAGCCATTTTCCATGAGCAGGCGTACGGCCTTCTCGAATTCCGCCTCGTAGTCGCCCAGTTGCGGGCGTGGCTCGGCGAAGTTCTCGAAGTCCGCCGCCGCCCACGTCAGATTCTCGCCCGCACCGTTGAGGCGCAGCCATTCGTCCCCGTCCTCGGGGCGGGCCATCTCGATCCAGCGGGTGAGATCGTCGATTTCCTGACCTGCGGTCTGCGGGAAGAGGTGATAGGCGATGCGCAGCGACAGCTGACCGGCCTTCGCCAGTTCCACGACCGTGCTGTAGTTGTCGGGGAAGTTCTGGAACCCTCCGGCCGCGTCGATCGCCGACGTGAGGCCGAACCTGTTCAGTTCCCGCAGGAAATGACGGGTGGAGGTCTTCCTGTCCTCGCCCTCCAGGACCGGGGCCTTGGCCAGGGTCGAGTAGAGGATGAGGGCGCTGGGGGCGGCCAGCAGCATGCCCGTCGGCTCACCGTCCCGGCCCCGTACGATCTGGCCGCCCTTGGGGTCGGGGGTGTCCCGGGTGAAGCCGGCGGCCTTGAGAGCCGCCCGGTTGAGCACCGCCGCCTGGTACAGGTGCAGGACGAACACCGGGGTGTCCGGCGCGGCGGCGTTCAGTTCGGCGACGGTCGGCAGCCGCCGTTCGGCGAACTGCTCGGCCGACCATCCGCCCACCACCCGCACCCACTGGCCCTTGGGGGTGCGGGCGGCCTGCTCGCGCAGCATGGCCAGGCCCTGGCGCAGTGTGGGGACGCCGTCCCAGCGCAGCTCCAGTACGTAGTTGAGCCCGCCCCGGATGACATGCAGATGCGCGTCGTTGAGGCCGGAAACCATCCGGCGGCCGAGCGCGTCGACCACCTTCGTGTCCGGGCCGACGTGGGGTGCGACGTCGTTGTCGTCGCCGACGACCGTGATGACACCGTCGCGGACGGCGAGCGCCTCGGCCTGCGGGCGGACCGGGTCCGAGGTGTGGATCTTCGCGTTGCGGACGACCAGGTCCGCGGCGTTGTCGGTGGCGCGGGGAACCAGCCCACCGACCGGCATCGTGGACACCTTTCGGCAACCTCCTGCGGGATGAACGGCGTCGCATGCGTCTGCATCGACTTCCGTGTGCGTCGACAGCGGCGGGTCCGCATTCCGGGGCGGGCTGCCGTGCACTGCACAGGCCCCGCCCCCGGCGCCTCGACTGCTGCACCGCCAGGCTATTTCGAGCCGAAGCGTCCCTATGTCCCGGCAGTGCACCG
This sequence comes from Streptomyces sp. MK7, assembly GCF_032658145.1. Lineage (NCBI taxonomy): Bacteria > Bacillati > Actinomycetota > Actinomycetes > Kitasatosporales > Streptomycetaceae > Streptomyces > Streptomyces sp. MK7. Next base: position 45,307 of record NZ_JAVACL010000015.1, read on the forward strand.
GACGCGTTCCGACAGTGCACTGACGGTCCGTGCACTTTGAGGACAACTCCCGTGCACTCGTGGACGATCGCCGTCACCGGAAGCGGCTTAGCGTGGGGATCGACGACTCATCAGATCCCTGGGTCTGATGCGGAAGTCGACTCACCGCGCCCGCGCGCCCGGCGCGCCACGCCACATGATCTGGGGAGACACACATGTCCGACGCCGTAGAGCCGGTTCAGCCGGTCCTGGAGCCGGCCGCGGCCGCGTTCGCCGAGGCCACCGCCAACCCGCCCTACCTCTTCGACCTGCCCCCGGCGGAGGGCCGCAAGGCGGTCGACGAGGTGCAGTCCGGTGAGATCGCCAAGCCGCGGATCGACGAGGAGTGGATCACCGTCGACGGCGGTCCGACGGGCAGTGTCCGGGCCCGCGTCGTCAAGCCCGCCAGCGCCGAGGGGACCCTGCCGGTGATCCTCTACATCCACGGCGCGGGCTGGGTGTTCGGCAACGCCCACACACACGACCGCCTGGTGCGCGAACTCGCCGTGGGCGCGAACGCCGCCGTGGTGTTCCCCGAGTACGACCTGTCACCCGAGGTCCGCTACCCCGTCGCCATCGAGCAGAACTACACGGTCGCGAAGTGGGTCGTCGAGCAGGGCGCTGCCAAGGGCCTGGACGGCTCCCGGCTGGCGGTGGCCGGCGACTCCGTCGGCGGCAACATGACCGCCGCGCTGACCCTGATGGCGAAGGAACGCGGCGGCCTCCCGCTCCTCCAGCAGGTGCTGTTCTACCCGGTGACCGACGCGAACTTCGGCACCGGCTCCTACCACCAGTTCGCCACCGGCTACTTCCTGCGCCGTGACGGCATGCAGTGGTTCTGGGACCAGTACACGAGCGACGAGGCCGAGCGCGCCCAGATCACCGCCTCCCCGCTGCGCGCCACCACCGAGCAGCTCACCGGCCTGCCTCCCGCCCTGGTGATCACCGGTGAGGCCGACGTGCTCCGCGACGAGGGCGAGGCCTACGCCAACAAGCTGCGCGAGGCCGGCGTCCCGGTCACCGCCGTGCGCTTCCAGGGCATCATCCACGACTTCGTCATGCTCAACGCCCTGCGCGAGACCCACGCCGCCGAGGCCGCCATCACGCTGGCCACCGGCACCCTGCGCAGCGCGCTGCACGCCGGCTGACAGCGCGCTCCGCGCCCAGACCCGAGCGGTGCGACGCGGGGCCGTGCGGACGGACTCCCTTCACGGCGTCCGTCCGCGCGGCCCTTTCGTCATGGATCAGGGCGGGACCCCGCGCCGGCCCCGGTCACCGACGCGGCACCGTGACCACAGCGACCAGGCTCGCCAGAACCACACCGGCGACGAGCGCGGGCGCCGGGGACCAGGCGGCCGCCAGGACACCGGCCGCGGCGAGGGGAAACAGAACGCGTTCGGCCACGCGCTGTCGGTGTGGCCGCAGGTGCACCATCCAGACCGTCATCAGGAAGACGGCCGCCGGCCCAGTGACCGCGGCGCCGGCCGCGGCCGGTGAGGTCCCGGTGTGCCGTGTGACGTGATCGGCGTACGCGGCCAGGCCGGCGCCCTCGGCGGTGGCCGAGGCGAAGATCAGGTAGTGACCGTACGCCCAGGGGAATCTCCTGCGGTCGACCTGGTGTGTCGTGGCGAGCAGCGTGTGCGCGGGCCGGGCGAAGTACAGCCACCACATGGCGTAGGCCATGAGCAGTCCGCCGGCCGCCAGCACATAGAGCGAACCGGTGCCGTGATGCCGGTCGAAGGCGCTGCGGACGGCGACGGTGGCGGCCGCTACGGACTCGCCGAGGACGATGAGGGTGAACAGTTCGTAGCGCTCGGCGATGTGACGCGGATGCCAGGGCGTCATCCCGGCGGACTGCGCCCACACGGGAACGGCGACCTCAGCCGCGATCATCACCACGATGCCGCCCAGCCGCACCGACGCCGGGACGAAGAGCAGTCCCACCCAGCCGAATTGGCATGCCGTCACTCCCGCGGCGAAGCGGAGCGTGGTGCTCCGCCGAGCGGGATCGGACAGGGCGGCACGCAACCACAGCGCGGCGAGCGCCGTCCGCAGCACGAGGTACCCGAGCGTGATGACGTGCAGATCCCCGTCCTCGAACGCGCGGCGCACTCCGGCGGCCAGGACGAGCGATCCCGTGATCTGCACCAGCACCGTCAGCCGGTACGGGACGTCGTCCGGGTCGTAGGCGGAGGCGAACCACGTGAAGTTCATCCACGCCCACCAGATGGTGAAGAAGACCAGCGAGAAGCGCAGCCCACCGCCGGCGTAGTCCCCTTCCGTCAGTGCCCCGCGCAGGCTCGTGGACGCCTGCGCCACCGCGACCACGAAGCACAGGTCGAAGAAGAGCTCCAGCGAGGTGGCGGACCGGTGCGGCTCGCCGGGGTCGCGGCCCACCATGGTGCGCCGCCGCCTGGCTCCCGGGTCCGCCCGCAGGGTCGGGACGCGGTTCAGTGGAGGGCTCCCGGGGCCGCCTCGATCGCCCGGTGGAAGGCGGGACAGGTGTAGATCATGTGCCGAAGCCGGTCGACGGGTACCGCCGCGTGGACGGCCGCGCTCAGCCCGTACGACACCTCCCCGCCCGCCGGCCCCGCCGAGGCCGCACCGGCCGGCACGCCCCGGCCGGCGTCCTCGACCACCACGTCCAGTCCCGCTTCGGCCGGCGTGTCGGCGACGTACCCGCCGCCCTCCCCCAGCACGAGGACCACCACGTCCGCCTGCTCGTCCGTACTCATGCCTCTCCTCGTTCCGCCGGCCCTCCGGCCATGGGTCGTCCCGCCGACGGTAGAGCTGCCGGAGAACCGCCCGAGTCCGCCGGCGCACGGAGGCTTGTCCGAGAGCGAACGCCCGGCACCAGCGCCGGACTCAGTGCGCGGGCAGGCGGCACCGCATGCACTGCGGGTCAAGCCATGCCTCGACCAGGCACCTAGCGTCACCGCAGTACGAACAACACGGCACCGCAGGAGGCGGACCATGACCACCAACCCCCCATCCGTCCACAGCAGCCAGCCCTGGCTGCACCAGAAGGGCGAGGTGATCCAGGAGTTCGGGACCGTCAAGCAGTTCCCGGTCGCCCTGTCCTACGAGGCGCGCATGTACTCATGCCAGCGCCTGAACAAGGTCCTCGCGGACACGCAGATCCTCTACGGCCTCTACAAGAAGCACCACTGGCTGATGCGGGGCGCCACCTTCTACCAGCTGCACCTGGTCCTGGACAAGCACGCGGGTGAACAGCTGGAGATCATCGACACCATCGCCGAACGCGTCCAGTCGCTGGGCGGCGTGGCGGTGGGAGATCCGCGGCACGTCGCCGAGATCACGTCGATCCCGCGGCCCCCGGACGGGGTGGAGGAGGTGCCGGCCATGCTGTCCCGGCTGCTGGAGGCCCACGAGACCATCCTCATCGACGCCCACGACGCCACCGCCCGGACCGCAGAGTGCGGTGACGACGGCACCATCGACCTGCTGGTCTCGCAAGTGATCAGGACCGGCGAACGGCAGGCGTGGTTCCTGGCCGAGCATCTGGTCGACACACCGCTGGTGCGTGCCTGACCGACGGTCTGCGGTCACTGTCCCGGCCGATGTGAGCCCTGCCGTCCGCATACGATGCAGCGGAGATCGAAGCCAGCGCTGCTTGACCGGGAGCGGATGATGGATCTGCGGCAGATGGAGGTCGTCGTCGCGGTGGCCGACGCGGGCGGTTTCACGGCGGCAGCACGGCGGCTGCACGTGGTCCAGTCCGCCGTGTCCAGCACGGTCCGCGCCCTCGAACGCGAACTGGGCACCCCCTTGTTCGACCGCACCACACACCGCGTCGCCCTCACCCCGGCCGGCGAGGCGTTCGTCCCCGCCGCACGCGCGACGCTCCGGGCCGCCGAGCTGGCACGGGAGGCCGTCGACGCCGTACGGGGGCAGCTGCGCGGGCGGGTGACGGTCGGCACGATGCAGGGGGTGTGGGCCGGACTCCACCACGCCCTGGCCGCGCTGCGTGCCGAGCATCCGGGCGTGGTCGTGCACCTGCGGCAGGCGGCCGTCGCCGACATCCGGCAGGCACTGCGCGACGGCACGGTGGACCTGGCCGTGGTCGCGCTGGACCGCCAGCAGCAGCGCGGGCTCGCGACCCGGCTGCTGTCCCGCGAGGACATGGTGCTGCTGGCGGCGCCCCGGCGGGTACTCGCCGGGGCCACGCCGAACGGCGAGGTCCGGCTCGCCGACATCGCCCGGTTGCCCCTGGTGGACTTCACACCCGGCTGGGCCATCCGCTACGCGGTCGACCGGGCCTTCCGGGCCGCGGGCGTCGACCGCAGCACGACGTTCGAGGTGAACGACATCGGCGCGGCGGCCGAACTGGTCCGGGGCGACCTGGGCGTCTGCATCATGCCCAAGTCGATCGCGGACCGCTTCCCCGATCTGTCCCAGTACCGGTTCGACCGGTACGCACCGACCTGGAAGATCATGGTGGTACGGCCGCCCGGCGAAGCACCCCCGGCGGTCGCCGCGCTGCTGCGCCACATCACCTGACCGAAGCGGGAACGCCGCTCGTCCTCCCGGCCGTCACGCCGTCACCGCGCCGAACGTCGTGCCGGACCGCGTGCCTTCTCCTGCCCGCGAACGCACGGCGGCTCAGGACTCAGCACCTCTGCTCCCATGATGAGGGCATCCCGAGAGGAACGCTGTGGGACCACTTGCCGTGCACGCACGGTCATCCTGGCCGCGCGGTGAACTTCTACCGTTCGAGAACCACTCGATCACCGGACAACCGGAGGAACCTTGCAATTCGGGATCTTCAGCGTCGGCGACGTCACACCGGACCCCACCACGGGACGGACCCCGACCGAGCACGAGCGCATCAAGGCCATGGTCGCGATCGCCCAGAAGGCCGAGGAGGTCGGACTCGACGTCTTCGCCACCGGCGAGCACCACAACCCACCGTTCGTACCCTCGTCGCCGACCACGATGCTCGGCTACATAGCGGCGAAGACGGACAAGCTGGTCCTCTCCACCGCCACCACCCTCATCACCACCAACGACCCGGTGAAGATCGCCGAGGACTACGCGATGCTCCAGCACCTGGCCGACGGCCGGGTGGACCTGATGATGGGCCGCGGCAACACCGGCCCGGTCTATCCCTGGTTCGGGCAGGACATACGGCAGGGCATCAACCTCGCCATCGAGAACTACAGCCTGCTGCACCGCCTGTGGCGCGAGGACGTCGTGGACTGGGAGGGCAAGTTCCGCACCCCCCTGCAGGGCTTCACCTCCACGCCCCGCCCGCTGGACGGCGTACCGCCCTTCGTCTGGCACGGCTCCATCCGCTCCCCGGAGATCGCCGAACTGGCCGCGTACTACGGCGACGGCTTCTTCCACAACAACATCTTCTGGCCCGCCGACCACACCAAGCGGATGGTCGAGCTGTACCGGACCCGCTACGCCCACTACGGGCACGGCACGCCCGAGCAGGCGATCGTCGGCCTCGGCGGCCAGGTGTTCATGCGGAGGAACTCCCAGGACGCGGTGCGCGAGTTCCGCCCCTACTTCGATGTCGCGCCGGTCTACGGCCATGGACCCTCCCTGGAGGACTTCACGGCCCAGACGCCGCTGACCGTCGGCTCCCCGCAGCAGGTCATCGAGAAGACGCTCACCTTCCGCGAGTACGCCGGCGACTACCAGCGCCAGCTGTTCCTGATGGACCACGCCGGGCTGCCGCTGAAGACCGTCCTGGAGCAGATCGACATGCTCGGCGAGGAGGTCGTACCAGTACTGCGCAAGGAGTTCGCCGTCGGACGCCCGGCGGACGCGCCGGAGGCGCCGACCCACCAGTCCTTGCTCGCGGCGACTGCGGAAGCCACTCCGGCAGCCGCTTCGGCAGCCGCTTCGGAAGGGACGACCGCCGCATGAAGCTCGTCGCCGTATCCGCGGGCCTGAGCACCCCCTCCTCCACCCGCCTGCTGGCGGACCGTCTCACCGACACCGTCCGCGACGAGCTCGCCGATCAGGGCCACAAGGCGGACGTGGAGGTCATCGAGTTGCGCCCCCTGGCTGTCGCCATCGCCAACAACCTCGTCACCGGGTTCCCCCCACCGCAGCTGGCCGACACGATCGAAGCGGTGACGAGCGCCGACGGCCTGGTCACCGTGACACCGGTGTTCAGCGCCTCGTACAGCGGGCTGTTCAAGTCCTTCTTCGATCTGATCGATCCGGGCGCCCTCACGGGCAAGCCGGTCCTGATCGGAGCGACGGGTGGCACTCCCCGTCACTCTCTCGTGCTGGAACACGCGCTGCGCCCGCTCTTCACCTACCTGCGGACCGTGGTCCTCCCGACCGGCGTGTACGCGGCGTCGGAGGACTGGGGTTCAGGCAGCGACGCGCACACCGAGGGCCTGCCCGCGCGCATACGCCGGGCGGGCCGGGAGATGGCCTCGATCCTGGTCGCCAGAGCCGCCGATCCCCTGCCCGAGGACGACCTCACCTTGGCCAGGAAGCAGCTCTCCGATCTGCGCTTCGACTGAGCGCGCCCCATGGCATCCCGGTCAGCCAACGGCGCACGAGGGCCAACGTCCTCCACGGCTTCGCGGGCTTCGGCATCCGGCCGACCAGGACTGGTCGCCCCGGTTGCACACCTGCGGCCCCACCACCACGCGCCAGGCCGAGTCAGGGCGGCCGAGGCGGGACAGCGCGCCGCGCAGCCGAGCGGCCGGGACCGCGGCGAGGGCGGCTGTGGCCGACGGCAGCGGCGCTGACTCCTCGTTCTCATCGGCCCCATCGGTCACGGAAGCGAGCCGGCTCGTCACGGCCGGGCGGCACCCGAGCGGTCTCAGCGCCGGGCGGAGAAGGGTGGCGGTGGTGATGGCCGCCGTCACGCCGGCAGACCGTCAGCCGCCTTGCTCTCTGTTGCCAGGTACTGGCCCCAGGGGGTGCCGGCAGCCGCCGCCAGCACCAGCCGTTCATGGGGCGGCTCCGGTCCGACGGGGCGCCAGACGAGGTCCGGGTCAGCGGCCGAGCCGCTGCGGGGCCGGAGCGCGACGAGAGCGTCCTCGCTGATGAGCCGGTGGCGGAACAGCGTATGGCTGCCGTGATCGTCGGAAACCGTGTCAGGAGTCCACCCGTGCTCGCGCAGGCGCGTGAGGACGGCGGCCGCAAAGCCAGGGGCTCGTTCCGAAGGAAACCAGAGCAATCGCTGGCCGCGCAGTTCGGACCAGGTCAGTTCCGGTCGGCCGGCGAGGGGGTGGCCGGCGTGCAGCACGACGCCGAGCGGCTCGTCGTTGAGTGTGCACAGCTGGAGGCCCGAGGCAGTCACGGGCATGCGCAGAATGCCGAGGGCCAGGGTGCCCGCGCGCAGCCGATCGCCTTGCAGCCGGGAGTCGATCCGCTCGTAGGCGAGTCGCAGCGGCCGGCCGAGCGTGATGGCCCGCTCGGCTGTGGCGAGCACGGCACGCGGCACGCCCCGGCACACCCCGACGGTCACCGTCGGGGCTTCGGCGCGTGCTGCCGAGATCGACGAACTCAGCTCGCCGAGCGCCCGGTTGACGCCGCCCAGCAGCAGCCGCCCGGCGCCGGTCAGTTCCATCCCCTGGGGCAGACGGCGGAAGAGCTCCCTGCCGATGCGTCGCTCCAGCAGCCGGATCTGCTGGCTGAGGCTGGGCTGGGCGATGCGCAACCGCCGGGCCGCCTCGGTGACGGTGCCGGCCTCGGCGACAGCGGCGAAGTACCGCAGGTGCCGCAACTCCACGCCGGAGAGCTCATCCATGCCCCGCCCACCCACCCTGATCACCGGCCATAGGTGCCAGCCTATAGGCGGGTCACGAAGCCGGACTTGGCGCTGTCGGAGCGGCCTGCCTTTGACTTGAGGCATGTATGTGATCGTGCTCAAGTACCACGCGCCCCTGGACACCATCGACGCGCTCAAGGACGCCCACTACGCCAACCCCGACGGTGTGTTCGCGAAGGGGATGGTGCGCTACGCCGGACCGTTGGAGCCCCGTACCGGCGGGTTGATCATCGCGGACGGCGAGCCGTCGGAGATCGAGGCGGCCGTCGCTTCCGACCCGTTTGTCACGCAGGGCGCGGCCACCGCCGAGATCCTGCGGTTCGAACCCAGCTGGACGCCATCCCCCTGAAGATGCGGCGGCGCGCCGGCCGAACCGCTCAACGACCCGACGTCGCCCCGGCGAAGAGGTCTCGGCTTCGGGAGCATGACGAACGCCGCCAGAAGCCGTCCACAGATGCTCGCCAACGGCGCCGCCGCTGTCGCCGTCGTGCTGTGGGCCTCCGCCTTCGTGGCGATCCGCAGCGCGGGAACCGCGTACTCGCCGGGCGCGCCGGCGCTCGGCCGGCCTGCCCCGGGTGCCCTCACCTCTGAGCGTCATCTCGGCCGTACGGTGGGAAGGGCTGCCACCCAGGTCCGCCTGGCGCGGAATCCCGCTGTCCGGCCTGCTGCCGTTCGGGTTCCGCATGGTTGCCCTGAACTGGGGCGAGCGACGGACGGACGCCGGCAGGCCCTCGTCATGGCTGCTGCTCGGCGAGGCGCCGGAGGCGCTGATCCTGGTGGGTGGCCTGCTGTGCCTCGCCGGTGTGACGGTGTCGCGCTCCCGGGCGGACGGCTCCCGGTCGGCTTCGGTCGCGGCCGGGAGCCGCGGCCCGAGAGAGCCCCTGACCTGTCGTCACACCACCGGCGCCCGGCCGCCGTTGCCGACTGGCATGTTCCCGAAGGCGGCCGGAAGGCCGTCGCGTGCGATCCACTCGGTGGCGGGCGCGAGGCACGTGGCGCTCGACATCACCGACCCCGCCCAGACGGTCGTGGCGGCCGGGCCGCGCCGACGTGACCCCACGGGGCTGCCGGCACCACGTGTGCGAGCGGCCGGGTCGCCCGCTGCGCTCCATAGGGGCGCGCCGCCCTGGCGCGCCCCTTCCGCGGCGCGTCGCGTTGGTGCGACCGGTTCGTACGGGGGTGTATGAACTCGGTGCCGCCTGGGCGACGCCGGCCCCCAGGCCGCCGCCCGCGACGGCTGCCGCCGCTGCACCTGTGACGGGCGGCCAGGAACTGGCGACTGTCGAACGAGCTCGACATGGGGGGCCGTCGGCGCCTTGCAGATACTCCTCATTGATGGGATTGATTCAACCCGCCGGTCACCGCGACGGGTTCCGTACCCCCTCTCTTACAGGAACTTTGCCCGGGACCTAGACAGGCCCCTCAGTCGCCGCCTATACATACATCCCATCTCTTCGATGCGGCGGCACACGGCTGTCGCCCTGCGAACCATCTCCCGCTCCGGGACAAGCGCGAGGAATGCCCGATGAGACTCAGAACAGCCCTCTGCTCCACCGCCTCCGTCCTCTCCGCACTGGCGCTGCTCACCGCCTGCAACGGCTCCGGCACCGCGGCGTCGTCCAACGGCACGCCGCTGGTCGGTGTCGACTACCCGCGTTCCGACACCGACTTCTGGAACTCGTACATCAAGTACACACCGGAGTACGGCAAGCAGCTCGGCCTCTCGCTCAAGACCACCAACTCGCAGAACGATGTCGCCAAGCTCACCGCCAACGCCCAGACGTTCATCAGCCAGGGCGTCAAGGGCATAGCGATGGCCCCGCAGGACACCGCGGCCATCGCGCCCACCCTGTCGCAGCTGGAGGCGAAGAAGATCCCGGTCGTCACGGTCGACACCCGCCCCGACACCGGCAAGGTCTTCATGGTCGTCCGCGCCGACAACCGCGCGTACGGCGAGAAGGCCTGCCAGTACCTGGGCACCAAGCTCGGCGGCAAGGGCAAGGTCGTCATGCTCCAGGGCGACCTGTCCTCCATCAACGGCCGTGACCGTACCGAGGCGTTCAACGACTGCATGAAGAAGAACTACCCCGGCATCAAGGTGTTCGGCGAGGCCACGAACTGGGACGGCGCCGTCGCCGCGCAGAAGCTGCAGACGGACCTGACCGCCAACCCGGACATCAAGGGCATCTACATGCAGTCCAGCTTCGCCCTGTCCGGCACCCTTCAGGTCCTCAAGCAGAGGGGCCTGCTGGTGGACCCGGAGAACAAGAAACACGTCTTCATCGTCTCCAACGACGGCATTCCCGAGGAGCTGAAGGACATCGCCGCCGGACGGATCGACGCCACCGTCTCCCAACCGGCCGACCTCTACGCCAAGTACGCCCTGTACTACCTGAAGGCCGCGATCGACGGGAAGACGTTCCAGCCCGGCAGGACCGACCACAACAGCGCCATCGTCAAGGTCCGCGACGGGCTGCTGGAGGACCAGCTCTCGGCTCCGCTCGTCACCGCCGACGGCGGCACCTACGGCGGCGTATCCAGCATCAAGAGCGACGACAAGTCGCTGTGGGGCAACAACCTCGGCTGACACCACGCCCACCACCGGAAGAGCAACGGCGAATATCACCAAGGCGGTTGAGATGAGCGACGGGGATCGAGCAGTCCGCCCCGCACCCTCCCCGACGGACGACGGACGGGTCCCGGCGGGTCCGCCCGTCGTCCAGGCGACGGGCATAGTCAAACGATTCGGTCCGACGGTGGCCCTGGACGGCGCCCGGATCACCATCAGGTCCGGCGAGACGCATGCCCTTGTCGGCCGCAACGGCGCCGGCAAGTCGACCCTGGTGTCCGTCCTCACCGGCCTGCAGGCCCCTGACGAGGGGACGGTGACCTTCGGCGGCAGCCCGGCGCCACGGCTCACGGACCGCGACGCCTGGCGTCGGCGCGTGGCCTGCGTCTACCAGAAGTCGACGATCATCCCCACCCTGACCGTCGCCGAGAACCTCTTCCTGAACCGGCACGACCACGGCCGCCACCGGCTGATCAGCTGGCAGGGCGTACGGCGCCGTGCGAAGGATCTGCTGGCGACCTGGTCCGTGGACGTCGACCCGCAGACCCCCGCCGCTGATCTCAGCGTGGAACAACGGCAGTTCGTGGAGATCGCCCGCGCGCTGTCCTTCGGTGCCCGGTTCATCATCCTCGACGAGCCGACCGCCCAGCTCGACGCCGCGGCGATCAACCGTCTCTTCGACCGCATCCGCGACCTGCAACGGCAGGGCGTGACCTTCCTCTTCATCAGCCACCACCTGCAGGAGGTCTACGAGATCTGCGACATGGTGACGGTCTTCCGGGACGCCCGCCATATCCTGACCTCACCGGTCGCCGAGCTGCCCCGCACCGAACTCGTCACCGCCATGACCGGTGAGGCGGCGGCCGACCGGCGCGAGGAACGGGCGAGCACCCTCGACGCCGACGCCACGGCCGCGCTCGGTGTCCGGGGTCTGAGCGGCGAGACCTACGGCGACATCACCTTCCGGGTCGGCGCCGGAGAGATCGTCGGGCTCGCGGGGGCCGCGGGCAGCGGACGCACCGAAGTGGCCGAGACGGTGGTGGGGCTGAGGGCCGCCGCCGGCGGCGAGGTGGAGATCGCCGGCAACCGTCCGCGTCCCGGCAGCGTGCCCGCCGCGCTCGCCGCCGGCGCCGGGTTCGTCCCGCAGGACCGACACCACCAGGGCTTCGTGCCCGGCATGTCGATCGCGGACAACGCCACACTGTCCGTTCCCCGCCGGCTCGGCAGGAACGGATTCCTCAGCCCGCGCCGACGGGACCGGCTCGCCGAGGGGATGATCGAGCGTCTGACGATCAAGACGCCCGGCCCCGACCTGCCCGTCTCCGCCCTCTCCGGCGGCAACCAGCAGAAGGTCGTCATGGCCCGCGCCCTCGCCGACGACCCGCGGCTGCTGGTTCTGATCAACCCGACCGCGGGCGTGGACGTGCGCTCCAAGGAGTTCCTCCTCGGCAAGGTCCAGGAGACCGCGGAGACCGGCACCGGAGTGCTCATCGCCTCCGACGAACTCGACGACCTGCGCATGTGCGACCGGGTCCTGGTGATGTTCCAGGGCCGTGTGACCTCAGAGATCGCCCGCGGCTGGCACGACCACGAACTCGTGGCCGCGATGGAAGGAGTGGACCTCCATGCCTGACACCGTCCTCGCGGCGGACACCCCCGCCCCCGGGACCACCGAGCCGACGGCCAGGCGCGGTCTGTTCGGCGGCCGGATACCTCTGGCCCGGCTGCGCGATCTGGCCCTCGTTCCCGCGATCGTGGTCATCGCCGTCGTCGGCCAGGTCGTCAACCCGGTCTTCCTGCAGGCGGACAACCTCATCAACGTCCTGCAGACCATGTCCGAGATCGCCCTGCTGGTCCTCGCCCAGACGATGATCCTGATCGTCAAGAAGATGGACCTGTCACTGGAGTCCACCATGGGCCTCGCACCCGGCGTCGCGGCCTGGCTGGTGGTTCCGGCCGGCGCGGGCCACGGCCTCGGCCTGCTGCCCGGCGCATGGGCGATTCCCGTGACGCTCGCCGTGGGCCTGCTCGTCGGAGTGATCAACGCCCTGCTGATCATCCGTTTCGGCCTCAACGGCTTCATCGTCACCCTCGGCATGCTCATCGTGCTGCGCGGCGTCCTCACCGGCATCTCCGGTGGCCAGACGTTCTTCCAGCTGCCGAAGTCGATGCTCTACCCGGGCACCGCGGAATGGTTCGGGATGCCGGCCTCCATCTGGATATGCCTGGCGCTGTTCGCCGTCGCCATCGTCGTCCTGGGCTGGACCAGCTTCGGGCGCTCGCTGTACGCCATCGGCGGCAACGTCGACGCGGCGAAGGCGGCCGGCATCCGCACCGACCGGGTGCTGTGGATCGTCATCGTCACCGGCAGCGTGCTCGCCGCCCTCGCCGGACTGCTGCTGTCAGGTCGGCTGGCCTCCGTCGCCTCGGCGCAGGGCAACGGCTACATCTTCACCGTCTTCGCCGCCGCCGTCATCGGCGGGATCAGCCTGAACGGTGGCAGGGGCACCATGTTCGGCGCGTTCTGCGGCATCCTGCTGCTCTTCATGATCCAGAACGTGCTCACGCTGGCGGGCGTCCCCGCTCAGTGGATCGGCGCTCTCAACGGCCTGATCATCCTGGTCGCCCTCGCCATCTCCCGTATCACCGGCGGCAAGGTCCAGGAGTGAACCAGGCGGCCGTCGCCGCCGCACATCGCTCACCCTTCCGTCGCAGGGGCCCGTGTCCCCACCTGCTCTCACAGGAGTGTCCGTCATGTCCTCTGCCGTGTCCGCTCCATCGGCATCTGCCCGTATCACCGCCCTCGACGTCCTGGACGTGCGGTTCCCCACTTCCGAACATCTCGACGGCTCGGACGCAATGAACCCCGAGCCCGACTACTCCGCCGCCTATGTCGTCCTGCGCACCGACGCCGGCGACGGACTGGAGGGACACGCCCTGGCCTTCACCACCGGACGCGGCAATGACGTACAGGCCGCCGCCATCGCGGCCCTCGCACCCCATGTGGTCGGCCTCCGCGTCGACAAGATCTGCGACGACCTCGGCGGGTTCTCCCGCTCCCTCGTGCACGACCCCCAACTACGGTGGCTGGGCCCGGAGAAAGGCGCCATCCACATGGCCACCGGCGCGGTGGTCAACGCCGCCTGGGACCTGGCCGCCAAGCGCGCGGGCAAGCCCGTGTGGCGCCTTCTCAGCGAGATGCCGCCCGAGGAACTGGTCGCCCAGGTCGACTTCCGCTGGCTGAGCGACGCACTCACTCCCGAGGAGGCCCTGGACATCCTGCGCCGTGCCGAACCGGGCCGCCAGGAACGCGTCGCCCGCCTGCTGGAGCACGGCTACCCCGCCTACACCACCACCCCCGGCTGGCTCGGCTACTCCGACGAGAAGCTGGCCCGACTGGCCCGGGAGGCCGTCGCCGACGGCTTCACCCAGATCAAGCTGAAGGTCGGCGCGTCGCTGGAGGACGACGTACGGCGCATGCGCACCGCCCGCGAGACCGTCGGCGACGGCATCCGCATCGCCGTGGACGCCAACCAGAGATGGGACGTCGGACAGGCCGTCGACTGGATGCGCGCCCTGGCGCCCTACCAGCCGTACTGGATCGAGGAACCCACCTCCCCGGACGACATCCTCGGCCACGCCGCCGTCCGCGAGGCCGTCGGCCCCATCAAGGTCGCCACCGGCGAGCACGTCGCCAACCGGGTCGTCTTCAAGCAGCTTCTCCAGGCCGGCGCGGTGGACATCGTGCAGATCGACTCGGCACGGGTCGGCGGCGTCAACGAGAACGTCGCGATCCTGCTGCTCGCCGCGAAGTTCGGTGTGCCGGTCTGCCCGCACGCCGGCGGCGTCGGTCTGTGCGAGATGGTGCAGCACCTGTCGATGTTCGACTACGTCGCCGTCTCCGGCACCATGGAGGACCGGGTCATCGAGTACGTCGACCACCTCCACGAGCACTTCGTCGACCCGGTGCGCATCGCCGACGGCCACTACCTGGCGCCGACGCTGCCAGGACTGAGCGCACAGATGCACCCGGAGTCCCTCAAGGAGTTCGCCTACCCCGACGGCCCCGTCTGGACCGCCCGTGTCTGACGCCCAGCCCCTCGTCGACGCCCACCACCACGTCTGGGACCTTGACGTCCGGCCGCAGCCCTGGCTGGACGAACCCGGGCACGAGCCGCTCCGCCGCAACTTCGGTTCGCACGCCCTGCGCTCGGCCGCGACCCGGCCGATCGCCGGACGGCGACTGACGAGCACGGTGGTCGTCCAGTGCGTCACATCCGTCCCCGAGACACGTGACCTCCTCGCCCTGGCCGGCAGCGATCCGCTGATCGGCGCCGTCGTCGGCTGGGCGGACCTGACGTCCCCCGCGATCGGCGACGTACTCGACGACCTGCGGACAGGGCCCGCAGGCCGGTACCTGCGGGCCGTACGGCACATCGTGCAGGGCGAGTCCGACCCGCACTGGCTCGGGCGGCCGGATGCCGAGCGGGGCCTGCGGGCGGTCGCGGAGCGCGGACTCGGATACGACGTGCTGATCCGCAGCCACCAGTTCCCGCAGGCGATCCGTCTCGCGGAAAGGCTCCCGGAGCTGTCCCTCGTCCTGGACCATGCGGGCAAACCACCGCTCGCACGGCGGGAGCTGACCGACTGGGCACAGCAGGTGCGGACCCTGGCCGGGCACCCCCAGGTCCGCTGCAAGGTGTCCGGCCTCGTCACGGAGGCCGACCACGAAAGGTGGACGATCGACGACATCCGCCCGGCGTGGGACGTCCTGCTCTCCGCCTTCGGCCCCGACCGGCTGATGTTCGGCTCCGACTGGCCGGTCTGCGTCCTCGCCGGCGGCTGGAACCGCTGGGCCGCCACCGTCGAGGAACTCCTGGACGGCTGCTCGGGCGCCGAGATCCACGCGATCCTCGCCGGCACCGCGACGGACTTCTATCACCTGACCCCGGCCCCGAGGGAGGAGGGGACGACGTGCTCCTGACGGAACTGCTGCACCCCGGCATCCTCGAAGCCCTGGCCGGAGCCGGGCACGGCGCCCGCGTCCTGCTCGCGGACGGCCACTACCCCGCCAGTACGGCCACCGGCGAGCGGGCCAGAACCGTCCACCTCAATCTGAGGCCGGGCCTGCTGGACGTCACCACTGTGCTCGACGTCCTCCTCGGGGCGATCCCCGTGGAGTCGGCCCGGGTGATGGTGCCGCCCGAGGGCGAACCGGAGCCGCCGGCCATCGCCGGGTACCGCGCCCGGCTGGCGCCCGCCCCGGTGCAGACGCTGGACCGGTTCGCGTTCTACGACGCCGCACGCTCCCCCGACCTGGCGCTGGCGATCGTCACCGCCGACATCCGTACCTACGCCAACCTGCTGCTGACCATCGGCGTCCGCGCTGAAGGGACCCTGACCCCACGATGACACTCGCAGTCCGCTACAAGGCCGCTCGTACCCTGGACATGGCTCCCGCCCAGACGCGCTCCCCCGGCCCGGGCGAGGTGGAACTGGCGCCCGCCTACGTCGGCATCTGCGGCACCGACCTGCACATCTTCCACGGCGACATGGACGCCCGGGTCACCACGCCGGCCGTCCTCGGGCACGAGATGTCCGGCCGCGTCGTACGCGTCGGGCCGGACGTGGAGGGCTGGCAGTCCGGTGACCCGGTGACCGTGATGCCGCTGCGCTGGGACGGCACCTGCCCGGCGTGCGCCTCCGGGCACCGTCACGTCTGCCGACACCTCGACTTCATCGGCATCGACTCGCCGGGCGCGATGCAGCAACGCTGGACCGTCCCCGCCCACACCCTCGTCCGGCTGCCCGGCTCCCTCGCCCTGGACCGGGCCGCCCTCGTCGAGCCCACCGCAGTAGCCGTGCACGACGTCGGCCGGGCTCAGGTGCGGGAGGGCGAGCGGGTCGTCGTGGTCGGCGGCGGACCGGTCGGGGTGCTCATCGCGCTGGTGGCGCGGGCCACCGGTGCCGAAGTCCGCGTCGTGGAGCCGAGCACCCACCGGCGCCTGCTGGCCGAGAAGTTGGGCCTGACCGCCTGGGACCCGGCCGCCGACGACGTACCCGGGCTCGTCGGGCGGTGGACCGGGGACGCGGGCGCCGACGTCGCCTTCGAGGTCTCCGGCGCGGCGGGCGGAGTCGCCACCGCCGTAGACGTGCTGGGCGTGCGCGGCCGGCTGTGCCTGGTGGCCATCCACCCCCGGCCCCGCGAGGTGAACCTGCACCGCTTCTTCTGGCGGGAACTCACCCTCGTCGGTGCGCGGTTGTACGACCGCTCGGACTTCGAGCGGGCGGTGAAGCTGGTGGCGGACGGCACGATTCCCGCCGAACGGCTGATCAGCGAGGTCGTACCGCTCACCGAGGCACCCGCCGCCTTCGAGGCGCTGGAGGCGGGCGGGAACGTGATGAAGATCCTCGTGGACTGCGGCAACGACACGACGGGAGCCTGAGATGCCCCTTTTCGACCTGACCGGCCGGCTCGCCGTCGTCACCGGCGCCCGGCGCGGCATCGGGCGGGCCATGGCCCGTGCCCTCGCCGAAGCCGGCGCGGACGTCATCGGCGTCAGCGCCTCACTGGAGGAGTCCGGCAGCGCGGTGGAGAAGGACGTCGCCGCCGCGGGGCGCACCTTCGAGGCGATCCGGTGCGACTTCGCCGACCCGGACGCCGTACGGACCCTGGGCGCCGGCCTCGCGGACCGCCGGCGGCCGGTGGACATCCTGGTCAACAACGCGGGCACGATCCGCCGGACTCCTGCGGCCGAACACTCGGACGCCGACTGGGAGTTGGTCCTCCAGGTCAACCTCAGCGCCCAGTTCGCGCTCACTCGGGCCGTCGGGGCGGCGATGGTGGCCCGCGGCCAGGGGAGAATCATCTTCACGGCGTCGCTGCTCAGCTTCCAGGGCGGCATCACCGTGCCCGGCTACACCGCCGCCAAGCACGGCCTCGCCGGACTGACCAAGGCGCTGGCCAACGAGTGGGCCTCGCAGGGTGTCAATGTCAACGCCATCGCGCCGGGCTACATCGCCACCGACAACACCCAGGCGCTACGGGACGATCCGGTGCGCGGCAAGGCGATCCTGGACCGCATCCCGGCGGGGCGCTGGGGCACCGCCGACGACCTCGCGGGCGCCACCGTGTTCCTGGCCTCCGACGCCGCCGCCTACGTCCACGGCACCGTCCTGCCCGTCGACGGCGGATGGCTGGGCCGATGACCGCCGACGTCGCCTCCGTGCCGGCCGGCGCCCGGATCCTGCCGGCGCTCACGGCCGCGTCCGTCGCGAACGCCGGCCCGCTCGGCGACGTCGCCATGGCCTCGCCCGCCGAGGCCGAAGCGCTCGTGGCGGGCTGCTCGGCCGCCGTCAGGCGTTGACCGGCACCCCTGTCCCACTCGCAGGACCCGAGGAGCGTGTTGTGCGAACCCGGAAGATCACGAACACCACCGTCGAAGTCACCGAACTGGGCTTCGGGACCTCCGTCATCGGCAACCTCTACCGGGTCACACCGGTAAAGGACGCGGCAGCCGCGATCGAGGCGGCCTGGGGCAGCGGCATCCGCTACTTCGACACCGCGCCGCACTACGGGCTCGGCCTGTCCGAACAGCGGCTGGGGGCCGCCCTGCGCGACCGCCCCCGCGAGCAGTACGTCGTCTCCTCCAAGGTGGGCCGGCTGCTCGTGCCCAACGAGCGGCCGCGGGGCGTCGACAGCGAGGGTTTCGTCGTCCGCGACGACCTGCGTCGCCAGTGGGACTTCAGCCGGGACGGCGTGCTCCGCTCCATCGATGCCACTCTGGAGCGTACGGGTCTCGGCCGTCTCGACATCGTCTACGTGCACGACCCCGACGACCACTGGCGGCAGGCCGCCGAGGAGGCTCTGCCCACCCTCGCGGACCTGCGTGACCAGGGAGTGATCGGCGCGATCGGCGCCGGCATGAACCAGTCGGCCATGCTCGCCCGCTTCCTGCGCGAGACCGCGGCCGACGTGGTGATGCTGGCCGGACGCTACACGCTCCTGGACCAGTCGGCGCTGGACGACGTGCTGCCCGCCGCGCGGGAGCACGGCAAGAGCGTGGTCGCCGTCGGCGTGTTCAACTCGGGCCTGCTCTCCAGGGACCGCCCCGCGCCGGGCATGAAGTACGACTACAAGGACGCTCCTCCCGAGTTCGTGGCCCGTGCCCTGGCCATCGCCGAGGTCTGCGAACGTCACGGCACGACCCTGCCCGCCGCCGCGATCGCCTTCCCCTTCAGCCATCCCAGTATCATCAACGTCACCCTGGGAATGAGGGATCAGGAGCAGGTCAGGCGCAACGTGGAACTCCACCGTCGGCATGTGCCGGAAGCTCTCTGGTCCGACCTTCGCGCCCAGGGCCTGGTCAGGCCGGACGTACCCACGCGCAGCGGCGCGGAGAACACTCCGGAGTCGGAAGGGGTGCGCGTTGTCTCTGACGGACAAGGCCATTGAGCGGATCCGTGAACTCATCCGCACCGGGGCGCTGCCACCGGGCTCGAAGCTGCCGCCGGAGCCGGAGCTGGCGGCCCAGCTGGGCCTGTCCCGCAACCTGGCCCGCGAGGCGGTCAAAGCACTCGCGGTCGCCCGCGTGCTCGAGGTCCGCCGGGGCGACGGCACCTATGTGACCAGTCTGCAGCCCGGCCTGCTGCTCGAGGGCCTGGGCGGCGCGGTCGAGCTGCTGCAGAGCGACTCGGCGGCGCTGCTGGACCTGATGGAGGTTCGCCGGCTCCTCGAACCGGTGGCCACTGCCCTCGCCGCCACCCGGATCTCCGACGACCAGCTGGCAGAGGTCAAGCGGCACCTGGACGCCATGCGAGCCGCACGCGACGACGTCGAACAGCTCAACGCGCACGACGCGGCGTTCCACCGCGCCGTGGTCTCGGCCACGGGCAACGAAACGCTGCTCACCCTGCTGCAGGGCATCTCGGGCCGCACCTTGCGCGCCCGCATCTGGCGCGGCCTGGTCGACGACCAGGCCGCGGGCAGGACCCTCTCGGAACACGAGGCGATCTTCGATGCCCTGGCCGCCCGTGACGCCGTCCTCAGCCAGGCCGCCGCACTGATGCACGTGAGTCACACCGAGCAGTGGCTGCGGGAACATCTGAGGAGCACGGCCCCTGCGGGATGATCCCGCCCGCGCAACCGGGTCAAGGGCGGGAGCCGTCCTCCACCTTCTCGAAGAAGAACTCGTGTTTCGGGAAGGAGACGTCGTACTCGTGACCGGACTGAGGCGGCAGCAGTTGGGAGGCCTGGAACAGCCGCCACCCGTCGTGCAGCGCGGCGAGCCCTGTTGGGTAAGGCGGTTCGTCGCTGTCGCCGGTCGTCGGACGGGTCCGGCCGGTCCCGTCGTAGCGGGACCAGCCGACGACGTCGGAGTCCAGCGCCGACGTCGCGAGATAGAGGACCAGAACCTGCTGCCTCATGCGTGACTCCTCAGGGCCGGCCGGTTGCTGACGCGCGTGACCCAGTAGTCGACGTCGAACGAGTCGTCGCCGGTCAGGGCCCGCCAGAGCAGGACCCGGTTGTAGATCTCCAGTCGGCCCGTGGCCCACTCGTACCAGGGGAAGCGCGTGTTGAGCTCCGCGGTCACCGCGGGGTCGTGCAGGTCGGAGACGTCCCACAGACGCACCTGCGGCACGGTCGGGTTGAGGCGGAGTTTGTACATGTACCGACGGTCCGCGGTGTCGTTGCGGCGGCCACTGTGCCAGATGCCGTGGTGGACGAGCACGACCGTGCCCGCCGGGCAGGTCAGACGGGTCTGCCCCCTGAGGTTCTGGACGCGGCCGATGTCCGTCTCGTTGATCCTGCGCAGATGGCTTCCGGGCACGCTGAGGGTGCCGCCCATCTCGGCGGTCACCTCGTGCGGGTAGTACATGAGCTGGATGTCGAACGCGTCCGGCCGCACATCGATGATCGCATCTCCATGGAGCGGCTGTGCCTGTCCCCCGTGCGGCTCGCGCACATGAACCGCATGGTGGTCGACGGTCGGCTCGGGGCCGACCAGGCTCTCGACAGCGCCTGCGACGACCGGCAGGGTGAGCAGTTCGTGGACGAAGGTGTCCTGCGCGAACGCCCCGACCAGCGGGGTGCCGTAGGACACGTCGGGCAGGCCCTCGGCCAAAGCCGCGATGGCCCGTTCATTGATCTCCTGGGGCACCACACCGTCCAGGCGCAAAAATCCCTGCGCGACGAAGCGCGCCACCTGAATTGATGTCAGGAGTTGCTTGCTGGTTGACATGCGACGAACGTACGCGCCCTGTCCGGATCGGTCGTGGGCTGAAATCGTCCACTGCTGGTAATTTTCCATCCTCGTGAAACACGTAACGCTGCGGCTCGACGAGGCGCCCACCGTGGTCGATGCCGGCATCGCGGTGCACGGCGTCTCCACCGCCCACGACGTCTTCCGGCTGCCCGACCTGTGGCAGCTGCATCTCTACCACTACGAGGGTGCTCTCTCCCTCGGGCAGTCGGTCCACCCCATACGCCCCGGCCACGTCAGCCTGGTACCGCCGAACACGGAGGTGCACTTTCACTACCGGGGCAGGTCGGAGCACTTCTACGTCCATCTGCGGCTGCCCGACGGCGGAACCGCGCGGGTGGTGCCGGTGATGCAGGACGCCGCGGCCGAGAGCACACGCCTGGCCGATCTGCTCCGAAACGCAGTGACCGCGATGCCGACTTCTCCCCTGCGAGCCTCGGCCGAGGTCTGGACCGCGCTGTGGCGCATCGCCGAGTTGCCCAGGGGCGATGGAGCCGGGCGCCGCCACCCCCTCGTGGCAGCCGCCCAGGCCTATGTCGAGGAACACCTGGCCGGCCCGTTGTCCGTCCCGGACGTCGCTCGCGCCGTCGGAGTCTCCCACACACACCTGACGCGCGTGTTCCGCGCCGAAACCGGCCTCACTGTCGTTTCGTACATCCGGCGTCGCCGCCTTCAACGCGCCCGCCACCTCCTGTTGTCCTCCACGCTGTCCATCACCGCCATCGCCGCGTCCGTGGGCATCGACGATCTCCAGGCCTTCAACAAGGCCTGCCGCCGTGAACTCGGCGCGAGCCCGCGTGACGTACGTGCGGCGGCCCCTGCGAAGCTGGACAGCCCAGGAGCGTAAGGATGTCGGCAGGCAGACTGTCTACGCGCCGGCGAAGGAGCGGCTCCGTGCGGCATGACCGCCGATCGCGGCCCCGACGAGCCGCCTCTCGAAGGACCGCAGTATCTGTTCGAGATCCGTCGCGTCGAACGACGTCGCATCCGTCCCGAGACTGATCCCGGCCGTCTCGGACATACCCCACACATCGAAGGAGAGCCTTCCGGAGTACGCGTCGACGGGTTTGGGGAATCGTCTGTAACGGCTGGATGCCATGGCCCGCTCGAGGTCCTGCTGCGCCCTGTCCGCGCGCGCCCGGATCAGCGTGCGGGGCGCTATGGGGCGGACGTTGACCACGTACGGGTTGTGTGCGGAGCGGCCCAGTCCGGCGGAGACCTCGTCCAGGGATCTGGCGTAGCGGTCGGGCTCTCGCAGGCTGACGGAGGAGGATCTGACGAGTGCCGCGTCGACGGCCCGGCACAGCGCCGGGAACCGGTCGCCGCCCAGGGACGTGTCGACCGGAACGAGGGCCCGGCCGGCGACATGGGCCACCGCCTCACGGGCGACCGTGGTCTGCCGGTTGGCCATCACGGTATTGAACACGCAGTTGCCGATGCCGAGGTGCTCGGCGAGCGCGCACGCGTATGCGGCTTGCAGGACGGCGGCCACGGAGGTCCGGTACTGCTTCGCCAGACCGGCCGCCGCGAGTGCGACCGCCGCCGAGTCGAGGCATACGAAGTTGTAGACCGCGTCCCTGCGGCCGGCGGGCACCTGGAGTTCGGGCATGACGGACTGACGGAGCATCGCCCGGTCATAGGTGTCGACACGATGGGCGTGCCGCAGCCCCGAGGGACTGGCCTCGAAGCCGGCGATCTGCCGCGGCTGCCACCCCGAAACCCAGGTCAGCGCCCGGATCGGCGGCCAGTCGGGCTATGTGTCCGGCCACGATCCGGGCGGCCGTCGTGTCCGCCGAGAAGTGGTGCAACGACAGCACGACGTGGACGGGTCTGCCGTCCACAGTGACGACGGCGGCCCGCAACGGCAGGTCGTCCGGGCCGAATCCGGGCTCGGCCAGCCGGACGGTGAAGGCGCTCAGCTCGTCGTAGGTCGGCGGGGCGTCGGAGGCGTACTCGTCGACCTGGAGCACCCCGGAGGCCACGACGACCGCGCGCGGGTGTCCGTCCGCGTCACGTGGATACAGCGTGCGCAGCGCCTCGAAGTGGGCCGTGACCGCGGCGACGGCATGCAGCACCGCGGCCATGTCGGGTCGGCCGTCCAGTGCCCGCCCCATCCGCACGTTCCTGTTGCGGGGTCCGTGGAGACGGGGGTGGCATCCTTCGCGTTCATGGGCCTTCTGCGACCAGGTCAGTTCATGCTCTCCGGCGCTGCCGGAGACGAAGACGACGTCATGGCGTGCGATCTGTCGCATACCCGCCTCGGCTCTCTTCCGGTACGTCGGCGGTGCGCCACGTCTCGCGGATGGGGCGCGGCGAGTTCGCCGACCGGACGGCGTGCAGGCCCGCGATCCCCCACGCCGTACGGCGGTACGACAACGCGGCCGGAGCGCGGGCGCCCTGGTCTTCAGGCAGAGGATAGGTCCGCGCGGACCATGTGCGTCAATGCTCGGAAGGGGTGGGACGCGGCAGCGGCGGACCGTTTTCCCACCGCGTCCCGCCGGTGCTCACCGCCTCCCACCGGTGCTCACCGCGTCCCGCCGGCGATCGCCGCCAGGTGGACGCCGCCCCCAAGAACGAGATGCAGATCGTGTACGCCGGTCACCTCCGCGGGCATCGGTGCGCTGACCGTGCGCCAGTCGTACCGGCCGTCGGTGCCGGCGGGGACGTGGAGGCCGGCGAGCAGGGTGCCGGTACCGGGACCGCCGTCGGCGTAGATCTCGACGGTCGCGTCCTCCTCCGTCGCGCGGGACACCTCGGCCGTGATGACGCGCGGTCCGTCCGCCGGGCCGCCCAGGTCGACCGAGCGGTAGCGCAGTCGGCAGTGGATGTCACCGGTCGCCGGT
The DNA here is from genome assembly GCF_032658145.1 of Streptomyces sp. MK7. Lineage (NCBI taxonomy): Bacteria > Bacillati > Actinomycetota > Actinomycetes > Kitasatosporales > Streptomycetaceae > Streptomyces > Streptomyces sp. MK7. The sequence continues at coordinate 68,767 of NZ_JAVACL010000015.1, forward strand.
GTGACCGCCTCCCCCTTCTCCCGGGTGGCGTCGACGAGCGTGCCGCCCACGCACTCGTCGAAGTCGGCGGCCTCCAGTCGTCCACCGATGAGACCGCGCGCGGGCAGGGCCGGCCCCGTCACGGCGAGGGGCGCCGTCAGGGCGACGGCTTCGGCCGAGTGCCCGATCAGGATCTCGTACTGTCCCGGCTCCACGGTGAAGGCGCCCGCTGAGACGGACCAATGGGCCAAGGCCGCGACGGGCACGCCGAGCTCCAGCCGCCGCCGTTCACCGGGGGCGAGGGAGACCTTGCGGAAGTCCGTCAGTCTGCGCCTGGGCGCGCGGTGGCGGGCGGCGAGCGCGCGGGTGTAGAGCTGCACGGTCTCGGTGCCCGGGCGCGTTCCGGTGCTGGTGAGCTCGACGCTCACGGTCAGGGTGTCGTCCTGCGCTGCTTCCCGGGCGGACAGCCGCAGGTCGGAGTAGGCGAAGCTGGTGTAGGACAGGCCGTGCCCGAAGGGGTACAGCGGTGCGGCGTCGTGGTACTGGTACGTCCAGCCGGCGCTGATGATGTCGTAGTCGAGGCGGCCGGGCAGCGGGTCGGCGCCGCGGTACCAGGTCTGCGGGAGCCCTCCGCGTACCCCTCCTCGTTGCGGCCCCAGCGGGGGTCGCGCAGCAGGTTCACCACGGGGGCCCAGATCTGGAGGCTGTGCCGGTGGCCGTCGACGGCGGGGCACTGGTGGAAGGCGTGGGCCTCGGTGCCGACGGCCGTGGCGACCTCGTGGAGCAGCTCCTCGTCCCAGGTGGCTCCCAGGCCTATCGCCTGCGGGAACACGGTGGCCGGCCCCAGCCAGGCCACACCGTGCAGTCCTTCGGTGCCGGTCTTGTAGGGGGCCAGTCCGAGGCGGGGGACTCCGGGTGAGTACTGGCAGAGCAGTTCGATGCGCTCGTCGAGTGTCAGCCGGGAGATCAGGTCGTCGACCCGCTGTGCGAGGGGTAGCGCGGGGTCACGGAACGGCAGGTCGGTGGTGGGCGGCTCGGGGGGTGTTGCGACGGTACTCACCTGAGATGTCCCTTGCAGGAGGTCGAAGGAGAAGGTGTGGGAAGCATGGGAAGCGTGGGCGACCGCGGGCTGCCCGGACGGCGTACGGCTTTCCTCGATCGCAGGGCCGCGTAGTCGAAGCGCTTCGACGTTCGCATGACGCTGTGTCGTGTAACAATCACAGGTCGCCCAGCCGTCGCAAGCCGTTTGGCCGGCGTCGGCGTTCCTCCGACGCTACGTCCGAATCCGCAGCTCATCTGGGGAGTGACCGCATGGAGGGCAGGTCGCACCGCCCTCCTCGGAGCCGCCTGTTACCGGAAAGTGACCTGTACGGCCCGTTGTCGTGTCCGGAAACACGGCCTTAGTGTCACCGAAACGTCGAAGCGCGTCGACTCGGATTTCTCCCGCCCTCCCGACACCAGGCCACCGGACGACGCAGCGTCGGCCCGCCCGCCGGTCGGATCCACGAAAACGAAGGGCCGCAACGACATGAGCATCGAGATGAACCGCCGAGCCGTCCTGCGAACGGCCGCCGGCGTAGCGGGCGCCGCCTGTCTCTCACCGCTGCTGGCCGCCTGCGGCGGCAGCGGCTCCGGCGCCGGCAAGGGCGGCACCAGCAGCAAGAAGGGCCTGGCCGCCGCGCTGCCCGACACACCATCGTGCGGGTCGGCAACCCCACCAGCGGCTGGACCCAGCACTTCGCCGTCTCCACCGACAGCGGCGACACCTGGAAGCCGTCGGGCAGTGAGCCGTCCGGAGTCACCGGGGCCGGGGTCGAGGACCAGGCCGTCGCCATCAGCGCCGACGGCAGACGGATCGTCTGGTCACCGGCCGGTGCGCCGGTCAGCTGGTCCGACGACCACGGAGGGACGTGGACGGCTTCGAAGAGGGTGCCGGCCGGGGCCCCGTACGCTCCGACCGGGTGAACCCCGCGAAGTTCTACGCCTACGACTCCGGCGTCTTCTACCTCAGCACGGACGGCGGCAAGACATTCAAGTCCACGGCGGCCACCGGTCTGCCCACCGCGGGGAACGTCCGGTTCAAGGCGGTACCGGGCCACGAGGGCCACATCTGGCTGGCGGGCGGCACCAGCAAGCCCACCACCCCCACACCGTACGGGCTGTGGCGGTCGACCGACTCGGGAACGTCCTTCAGCAGGCTCGAGGCGGTGGACGAGGGCGACGTCGTCGGATTCGGCAAGGCCGCGCCCGGTGCCACGTACCCCGCCGTCTACACCAGCTCCGAGATCAGCGGCGTGCGCGGCATCTTCCGCTCCGACGACGCGGGCCGGACGTGGGTCCGCATCAACGACGACCGGCACCAGTTCGCCTGGACCGGCCAGACCATGACCGGAGACCCCCGGGTCCACGGCCGGGTCTACTTCGGGACCAACGGACGCGGAGTCATCTACGGCGACCCGAAGTGAGATCGGGCTCCCGGTCACCGCGCTCCGCACCCGCCGCGCCGAAGGGGGGACCGCCGTGGCCCGGCCGCCAGGGCGGCACGACCGACTTCTGCGGACCGGTGACTGGCCGCCCTCTGCCCGAAAGCAGCACCCGACTCTCCGCGGGGAGACACCGTCATGACCACACGCAGCATCACCGACCGCCTGAACGGGCTCGCCTTCGGCGGGGACTACAACCCCGAGCAGTGGGACGAGCCGGTCTGGAAGGAGGACGACGAACTCATGCGCCTGGCCAGGGTCAACCTGGCCACGGTGGGTGTGTTCTCCTGGGCCCTGCTCGAGCCGGAGGAGGGACGCTACGACTTCGCCTGGCTCGACGCCCACATCGAACGCCTGCACGCGAACGGCGTGGCCGTCGACCTCGCCACCCCGACGGCCTCCCCGCCGCCCTGGTTCACCCTGGCCCACCCCGACGCGCTGCCGGTCACCCCGGACGGCACCCGCCTCACCCACGGCAGCCGCGACACCTACTGCCTCACCGCGCCCGCCTACCGCGGTGCGGCCCGGCGGATCGCCTCGGCCCTGGCCGATCGGTACGGCGACCACCCCGCCCTCGCGCTGTGGCACGTGCACAACGAGTACGGCACTGTCTGCTACTGCGACCACACGGCCGCGGCCTTCCGGGTGTGGCTGCGCGCCCGCCACCGCTCGCTGGACGCCCTCAACGACGCGTGGGGGACGGCCTTCTGGAGCCAGCGCTACACCTCCTGGGAACAGGTACTGCCGCCGCGTACGACGCAGTGGCACAGAAATCCCGGCCAGGCGCTGGACTTCCAGCGCTTCTGGTCCGACGAGATCATCGCCGCCTACCGCGAGCAGCGCGACGCGATCCGCGCGCACAGCGACCGGCCGGTGACGACCAACCTGATGCTCCCCGCCTACCAGAACGTCGACCTGTGGGCCCTCGCCCGCGAACTCGACATCGTCAGCTCCGACCAGTACCCCAGCTCACCCGGTCTGGACGCCGCCGCCGACGTAGCCTTCCACGCCGACCGCACCCGTTCCCTGGCCGGCGGCAGCCCCTGGCTGCTGATGGAGCAGGGCACCAATACCGTCTACGACCGCGGCCGGATCCTCGCCAAGGAGCCCGGGGACATCCTGCGCCACACCCTCGGGCACATCGCGCGCGGTTCGGAGGGAGCCCTGTTCTTCCAGTGGCGGCAGTCCAGGGCCGGCGCCGAGATGTGGCACTCGGCGATGGTCCCGCACGCGGGCCCCGACAGCCGTGTCTTCCGGGAGGTCACGCGGGTCGGCGAGGCGGTCGCCCGGCTCGGGGAGCTGGCGGGATCGACGGTCACCGCCCCGGTGGCCGTCCTCCATGACTCGGATGCCTGGTGGGCGCTGAACATGGACGGCCTGCCCTCCCCCGACCTCGGCTACCACTCGGAACTGGGCCGAGCGCACCGGGCGCTGTGGGACGCCGGTGTCACGGTCGACTTCGCCCAGCCCGAACACGAGTTGGGCCGCTACCGGCTGGTCATCGCGCCGGCCCTGTTCCTAATGTCCGACGCGGGCGCCGAGAACCTGCGCCGTTACGTCGAGGGTGGTGGGACGCTGCTCGTCCAGCACGCGAGCGGATGCGTCGACGAGCGTCTGCACGCCCGGCTGGGCGGTTGTCCCGCCGGGCCACTGCGCGAGGCGCTGGGCATCCGCGTCGAGGAGTACCGGCCGCTGCGGCAGCAGGCGCGGACCGCCCTGTCGGACGGGTCGTACGGCACCGTCTGGAGCGAGTCCCTGCGCGCCGAGGGCGCGGAGACGCTCGCCGCCTACACCGAGGGCATGCTCACGGACAGCCCCGCGCTCACCCGGCACCGCTACGGCACCGGGCAGGGCTGGTACCTCTCGACCCGCCTGGAGGAGACCGACTACGGCGCCCTGGTCCGCCGGCTGCTCGACGAGGCCGGCGTCGGACCCGGACTGCCGGGTCTGCCGCCCGGTGCCGAAGCCGTCACCCGGCACGCGCCCGACGGCCGCCGCTGGCACGTCCTGATCAACCACCGCACCGACACCCTGCACCTGCCGGAACCCGCCCACGACCTGCTCACCGGGGCCGTCGCGCACGAAGTCCCGCCCGGTGGCTGCGCGGTGCTGCGCAGGCCCTGACCTGGAAAGGCCACCATGCCCGAGGAACAACGCACCATCCGCTGGGGGCACGAGGCCCTCCAGCTGGAGATCCTCCTCGATGACGACGGCAGCCCGCGCCCGACACGCCTCGGGCCGCCCGGCGAGCCGGACAGCGGCCCTGGTACGCCCCTGCCCCTGGTGGAAGTGACGGCCGCGGCTGGTCGGGCAGCCGTCTGGTCGACACCGGCCTCGGCGGGCGGCTGCGCCACCGGGCCCACCACGCGACCCGCGACGGCGACTGGCACACGCTGACCGTCCGCCTCCACGCCCCGGAGACAGGGCTGGCCGCGGAGGTGACCTACCGGTCTCCGGACGGCGTGCCCGTGCTCCGCAGCGAGGTGACCCTGCGCAACGAGGGGCAGGCCACACTGCACCTGGAGTCGGTCAGCTCGCTCGTGGTGGGCTGCCTCACCCCGGACGGGCCTTCGGCCGTCGACGTCGCGGACCTGCTGTGGGCGGAGAACGACTGGCTCTCCGAATGCCGCTGGCAGCGGCAGCCGATGCGCCTGACCTCACCGGCCCACCGCGGACGCGTGAGAGATGTCCACGGCAAAGCCGGCTTGGCCCTGAACGGACAGGGCACCTGGTCCAGCTGTGGACACCTCCCCATGGGGGGCCTCACGGACCGCCGCTCCGGCCGCACCTGGGTATGGCAGATCGAGCACAACGGCGGCGGCTGGCGCTGGGAATGCCGCGAACGCGACAAGGTCGCCTACACGGCACTGTTCGGGCCCACCGACACCCATCACGGCTGGCGGCACCCCCTGGAACCCGGCTCCGTCTTCCGCACCGTACCCGCCGCCCTGTCCTTCAGCGCCGACGGCGGCCCCGACGCCGCGTTCGCCGCACTGACCCGCTACCGCCGCGCCCACCGCCGCCCGCACGACGACCATCAGCGCCTGCCCGTCATCTTCAACGACTACATGAACTGCCTGATGGGCGACCCCACCACCGACAAGCTGCTGCCGCTCATCGACGCCGCCGCCGACGCGGGCGCCGAATACTTCGTGATCGACGCCGGCTGGTACGACGACGACAACGGCGGCTGGTGGAGCACCGTCGGCGCCTGGGAGCCTGCCGCCTCCCGATTCCCCGGGGAGAAGGGGATCCACAAGGTGCTGGACCGCATACGGGAGCACGGCATGGTCCCCGGCCTGTGGCTGGAGCCGGAGGTGATCGGCGTACGCAGCCCCATGGCCGGATCCCTGCCCGACGAGGCGTTCTTCCGCCGCGACGGCGTCCGCATCTCGGAAGTGGACCGGCACCACCTGGATCTCCGCCACCCCGCCGCCTGGCTGCTCCGCCCGCGCGGAGCCGAAGGCCCGCTGCCCGTCGTCGTCACCTACATCGGCTACAGCGGCGGCCGCGGCCTGCCCACCGACCACCTCTTCTGGTCCGCCGCATGCTCCGTACCCTGGCGGGCTTGACGTCCCGGTGCAGGGTGCCGACCCTGTGGCCGGCGTCGAGCGCGTCGATCAGTTGCAGGCCGGCGGCGGTCTCCTGCGGTGCGAGCAGTCCGACCGCGGTGATCCGATGGGCCAGTGAGGGCCCCTCGACGAGTTCCATGCCGATCCACAGCCGGTCCTCGGACTCGACGAGGTCGTGGACTCCCACCACGTGGGGGTGCGGCACCCGGGCGACGGCGCGGGCTTCGCGGATGGTGCGGCGCATCCGTACGCGGTGCTCCTCGTCGACGGCGGTGAGGAGATGCAGTTCCTTGGCGGCGACCGGCCGGTCCAGGAGTTGGTCGTGGGCGCGCCAGACCGTTCCCATGCCGCCCCTGCCGGTCGTGCAACAGGTACCGTCCGGGGATCAGCCGTTCCGAACGCGTGACCGCCTCACGATCACCGTCTCGGGATATCACGCGCTCTCACGTCCCCTCTGCACGCCGACGCGGGTGCTGCGTGTTTCCGAGCCGAGGAGTGGCCGCGGCCCTCCCGCTCAAGGATTGCGTCGTACGCCATAGCTGGACAGTAGATCCGCAGGAAAAGTGGCAACAAGGCATCGAGGAGCGGATTAAATGCTCCCCCACCTGGACTGATTTCCCGGCAGTGCCCAGGGACCTCACCGACACCCAGCCGGCTCGCGCCACGACCGTTGACACCTCTCCACTTAATTTCTACTGTGTAGCAACCAAGGGAGGGGCGCCGGATGAGCCGCACGCTGGAACTGCTGGAGTCGCACGTCAGCGACCGGACGCAGTGGCATTTCGTGGTCCTCAGGGACGCGGATCACCTTGCGCTGGGTGAGTGCTCCGACTCCGGGCACCCCGCGAATCTGGTGACCGAACTCGAGCTCGCCGCAGGTGAGTTGCGTGGTCGGGACCTGCTGGCGGACCGCGCCGACATCGTCGACGCACTCGCCCGTCGGGCCGGCGAGCGGGCGCGCCCGGACGCCTTCGTGGGAGCGACGCTCATGGGCGGTCTGGAGCAGTTGCTGACCGATCACGCGGCACAGGCGGCGGGCGAGCCCGTCTGGAAGTGGCTCGGTGGTTCAGCACCCGCACCGGTGCGCCTCTACGCCAACATCAACCGGGTACCCGGAGGTCGTACGCCGGACGATGTGGCGGCGGCAGCGATGAAGGCGGTGACGGCCGGCTTCTCCGCGGTCAAGTGCGCGCCGTTCGACGTCCCGGACGGAGCCGGATCGCTCGCCGCCACCGGTTTGCGTCGGCTCCGTGCGATCCGCGAGGCCGTCGGCGACGACATCGAGTTGAGGGTGGACTGCCACGAGAGGCTTCCGGTCGAGCAGATCCACCGCCTCCTGCCGGCGCTCGAAGACCTGGGCATCGGCTGGCTGGAGGACGCGGTCGCCATGGACCAGACACGGAACCTGCGCGCCTTGCGTGCCGCCACGACGATCCCGCTGGCCGGCGGCGAGTTGATGTTCCACGCCGCGGAGGCCGACGCCGCTGTGTCCGAGGGCCTGATCGACGTCCTGATGCCCGATGTGAAGCACGCGGGCGGTATCGAACGTGTGCTGTCCATCGCGCGCGGCGTGCCGGAGCTCGCCGTCTCACCGCACAACCCGTCGGGTCCGGTGGCCACCGCGGCCGCCGCCCATCTTTTCGCCGTCTGTCCCAACGCCACTGATTTGGAGTACCAGTTCGGCGAAACACCCTGGCGATCCGATCTCGTCGGGAGTCTGGAACGCATAGCGGAGGGTCACCTTCACGCCGATGACCGTCCAGGTCTCGGTCTGACCCTCAACACAAGGCATCCGAGTCTTCGAGTCCTGTGGTCCACCACCCTTTAAGGGGAGCGCCATGCCCATACCCCAGCACCACCTTCAGCGCTTGCTCACACAACGCGGCGCGCTCATCGTGACGGCAGGCGTGACCTGCCTCGCCCTCGCCTCCTCCGGGTGCAAGTCGGCCGTCGACGAAGAGGGCTCATCCGGACGCAAGCAGGGAGGCACCCTGAACATCGTCCAGAGCGCCGACATCGCACCGAACACCTTCCTGTCGCAGAACAACCCGAACTTCTCGGTCATCAGGACCGTGTTCAACACCCTGACGGAGTACGACCACACCACCCTGAAGCCCCAGCCTCAGCTCGCAACCGGCTGGAAGTGGTCTCCCGACCACAAGTCGATCACCTTGCAGTTGCGGGACGGCGTGACCTTCCACTCCGGGCGCCCCTTCACCGCCGACGACGTCATCTTCACCATCAAGGCGATCACACGGCAGGACGTGCCCTCGCAGTTCAAGCATGTGGCACAGGCGATCACCGGCATGAAGGCCGACGGCGACCACACGCTCACCCTGCGCATGGACAAGCCGGTGTCGAACCTGTTCGACCTGTTCGAGGTCATGCCCATCGTGGACAAGGCCACCTTCGACGACCTCCTGGCGGGCAAGAAGTTCATCGGAACGGGACCGTTCAAGGTCGTCAAGTACACCCCTGGCTCCGGACTTCAGCTGAAAAGGTACGACCACTACTGGAAATCGGGGCGCCCGTACCTGGACCGGGTCAACATCAACGTCCAGAGCCAGTCGCAGTCGATGAAGGCTTCCCTCAGGTCCGGTCAGAGTCAGCTGGCCCTCGATCTCGCACCACTCGACACGGTGTCCCTCAAGGGCGATCCGAACTTCAAGGTCGTGGCCTCCGACGCCGCCGACGCCGCGTACTACATCGGGTCCAACGTGACGGTCGCGCCGCTGAACAAACCGCAGTTCCGTCAGGCCGTGGCCTGGGCCGTCGATCGGGACCGCATCCTCAAGCAGGTGCTCGCCGGCATCGGGCAGACCAGCTCACTGCCCTGGTCGCCCTCCTCCCCGGCGTTCGACAAGGACAAGGCCGCCACCTATCACCGCGACATCGGCAAGGCGAAACAGCTGATCGCCCAGGCCGGCGCCACCGGCGCGTCGGTCAACATCGTCTTCAACTCCGGACTGCCCACGAACCAGGCCATCGCCGAGATCGTGCAGTTCGACCTCAAGCAGGCCGGTCTGCGAGCCAAGCTCGTACCGCTGCAGGCAGCCGACTTCTTCGGCAAGCTGTCCGGCGGCGGCCTGCCCGGCCTGTTCGTCAACGTCCACGGCTTCGGCCAGCTGAACCCGGCGACCCTCGTCAAGGGCGCGTTCCCGTTCAACGCGGAGAAGAACGCCTCCAACTTCGACTCCGGCACGTACCGCACGCTCGCTCAGCAGCTCTGGACGACACCCGGCGGCAGCAAGGCGGATGCCGCCTACACCAAGATGAACGACTTCCTGCTGAAGCAGCAGTTCGTCAACGACCTGGTCGTCAGCTCGCACACGTTCACGATCTCCACCAAGCTCAAGGACCTGAAGTACAACATGTACGACTACCTCGATCTCGACGACGCGTACCTGACGAAGTGAGTACGCCGCCATGCTGCGATACGCCCTCAAACGACTGCCCTCGGCAGCTCTCGTGCTCGCTGTGGCCTCAGTGCTGGTCTCTGCGTCCCCCGGCTCGCGGAGGGCGACGCGGCGGACGTCCTGGCCGGGCCGGACGCCACTCCGGCCACCGTCGCGGCCGTACGCCACAACCTGGGCCTGGACCAGAGTGTCGTCTCCCAGTACCTGCAATGGATCCGCGGGATCCTCACCGGCGACCTGGGAGCCTCCTACGTCCGCCGGCAGCCCGCGACCGCGGCGATCGGTGACGCACTCGGCCAGACCGTCTCCCTGACGCTCGCAGCCCTCTTCGTCGCCATCCTGCTCGGAGGCACAGCCGGCGTGCTCCTCGGCGTCAGCCGCAGCCGGGTGCCGACCAAGGCGGTCGGTGCGCTGGTCTCGCTCGCCTTCGCGATCCCGCCGTACGTCAGCGGCGTACTCCTGGTCCTGCTCTTCGCCGTGACCTTCAGGGTGCTGCCCTCGGGCGGCTACATGTCCCTGGCCCAGGACCCGGAGATCGCCGTCCAGTACCTGCTCATGCCGGCCCTGTGCCTCGGTCTGCCCACCGCCGCGGTCCTCGCGCGGTTCCTGTCCGCGTCGGTCCGTCAGGTACAGGACGAGGAATTCGTCCGCACCGGCCTGGCGAAGGGGCTTCGCACCCGCCGCCTGGTGCGCGCCCACATCATTCCCAACGCCCTTCCCCCGGTCCTGACGGTGCTGGGCATCCAGGTCGGCCAGCTCCTCGGTGGCGCCATCGTGGTCGAGGCGATCTTCGGCTGGCACGGCATCGGGGACCTGCTGGTGGCCTCGGTACTCAACCGCGACTACGTCCTCGTCCAGGACCTGCTGCTGTTCACCGTCGCCGTGTTCGTCGTGATCCAGACCCTGACCGATCTGGGCCACGCCGCCGTCGACCCGCGCGTCCGCTTGGAGGCGTGATGACCGCCGTAACCGCACCCTCGACCGTCACCGTCCCGATGGAGGCCCAGCGCTCCCGCTGGAGCCGGGCCCTGCGCCATCCCGAGACGGTCGCCGGAATCACCATCGTCGCGGTGCTCTTCCTCCTCGGCGTCCTCGCCCCCTGGATAGCGCCGTACGGCGTCGACGCCCAGAGCAGCGACAGCTTCGCCGGGATCAGCCCGGCGCACCTGCTGGGCACCGACGAGTTCGGACGCGACGTCTTCAGCCGTGTGCTCTACGGCATCCGCCAGGACGTGCTGGTCACCGGCGTCGCGGTGCCCATCGGGGCCGTCGTGGGCACCGTGCTCGGCCTGGCGTGCGGGCTGCACCGCCTCCTGGACGCCGTCATCCAGCGGATCTTCGACGTCATGCTGGCCTTCACCGCCCTGGTCCTGGGGGTCGCCGTGGCCGCGACCGCCGTCGGCCCCGGCATCACGGCGATCATGGTCACGGTGGTCCTCGTCAACGTCCCGCTCTTCGGACGGCTGACCCGCTCGGCGCTGCAGTCCCAGCGCAGCCGCGACTACGTCGTCGCCGCCGAGGTCATCGGCGCCGGCCGGGCACGCGTGATCGTGCGGCACATCCTGCCCAATGCCGTCGACGCGCTGATCGTGCAGGCAGCTCTCAGCCTGTCCATGGCGGTGTTCATCGAAGGCGCCATGAGCTTCGTCGGCATCGGCATCCGCCCACCGGCACCCTCGCTCGGCGCGCTGCTGCGCACCAGCGTCAACTTCCTCACCCAGAACCAGTGGTACGCGCTGGGCCCGATCGTCGTGGTCACCGCACTGGTGCTGGGCTTCAACCTGATCGCCGACGGCCTGAACCGGGGGTTGCTGCGCCGATGAACGCACACACGAACCCGGCGGGTACCACGGCCACGACGGCCGGCCCGACCGCCATCAGCCCCGCCGGCGCCCTGCTCGGCGAGAGTCCGCTCTGGGACAAGGCGAACGGAGTCCTGCTGTGGGTGGACCTGTGGGGCGGCCGGCTGCACGCCACGGATCCGAGGGCCGCAACCACCTCGACCATCGAACTGGCACCACCCCTCTCGTCCGTCGCCCTGACCGAGCACGGCACACTCGTCCTGACGTCAGGGCTCTGTGTCTACGAGAAGACCGAGGACGGCACACGCCACCTCGCCGACGTACCGGACAGCCCGTGCCTGCGTATCAACGACACCGCTGTCGACCCGGCCGGCCGCCTCTGGCTCGGAACGATGCCACTGCCCCACCGGCCCGGCATGACAGGCGCGTTGTGGCGCCTGGACCCGGGCGCAGACGTCCCGGTCCGGATGCTCGGGGACGTGGCCCTGGCGAACGGAATCGCCTGGTCTCCCGCCGCGGACAGGATGTACTTCGTCGACTCGCTCCGGCAGACCATCACCGTGTTCCCCTACGACGTCCGCGACGGCTCCCTCGGTCCGGGTGACCCTTTCGTGCGGGTCGCCCTCGAAGACGGCATGCCCGACGGGATCGCCGTCGACGCCGACGGTGGCGTGTGGGTCGCGCTCGCCGGCGGCGGCGCCGTGGCCTGCTACTCCCCCACCGGCGAGCTGCGGGAACGCATCACTCTGCCCGTCAGGTACCCCACCAGCTGCGCCTTCGGCGGAGACCGCCTGTGCGACCTGTTCGTGACCTCCGGCTGCCGTCCCGAGAACCCCGACCTCCGCACGGCGGCGATCGCCCGGGGAGCCGGCTCGCTGTTCGGGCTCACCCCCGGCGGGCGCGGACTGCCGGCCAACAGGATGGTGATCTGAAGATGGCCACGCTCGACGGCACCACCAGCATCGTCACCGGCGCGGCACGCGGGATCGGCCGCGCCGTCGCCTCCTGCCTCCACGAACTCGGCAGCCAGGTCGTCGCCGTCGACATCGACGACGCGGTCGGCGCCGGCACGCCGTGGCACCGCGTGGTCGGAGACATCACCGACGCCGCGGTTCACGACGAGTGCCTGAAGGCCGCGGCATCCCTGCCCGGTGCGCTCGGCGTTCTGGTCAACTGTGCCTTCGCCGAGGAGCGCGCTCCGCTGCTCGAGAGCACCGACGAGGGCTGGGAGCACACCCTGTCCGTCTCCCTCCGCGCACCGGTCGCACTCAGCCGCCGCTTCGTGGCCGCCCTGGACTCGCGTCCCGGCTCCATCATCAACGTCACCTCCGTCCACGCGCACGGGGGCCTGACCGGCTTCGGCGCGTATGCCGCGGCCAAGGCGGGGCTCACGACGTTCACCCGCAACGCGGCAGTCGAGTGGGGCCCCCTCGGGGTACGGGTCAACGCCGTGGCGCCGGGTTTCGTCGCGGTGGAGCGCAACGCCCGCATATGGCGCGACCCCCAGCGGCTGGAGGAGGTGGTGGCGCACTATCCGCTGCGCCGGGCCGGCCGACCGGCGGAAGTCGCGCGCTGCGTCGCCTTCCTCGCCGGCCCCGATGCCTCGTTCGTCACCGGAGCGGTCCTCCCCGTGGACGGCGGACTGCTCGCCCGGCTTCCGGAGGAAGATCGCTCATGACCGAACCGGTCCTGCAAGTACGAGACCTCACCACCCACTTCAGCACCGAGCGCGGTGTCGTCCGGGCCGTCGGCGGCGTGACCTTCGACGTCCAGGCCGGCGAGACACTCGCTCTGGTCGGCGAGTCCGGCTCGGGCAAGTCCGTGACCGCCATGTCCTTGATGCGCATCGTCAGGTCGCCGGGACGCGTCGTGTCCGGCGAGGTGGTCTACCACGGACGCGACCTGCTCAAGCTCTCCGACAGAGAGATGCGCGAGGTACGCGGCGCCGGCATCAGTATGATCTTCCAGGATCCGATGTCGTCGCTGAATCCGGTGATGCGCGTGCGTGACCAGCTCCTCGAGGCGATGCTCGCGCACGGCAAGTTCACCGGTGCGCAGGCCCGCTCCCGCGCCCTGGAGCTCATGGAACGCGTGGGTATCCCCGATCCCGGGGCCAGGCTGTCGGACTATCCCCACGCCTTCTCCGGCGGCATGCGCCAGCGCGTGATGATCGCGATGGCCCTCGCCAACGAACCGGACGTCATCATCGCCGACGAACCGACGACGGCGCTCGACGTCACCATCCAGGCGCAGATCCTCGAACTGCTGGCCGAGCTGAATCGCGACCTGGGCACAGCCATCGTGCTCATCACCCACAATCTCGGAGTGGTGGCCCGTTCCTGCCAGCGGGTGGCGGTGATGTACGGCGGCCGGATCGTCGAACAGGCCGCGGTGGACGAGCTGTTCACCCAGCCCCGGCATCCCTACACCCGGGCCCTCCTTGCCGCGACACCGCATCTCGCCACGTCCCGGCAGCTGCCTCTGCTGCCCATCGAGGGCCGTCCGCCGAACCTCGTCGCGCCCATCACGGGCTGCGCCTTCGCCCCACGCTGTGATGCCGCGGTGGAGCGCTGCCACGCCGAGCAGCCTCCCTTCTTCCGCCTCGACGAAGGCCGTCGGGAATGGGCCTGCTGGGTCTCCGGCACGGACGGTGCGCTCCCGCCGCCGCCCCCGCCGGCACCGACCGGGGAGCCCGTCGCCGAGCACGACGGCCAGGAGCCGCTGTTGAGCGTGCGGGGTCTGGTGAAGACGTTCCCGGTGAAGCGGCGGACCGGATCACTGCGGCGCAGGACCGTCCAGGTCAGCGCGGTCGACGGAATCGACTTCTCGATCGCGCCCGGCGAGACACTCGGCCTGGTCGGCGAGTCGGGGTGCGGGAAGTCGACACTCGCCAAGGCCCTGTTGGGCATCCACCCGGCAACCTCAGGGGCCATCCGTTTCGACGGCCGCGATGTGGGGGTCCTGCGCGGCGGCGACCTGCGCTGGTACCGCGCCCAGACACAGTTGGTCTTCCAGGATCCGATGTCGTCGCTCAATCCGCGTCTGACCGTCGCGGATGCCGTGGGTGAACCTCTCCTCGTCCATGCGCTGGCCCGGGGCAGTGAGGTGAAGCGCCGCGTGGCGGAACTTCTGGAACTGGTGGGCCTGGACCCGCAGGTGGCGTCGCGTTACCCGCATGAGTTCTCCGGCGGTCAGCGGCAGCGCATCGTCATCGCCCGCGCTCTCGCGGTCAACCCCCGGTTGCTGGTGTGCGACGAGGCGGTGGCCGCCCTCGACGTGTCGCTGCAGGCGCAGATCGTGAACCTGCTCCAGGAGCTGCAGCGGCACCTTGGCCTCGCCTACCTCTTCATCGGCCATGACCTCGCCACCGTTCGGCACATCTCGGACCGGATCATGGTGATGTACCTGGGGCACATCGTCGAGTCGGGCCCCTCCGAAGAGATCACGTCCAAGCCGCAACACCCCTACACGGCAAGCCTGTTGTCCGCGGTGCCCGAGCCCGATCCGGCGCGTGAGCGGGCCCGCGAGCGCATCGTGCTGACCGGTGACGTCCCGAGTCCGATCAGTCCCCCGCCTGCCTGCCGCTTCCACACCCGCTGCCCGATCGGTCCCCGGGCCAACCCGGAACGGACCATCTGTGCCACCGAGCGCCCCCTCCTCACCGAAGTGGCGCCCGGCCGCTACGCCGCGTGTCACTTCCCCGGCGAGCTGAGCGGCAGCGGTCTCGGTCCGGCGCGGAATTCCGTTCTGGCCCCTTCAGGAGAGACGTCATGATGACGGCCACCACCCATCGGGCGATCCGGGACACCCGCCTCGTGGCGATCCTGCGGAGCCCCGACACCGACCGCTTGGCGGCCGCGGCGCACGTTCTTGTCGAAGAGGGCGTACGTGTACTGGAGTTTCCCCTCACCAGCCCGGGCGCACTCGACGCCCTGCGTCATACGGTCGAGGTCCTCGACGGGCGTGCGGTGGTGGGTGCCGGCACTGTACGCACGGTCGACGAAGCTCAACGGGCCCTCGACGCGGGCGCACGCTTCCTGGTGTCCCCGAGCCTGTCGGTGCCGGTCATCGAATACGCGCACGCCCATGACACCGCGGTGCTGCCGGGAACGTTCACTCCCACCGAGATCTGCACGGCGCTGGAGGCGGGAGCCGAACTCGTGAAGCTGTTTCCGGCGGCGTCGCACCAACCTGAATTCCTGCGCCAGCTGCGCGTACCACTGCCGGAGGCCGATGTCGTGCCCACGGGCGGTGTGGGACTCGCCGACGCCGCCGCATGGCTGGCCGCCGGCGCGGTCGCCCTGGGCGTCGGCTCACCCTTGACCGGCGACACTCTGGAAACCGGGGACTTCGCCCAGCTCCGGGTGCGGGCCCGTGCATGGAAGGCTGCTGTCTCATGACCGTCGACGTCATCACGTACGGCGAGACGATGGGGCTCTTCGAGAGCGAGCGGATCGGACCGCTGCGGATGGGGGGTCCGATGCGGCTGTCCATGGCCGGGGCCGAAACCACCGTCGCCATCGGCGTCAGCCGGCTGGGCGGCAGCGCGGCCTGGGTGGGCGTCGTCGGCGACGACGAGGTGGGCCGGCTCATCCTCAGAACCCTCCGCGCCGAGCAGGTGCACACCGACGGCGTCGTCATCGACACCGAGAGGCCGACCGGTCTTCTGCTCAAGGAGCGGCGCAGCGCCGACGTCTCCCGCGTGTGCTACTACCGCCGGCACAGCGCCGGTGCACGTCTCACTCCCGAGCACGTGCTGCCCGAGCACGTGACTCGGGCAAGGATCCTGCATCTGTCGGGCATCACTCCGGCGTTGTCGGAGAGCGCCCGGCAAGCGGTGTTCCGTGCACTGGAGTTGGCGGCTCAGGCCGGACGGACCACGTGTGTCGACGTCAACTACCGCTCGGCGCTTTGGACTGCGATGGAGGCCCGACCGATTCTCATGGAAGTGATCAAGCGAGCCGACATCGTGCTTGCCACCCAGAGAGAGGCCGCCCTCCTGACGAAGCATTCGATGGCCGACCCCTTCCAGGCGGCCGCATCACTCGGTCGACTCGGGCCTCGGCTTGTCGTCGTCAAGCGCGGCGCCGACGGTGCCGTGGCCTGGGACGACGGCCGCCTGCACGAGGTGCCGGCGCGCCCCGCGCAGACTTTCGACCCGGTGGGCGCGGGCGATTCCTTCGCCGCCGGTCTCCTGGCCGATCTGGCTCGTGGCCGCTCGGCTCAGGAGGCGCTCGAGACCGCCGCGGCGGTCGCCGCCGTCAACGTCGCCTGCCCGGGCGACTGGGAAGGGCTGCCGTCCCGCGCCGAGATCGACATGCTGCGGGGTGACGATGTACTCCGCTGACACCGACGGTCACGAGGCCGCGCGGCCCCGCGACGGCGGTCCGCTGCCCAGCACGGCGCAGCCGCACGGCAGCGGCCTGGAGAGCCTGCGGCGCCGCAACACGGCGCTCGTCGCCAGGACCCTTCTGCACCGCGGGCCTTCGGCGCGCTCCGAGATCGTCCAGGCGACCGGGCTCAGCGCCACGAGCATGACCAAGATCACCGCGCAGATGGCACGCGCCCGCATGCTGGTCGAACTCACCGCGGTGGCCGAAGGCAACATGGGGCGCCCGCGCGTCCCCGTAGCCCTCGACACCTCCTACTACCGCTTCGCCGGTATCCACATCGGGCTGCGCCGCACCACCGGAGGCCTCCTCGACCTGGTCGGCAACGTCGTCACGGAACACGCCATCACGCATCGTGGCCGAACGCAGAAGGCAGTCCTCAACGAAGCCCGGGAGCTTCGCGACCAGCTCGTGACTCTCGCCGGGGGGCCGGAGCGCATCCTGGGCATCGGGGTGGCCACCGGAGGCCGGGTCGATCCGCATACGGGCGTCGTCGTCGACCACCCCCTGCTCGGCTGGAAGAACGTCCGGCTCGCAGACGAGCTGAGCACCGGTGACAATCCTGTCTTTGTCGACAGCAGCGTGCGCGCGATGGCGCTGGCCGAGACCTACCTCGGTGCCGCGCGGCACGCCGACTCCTCGATCTTCCTTTTCATCGGCAACATCGTCGGCGCCGGCCTGATGATCGACGGACGCCTACGGCTCGGTCACGACGCCGCGGCTGGAACGCTTGACCACCTCCCGCTCGGCCACGCCGCGCAGGGAACACCGTGCCGCTGCGGGCGCACCGGCTGTCTCGCAGCGCTGGCCAGCGACGTCGCCGTGCTCGAACGGGCGCGCCAGACCGGCGTCGTGCCCTCACACGCCTCCTTCGAGTCACTCGTCACCAAGTCCCGCTCCGGCAACGCACGAGCCGCGGCACTGCTCAAAGAACGGGCGGAATACGTCGGCATCGCCGCCGGCATCCTGCTGGACCTGATCGACCCCGACCTGCTCGTCCTCGGTGGCGGCCTCCTGCAGACCCCAGAACATCTCGACGCCCTCCGTGCCACGGCCGCCGCCCGGCTCAGCCGCCCCGAGGCGGCCGAACGCATCGTCCCCACCGGCCTGGGAGAAGGCTCCCTCGTCCGAGGTTCAGGCAGCCTGCCTCTGCATGCCTTCTTCTCCGACCCCGTCCCAATGCTGAGGACTCCGGTCGGAGGTTGAGCCGGGTGGAGGGAGACCGACGGTCTCCCTCCACCCGGCCCGTGTCACGCACGTCGGGCTACGGCAGTGATTCGGCTGCCACCCGAGCGGCCTCGGCGACCAGCGCATCGTCGTAGGGGGCGTCCTGTGTGTGACGGGAGGACATCACCACCAGCACCAGGGGCGCCCGATTCGGCCGCCACGCCACGGCGATGTCATTGCGCGTTCCATAACTCCCGGCACCGGACTTGTCACCGACCGTCCAATCCCTGGGCAGCCCGGACCGAATCAAGGTCCCTCCCGTGGTGTTCCCCCGCAGCCACTGGTCGAGGACGTCCCGCCGGCTCTTCGTCAGAACGCCACCGACGGCGTACTTCTCCAAGTCGTTGCCAAGAGCTCGCGGGCTGGTGGTGTCGCGTACGTCGCCGGGCACCGCTGTATTCAGGTCGGGCTCATACCGGTTGACGTGGGTGGTGTGGTCACCGAGCCGAGCCAGCGCACGGCCCAGTCCTGCGGGCCCGCCCAGTTGCCGAAGGAGCAGGTTTCCGGCGGTGTTGTCGCTGTACCGCACCGCCGCGTCACAGAGCTCCCGCACCGTCATGCCGGTGTCGACGTGCTGACTGGTGATGGGCGAGTAGCTGACCAGGTCGTCCTCGGAGTACTGGACCACGTGGTTCAGCTGATCGGGCGACTCCTGCCGCAACGCCTCGGCCGCCGCGAGCGCCTTGTACGTGGAGGCGTAGGCGAACCGTTCTCCCGCATGGTTGACAGCCACCGGGGTGTGGGAGGGAACAGAGCTGGATGCAGAAGCGGTTGTTCCGGCCACCGTGGCGAGGGCGAGAGCGGTGGCGAGGATCGTGGGCGAGACGGTGCGATGGGCCAGAAGCACGGCATTCCTTTGCTCGTTCAATCGTGAAGCCCAGAAGTTCTTCTGCAGCTGCTGCTCCACAACAGTGGCTTCCACCAAGAAGAGCCGCAAGGACATCGGCTCGGACTAAATCAACGAATCCCGGAATAATTCACCGTAGCAGTCTACGAGGACTTCAACTGGTCGACTGCCCGCCGCGGATCAACAACTGGAGGCGGTTCAGGCGATCCATGGTCTGCGTGCCCGTCACGGGTTGAAGCATGAGAAGTCGTTGCCGGGACTGTGGGCTGGCGAGGACGACACAGTCCAGATCGAGGCGTCCCACATGCTGGCTGTACACGGATTTGGTCGAGCATCGTAGTGTCGACACCCGGTGCTGGTGCCACATCTGGGCGAACTCCGAACTGGCTTCACACAGATCGGAGACCAGTGTCGCGGCCGCGGAATCGTGGCCGCGCTGAGTGACTGTGGCCCTGAGATCGGCCACATACGACAGGCTGGTCGCCTCTTCCTCCTGCGGCGACGCCGAGCGCAGTACGCCACGCCAGTGCGCGGAGGTGAACCAGTGCCAGGTCAGGTTCTTCTCGTAACCGGGCCGGTCGGCGAACGCGCCGAACAGGGCCGTGTTCAAAGGGTTTTGTGCCACGACATTGGCGAGGTCGTCGGTGATGAGCGCGGGCGTCGTGGCCGCGAGCGCCTCCAGTGTGTACGACAGTCCCGGGTCGACGTAGTCCGGGGCCTCGGCGGGCGTCGGCGGTGCCTGACCGGCCAGCAGGTACAGATGATGCCGTTCGTCGGGTGTCAGTCGCAGCGCGTTCGCAAGGCTCGCGAGTATCGAGACTGACGGCTGACGACCGCGTGCCTGTTCGAGACTCTCGTAGTAGGCCGCGGACATGTTGGCCATCACCGCCACCTCGTCACGGCGCAGCCCGGGAGTGCGACGCCGGGCGCGGGGGGCAAGGCCCAGGTCCTCCGGACGCAAGGCCTCACGGCGGCGGCGCAGGAAGTCCCCGAGTTGGATCCGGTCCGTCACCTGGGTCCCCGGGGCGGACCTCCAGCCTGGGTCCGC
Source organism: Streptomyces sp. MK7 (assembly GCF_032658145.1). Taxonomy (NCBI): domain Bacteria; kingdom Bacillati; phylum Actinomycetota; class Actinomycetes; order Kitasatosporales; family Streptomycetaceae; genus Streptomyces; species Streptomyces sp. MK7. Next base: position 88,531 of record NZ_JAVACL010000015.1, read on the forward strand.
ACCGGCGATCGGATCGCGGGTCCCGTCGAGAGGGTGCTTCATGGGATGCATGGTCGCACCTGGGCTCCCACGTGTGCACATGGGTCGATCAGCGCGCGGGGCCGCGCCCGTTTTATCCACTGCTCGGCAGTACGTGGCTGAGCTGTTTCACCGCGAACGTCGCGCGTCTACGGTCCCGTTGGACCAGATGGTCGATGCGAGACGAAAAGAGGAAAGCATGCAAGACGCGACCCCCGTCGTCCTTGTTCACGGTTTCTGGCACGGAAGTTGGTGCTGGGGTCTGGTGAGTGAGCAACTCGCCGCCCGTGGTGTCGCCTCGGTCGCCGTGGATCTTGACGGACATGGGCTGAAGAGCCGCTCGCCCCGAGCCCGATGGCGGCGACCGTTCGACTCCGGTGCCTTCGCCGCGGAGCCCTCGCCGGTGTCCGGGATCACGGCGTCATCCGCGGCCGCGAGCCTGGTCGAGCAGGTGCGTCGGATCGGACATGGCCGGCCGTGCCTCGTCGTGGCGCACAGCATGGGCGGCACGGTGGCGACCGCCGCCGCCGAACAGGCGCCGGAGCTGTTCGGAGAGATCATGTACGTGGCGGCGTTCGCCCCCGTTGGCGGGCTGCCGACGGCGCAGTACATCAGCATGCCGGAGAACGCGGGAGAACTGGTGGCGAGCGGGCTCTCGGCGGACCCGGCCGCGGTCGGAGCGCTGCGCTACGACACGGGCGACACCGACCGGCGGGCCGCCATCCGCGAAGCGTTCTACAACGACGACATCGACGGGCCGACCGCCGAGGCGGCGATCTCGCTGCTGACCCCGGACGCGCCCGCCGGCATCGCCCTCGAACCGATCACCGTGACCGCCGAACGGTACGGTTCGATCCCGCACAGCTACGTCGTCTGCACCCGGGACAACGCCATACGGCCCAAGCTGCAGCGCCTCATGGTCCGAGAAATCGACGCCGTTTCCGCCCGGCCGACGACGGTCGTGGAAATCGATTCCTCGCACTCACCGTTCCTCTCGCAGCCGACCCGACTCGCGGATGTCATTCAGGTGGCACACACAGCGATACGCCAGTCCGACCGACTGCGGACAGCCAGGGTCTGACGCGGTTCGGGCACCCGTGGGCGCGCTGCCCGGAAACAGGATCGGGCGCCAGCCGAACTGGCCCGGGGCAGCCGAGGTCCGGCTCGGCGGCCCAGCGCACGCGAGGCCGCCCCGCGGAGGTGCTGGCTCTGCATCCGAACGGCCTGCATCCCGGCATCGAGTTCGCACGGCGGGCAGTGCGGGTGGCCACGACGGACTCCGCACACCAGCTCGCGGGCCCGGTGAGTGAGGCGCACAGCCCCGACGCCCCGTGGCAGGCCCTTGTCGACATCGCGTGGCGGCTGGCGGAGACCCTGACGAGCGGGGCGCTGGGAACCGGCGCGCCGAACGGCACCGGTGTCGGTGTGGTCGGACCGGTCGCCTCCCCGGACCTCGCCCCGCTGGCGGCGCCTGGGCATGACACGGTTTCGGCGCTGGTCCTCGACCGCTTCGGTGCGCGGGTGCTGATCGAAGACAACACCCGGCTGGCGGCTCTGACTGAGACGATTTGGGGCGCAGCCGTCGGCGAACAGGACCTGTTGTACCTGCGGTTGTCGCACGGGATCGGCGGCGGTCTCGTGGTGGCCGGTACGCTCCCCCGCGGTCCTCACGGCCGCTCCGGAGAGTTCGGCCACGTCACCGTGGAGCCGGACGGGAGACCTGCGGGTGCGGCGGGACCGGGTGCCTGGAGACGGTGGCCTCGATCGAGGCCGTACTCGACGCCTACCGTTCCAGGACTCGCGCGGCTTGTGGGCCCGTGGCCCCTTGCATGTCGGTGCCCCGCGCGGCCGTCGGAACGCCGGTGCAGGTCTTCAGCCGGGCCCGTACCAGCCACCCGTGCGCTCGGCTCGGCGCGACCGCGCGAGGCCGGGCGCCGTCCGGTCCCTCCGTCGGTCCGGCGGTCCTGCGGGACGGTGGGACGGCGTGGCCTGCTGCCGCCGGCCAGTGCCGACCGGCGTCCAGGTGCACGGACGCCCGCGGAAGGCCGCCGCATGATTCATCGGCACTCTCAGAGGTCCCGGCGTGACCGGGTGCCCCCGCATCTCCCCGGGCACCAGGTCACGTTTCGGCATCCCGGTGCACACCTCTATGTCGTACCGACTGGTCGGTACTAGCCTCTGCGCACACCGTCCCCGAACACAGAGACCCGGGATTCGGCCCACCAGGCCGAAAGAGCGCTCGCGCCTCGCCGCGCCGCAAGACATGCACTGCCCGCACCCACCACACCGGGCCCTCGGGCCCGAACCCAGGAGCCGCCGCATGACCGCCATGCCCGCTTCGCCCGACGACACGCAACTGGGACCGACCGACACCGGCACGCCGGAAACAGCCGGCCGCTTCGCCCGGCTGTGGCGTCGCGAGTTGAACCACTACCCCGTCACCTCACGCCGCCTGGCGTACCTGGCGATCGTGGTGTTGACCACCGTGGTCCTGTACTACGCCCTCTACGTGCAGTACGCGGTCGCCACGTCGATCATCACGCACTTCCACATGACCTACAGCTATTTCGTGTGGGTATCCGTCATCGGCAACGCGGTCGGCGCGTTCGCCTCGCTCGTGGCGGGCCTCGCCGACCGCTGGGGCCGGGCCAACATGGTGGTCTACGGTCTTCTCATCGCCGCCCTGCTCAGTCTCTTCGCCCTGCCCAACGCCCCGGACAAGGGCACCTACCTGGTGCTCTTCGCCTGCCTCAGCTTCATCGAGGGCATCGTGCTCGTGGCCACGCCGGCACTGATCCGGGACTTCTCCCCACAACTCGGCCGAGCCACCGCGATGGGCTACTGGACCATGGGTCCGGTCATCGGGAGCCTGGTCGTCACCGTCGTCACCAGCAGCACCCTGTCCTTCGCCGGCTGGCAGGACGAGCTGCGCTACTCCGGCTGGGCCGGGCTTGCCGTCTTCGTTCTGGCGCTGGTGGGGCTGCGCGAGCTGTCCCCCCGGCTGCGTGATCAGATCATGGTCAGCCTCCGCGACCGTGCGCTGGTCGAAGCGCGGGCCAAGGGCATGAATCCGAGGACGGCGGCAGAGGGCGGCCACTGGCGGCAGATGCTGCGGCTGGACGTCGTCGGCTCGGCCACCGCTGTCAGCCTCTTCCTCCTGCTCTACTTCGGCGCTGTCGGAAACTTCGTCGTCTATTTCGCCGCGACCTTCGGCTACAGCGAGCAGCGCACCAACGGGCTGGCCAACTGGTACTGGGCGGCCAACGCGGTGGCCCTGGTGGCGGCCGGGCTGCTCTCCGACAAGCTGAAGGTGCGCAAGCCGTTCATGATCGTCGGAGCCATCGGTTCGATCGCGGTCACCACGCTCTTCGCCCTGCACGCCACGGAGCCGCGCACCGGCTACTACACCTTTGCCGCACTGTTCGTCGCCATCGGTGTGCTCACCGGCATCACCTACGCACCCTGGATGGCGAGCTTCACCGAGACCGTCGAGAAGCACAACCCGGCCGCCACGGCGACCGGTCTGGCCGTGTGGGGATGGATCATCCGGGCGGTGGTCGCGATCTCCACGGCGTTCGTCCCGGTCGTGGTCACATCGGCCACGCCACTGGTCGAGCACGGCGCCCAGGTGAAGGCCGCGAGTGTCCAGGCCGCCCCCGCTCTGGCCATCATCGACGCGCACCCGCGGCTTTTCGCCGAACTCCAGGCGTACCCTCCGACCGCGGTACCACCGGCACTGGCGGCTCGGGCGGTGCGAGAGGTCGGGGCCGACAACCTGGCCACCGTACGCAAGGCCCAGCCGCAGTTGGCGCTGCTGCAACGCTACGGATCCCAGGTGAAGACCGCCGCCGCCCAGGGGCCGGCACAGTGGCGCACCTGGTGGCTGATCTGCGTGGCCGGACAGGTGTTCTTCCTGCCGTTCCTCTTCCTCATGGCCGGCCGTTGGAGCCCTCGGAAGGCACGCGAGGAGGCAGCGGAACACCAGCGCGCCGTGGAGCGTGAACTGGCGGCCCTCGCCGAAGAGGGCGACTGATTCCACGGCCACCCTCCAGCCTTGGTGGGCAGCCCTTGCGCTGCCCACCAAGGCCGTGCCTCGGCGATCGCGCCGTGCGCGCGCCGCTCGGCCGGAACCCGTACGAGCACGGACAGGGGTCCGCCTCGCCGACGGTCCCGGACGACGCCGGTGGTCGCGTCGATCGCCCGGCCAGGGCGGCCAGGTCCTGTCGCCCGTCGGGGAGCAGGGGTACGGGAACCGGCTCGGCGCCCGCCATGGTGGCCGGCATCGCACAGGCGGCGAACCCGGGCCAGGCGTACACCATGCGGTCGCCCGGCCGGATCACGGCCTGGAGCAGTTGCAGCGCCACGCCCATGAGCCGCTGCCGACCGCGACGGCGTCGCCGTCCACCCCGCACCAGCCGGCGATCCGCCGGGGTGGAACGGTGGGTACCGGTGGGCCCGGTCGGCGGTGTCCAGGATCGCCTTCCGCACGCACGGCGGCGGGGGGTAGGGGCTCTCGTTGAGTGCCGGCAGGCGCGGGGAGGGGGACACCGCGGTCACCATCGCTGCCCCCAGCGGATCGCGGCGGCGCCGGCATAGTCCCCGGCGTGGGCGAATCCGGCCAGCACCACCAGGTCGCCCTCCCTGATCCGCTGGGAGCGGATCGCGTCGTCGAGTGTGACGGGCATCGCGGCACCGAAGAGGTTGCCGTACCGGTCGAAGGTGTCGGGGTGACGCTCGGCGGGCAGGTCCAGGGCGTCACGCCAGTTGCGCAAGAAGGTGCGGTTGGGCTGGTTGGTGATCAGGGAATCGATCTCGGTGGTTTTCCTTTCCAGGCGGCGGAACAGGTCCCGCACGACCTGCGGCACCAGGCGGTTGCCCCGCTGAAGCACCTGAGTGACTCCGGTCTCGGTGAACCCGATGTGGACCTGGGCCTCCCCGGCCTCCCAGTACTTGCGCCCGTCCTCGCGCACCATGGTCATGTCGCCGGCATGGGCGGCGATGTGCCGGCTCTCGATCCCGAGGACAGGGGCGTGTGCGGAGGTCGTCACGTAGCCGACTCCGCAGCCGTCGCCCGGGATGGCTGCCTGGGACAGACCGCGCACCTGCGACTGGGTGAACAGCTGGCCCGCGGCGCTCTGTGCGTTGCAGATCAGGGCCGTGCGGGCCTCGCCGTCGAGCAGGATCCGCCGAGCCAGGTCGAGCATGTGCACGAAGGAGGCACAGCCGGCGTTGGCCACATCGATCAGCCACCGCGGCGCCAGGCCCAGTCGGCGCGCCACTTCGGTGCCGGCGCCCACGAAGGGCTGGTCCGGCAGTTGGCTGTGCACGAGCAGGACGTCGACGCGGCGGATCGCCGCGCGGCCGTGCCGTTCGACCAGCGGCTGGACGGCACGCTCGATCATGTCCGCGTTCGTCTCGCCGGGGGCGACGTGGTGGCGTGACGGGGGGATTTTGAACATCGGGCTGTCGCGCAGCTTGTCCTCCGCCGCCGGGTGCTCGGTGAAGAAGGCGGCGGGTACGGGATCGCCGGGGAGGTAGGCGGAGACGTCGGTCAGGCTCACCGTCGTCATCGGGCCACCTGCCTGGCCGGGGAGCCGCTGATGGGAAGACCGTTGCGGTGCCGGTGCTCGAGGATCGCCTTGAGATTGTGCATTTCGAGGGTGTGACCGGCGTAGAACAGGTCCCAGTACTCACCCACCCAGCGCCGGTCGGGGTGCGGTGCCAGGTCCGGGTGGGGGTTGCGCCGGTAGTACGGGTGGCGGCAGTTGGTCCAGGTGATCACCGATCCGGAGCGGCCGAGGACGAGGGCGGCCGGAACCACCCTCATCAGGTAGACCATCCACAGTTCGTCGCCCTGGTCCCAGGCGCAGTGGTAGTCGACGGTCATCGCACCGGGGTGCGCCTCGGTCCGGCAGTAGATCCGGGTGCCCTTCTCCAGCAGGTCGTGGCCCACCCACAGCCCCGGTGTGCCCGCGGGCTCGAACCCGCGCAGGCTGCACGTCCACTCCTCCAAGTGGTGACCGCGGCTGAGATAGTCGTACGTCGCCTCCGGCGGGCAGTCGACGTGCTCCTGGATGGTGCAGTACTCGCCGTAGACCTGCTGGTGCGGGTAGGCGTCCGGGGTCATCTCCAGGCAGCGGGCGGCCAGTTCCTCCGGGCTGGTGTTCTCCACCCGCACGAGGCCCGGGATGTCAGCCAACGTGGATCGGTCGGTCATGGGTGTGTTTCTCCTCATCGTGGACCGGCCGGTGCCCGGGCGCGACGGCGGCGCCCGCACCGGCTGCGGAGGTGGTCAGGAAGGGCTGGAACGGTGGTGTCTCGCGGTGATCGAGGTCCATGGCGACCAGGGCCGGCCCACCGCCGTCGTTGCTGTGCAGCAACGCGGATCGCAACTGTGCCGGGGTGCCGGCCGAGGTGACGCGCAGCCTCGGGAACATCGCCGACGCGCCGTCCGCTATCCGGGACGGGTGGAAGACGTTCTCGCGGCGGGCGCCGCCCTGGAAGAGCTCCTCACGCGTGACGCACATGGCGTGCGCGTTGTTGTTCAGGACGACGAAGGTGACCGGCGCGTCGTACTCGACGGCGGTGTGCATCTCCATGCCGTGCATGAAGAACGCCCCGTCACCGGCCACCACATAGGTCCGACGGCCGGTGGCCAACGCGGCGCCGATCCCGGCGCCGAAGGTGTAGCCCATGCCCCCCATACCCACCGCCACGACGAAGCGGCCGTCGCGGGGGGCCGGCAGAGCGTGGATGGCGGCAGCCCCCACGTTGCCGGCGTCCACGAAGACATGGGCGTCCGGTGGCAGCGCCTCGGCGATCGCGCCGGCCACCGAGGTGTGTCCGGGGGCCGGACCGGAATCCGGGGCAGCGGGCAGGAGGGACGGCGGGTGATGGGCCGCGCAGGCCGGTGGCCGCGGTGACAGGCGGCGCTCCAGCGTCCGCAGAGTATCGGCCACCGGCCCGAGCAGCGGGATTCCCGGAACGAACGGCGGCTCCGGATCCGCGCAGACCACGGGCATCCCGGTGAGCAGCGACTCCAGTCCTCCCCGCGCCAGGACGGGCAGGCGGGTACCCACCAGCAGGCAGGCATCGGCGCGGCGCAGGCAGTCCTCGACCTCGGGATGGCCCATGACCCCTGCCACGCCCACGAACCGGGGACTGCGGTTGTCGTAGACGTCCTTGGCGTCCGGGGACACGGCCACGCAGGCGCCCAGGTGCCGCACCAGACCGGCCAGTTCCTCGCGCGCCCTCGTCCCGGCCGCGCCTTCGCCGGCGATCACCATGACGTGGGAGGCTTCCTCCAGCACGCCGACCGCCTCGGTCAGACGGGCGGGATCCGGCTGCACGGCCGCGGGCGCGTGAGGCGCCCCTGCCCGCCGCGCCGCCCTGCCCGCTCCCCTCACCGCGAGCGGTGTGTGCGCCGCCATGCGAATTCCCGAGATTCGCGCGGCACTCGCGGATGCTCCGGTGTTCGCGAATGCCGCGGATCCCGTGACCGCCGGCACCTCGAAGCGTCCCTGCTGGGCGTCCTTGGGCAGGAGCAGCACGGCGGGGCCCCGGGGCTCGGTCTGTGCCATGCTGATGGCGCGAGCCAGCAGTCCGGGGATCGCTTCGGGTTCGGTCACTCGGGCGCAGAAGCGCGATACGGGTGCGAAGACGTCCAGAGCGTCGAAGGAGCCCGCCTTGCCGCTGGAGTCCTGGAAGGCGCCCCGGCCCTCCTGAAAGGTCGGTGGCTGTCCCACCAGGGCCAGGAGCGGGATGCGTGAGGCGTGGGCCTCCGCCAGTCCCGGAACCAGGTTCATCGCACCGCCCCCTGAGGTGGCCGCGACGACGCCGAGGCGTGCGGTGGTCCGGGCGTACCCGTCCGCCATGGTGACCGCGGAGAACTCGTGTTTGGCCACGATACCGCGGATGCGGCCGGGGGCACGGTGCACCGCTTCGTACAGGTCCTCGATGTTGGCTCCGCCCACGCCGAACACATACCGGACACCGATCCGCTCCAGTTCGGCGGCGACGTAGTCCACCAGACGCATCCGGCAGGTCATGCCGACCTCCGTTCCGCCCATGCCGGCTCGACGGCCGGACCGGAGTGGGCCCGCAACTGGAAGTGGTGCCGATACTGTGCGGGGGTGAGACCGACGACGGCGGCGAAGGCGCGCAGGAACGTCTCGATCGCGGTGAATCCGCAGCGGCTCGCGACCTGCCGCACCGACAGATCGGTCGCCTCCAGGAGTTGACGGGCCCGGGCGATACGTAATCGCCGCACGTACTGACCCGGTGTCATCCCCACCGTCTGCGCGAAGACACGGGCGAAGTGACGTGGACTCATGTTGGTGCGTTCGGCGAGTTCGGACACCGGCAGCGCGCGATGGAGGTTCTCCTGGATCCAGTCCTGAAGGGACCGGATCGGCTCCTGATCGGTCAGCTGTGTGTCGAGGATCATGCTGAACTGCGTCTGTCCACCGGGCCGTTTGAAGTACAGCACCAGGTACTTCGCCGCCTCCAGGGCGCATGCCGCCCCCAGGTCGTCCTCCACGAGGGCGAGGGCCATGTCGATACCGGTGGACACTCCCGCCGAGGTGATGTACGGGCCGTCCCGGACGTAGATCGGCTCGGGATCCACCGTCACCTCGGGGTAGCGACGCGCCATCTGCTCTCCGAACGCCCAGTGCGTGGTGGCCCGTCGTCCGTCGAGGAGACCGGCCTCCGCCAGCAGGAAGGCTCCGCCGCACACGGAGGCCACGCGTCGGGACCGTGCCGCGGCGTGCCTGATCCACGCGACGAAGGACGTGTCCGTCAAAGCCGCTTTGAGGCCCGGCCCACCGGGCACGACGAGGGTGTCGATCGCCCCCTCCGCGGCGTCCAGGGGGGCGGTCTGCACGACGAGGCCCGCGGACGTGGCCACTGACGGAGCATCAGGGGAGACGCACTGCAGACGGTAGGCGCTTGCCTGCTCGGCCATCAGTCGGTTCACCGTGTCGAAGACTTCGAGCGGTCCGCTGACGTCCAGGGTCTGGGCACCGGGGTAGACCACGATAACAACACGTCGTTGTCTCATGGTGACAGCCTGTTCCCAGCGGAGGACCGTCCACAATGACAGGCTGTTGACCATTCCTGCCACGCGCCGGGCTCACTGCGCTGACCGGGCAAAAGACGCCGGGCGAGCGCAGGGTGAGACACGTCACGGGAGATGCGGGACATACGAGCCGGCCGAAGGCCACGGCCGGCCGGGCGAGGCAGCGGCGGCCTGCGAGCCGCAGGCGGGCGGGGTTCCGACTGCGGCGCCTTCACACGTACCGCAGCCAATGGGTCGCGGTGGGTGAAGGCCGACCGTCGAGGACAGGGTGAGCGGCACCCTGGAAGAGAAGGCGTAGCACGGGAGAGGAGGCGTGATGCGGACCAGCGACGAGATCTATCACCGGGTCCGCTGGGACCCGCGGTTCGACCCGGCCCGGTTCGTGTTGGGGATCAGCCAGCGCGGGGAGGCCGTCAAACGCGTCCCGCTGCCTTCCTTCGTGCCCGGAGGCGACATCCCATGGCATCGAGTGGTGTTCATCGAGGCGGACGGCGAGGTGGTCTGGGACCGGGCCACGGGTGCGGACCGCATCGACGCGTCGGGCGCCGGCCGGGTACGCGACCCGCAAGGTGACCTGAGCTTCGACACGAGCGCCGGCAGGGGCGAGCCCGTCGGCGTCCTCGACGCACCCCCGACGGCCCGCACGGCGGTGGCCTGGATCCCGCCCGCGGAGCTGTGGCCGCCGATCCAGGACATCCGCCGGGACTACGATCCGCAGATCCACCGCTGGCCGCCGCACGTCAATGTCCTCTTCGGCTTCGTGCCGGAGTCCGACTTCGAGCGGGCCGCGCCGCTGCTCGCCGCGGCGACGGCCGAGACGCCCGTCTTCACCGCCCGGCTGGACGGGGTGCGCACCTTCCGGCACAGGGCGTACTTCACCGTGTGGCTCGACCCGGCGGCGGGCGGCAGGGCACCATGGTCGGACCTGCACGGCGTACTGCAGCGGCGGTTCCCGCGCTGTCGCGGGCCCGCCAAGGGCTTCACCCCCCATCTGTCCTTGGGCCGGACCCGGGATCCGCGGCGAGTGTGCGCCGACTGCGCCACCCGGCTCGACGCCATGACGGCGACGGTCTGGGACCTCGTCCTGCTCTCACGCAGAGGTGACGGGCCGATGCGGCCACGGGCCACGCTCGCCCTGCGCACGGGCGAGGTCCGCCGGCTGCCCGCACCCGGCCTCGAAGCGCCGGACCCGGAGGACACGGCCTGGCTCTCCGTGATCACCGACAGGTGAGGCCATGGCCAGGTGGGGCATGCGCCGCCGGGGTGTCCTTCATGTCGAACCTCGCCTGATCGCGGCGACAGCGTCGCGGACAGCGTGATCGACGCCGTTCGGATACTGACAGGGTCCCCCCGATAGCTCGGACCGTGTCCGCGCGCTGCGTGATCGCTCAGCGGCAGTCCGGATGCCGCGACTCCGCGTCGCGAGCGAATGTGGCTACCCCTCCGTGCCATCCGCTGGGAACGTGACTTGGTGCGGCCGGGCAAGTCACCGCGATCATGCCGGCCGCAGCCAGTTCGTCTTCGGCTGTCCCCTCGCCGCCTTCGCGCAGGCCGGGAACGAGCTCCGCGCGAAGGAGGTCCGCGAAATGCCGGGCACCGGCACCGAGCCGCGGCACACCGAGAGCAACCGCGCCAAGCCGAAGCGCCTGGTTGACCGCGACATACGTGCCGAGCCCGAGCCCGGCCCGTCCACCCTCACTCACCCCGCACCGGCCACCCCGGACACCAACTCGTCGTAAAACCCTGCGGACCATCGCAAGAGACCCACTCAGGAGCATCTCCCGCCTCCGGCGACCTGCGGCGATGCGTGCGGACCACGATAGGGTCCGCACATGTCAGACGCGATAGCGACCGCGATCACCGCGGCGGCGGGCCTCGGCGGGGCTCTCCTCGGCGCGGTGCTCCCGCAGCGCTTCAACGCCCGCCAACGCGCGACCGAGGCCGAACTCGCCGACCGCAGAAGGTCGTTCGAGGAGCGCCGAGAGGCGTACACGGCCATGAACCGCGCCTCCGAGCAGTTCCACACGCTCCTCAAGGACGCCCTGCACCGCATGCGCGACGGCGTCTACCTCGATGAGGACCGCACCCGTCTCGAGGATTCCCGCAGGGAGTATCGCGACCGCTACGCGGCAGCCCAGATGATCGTCCCGCTGCGGATCATGGAGGCGTCGCGGGAACTCAACAAGGTCCTCGCGGAGGTGGACGCGGCGGCCAAGCGCATCGACCGGGGCCTCGCGCGCGACGGGGAGACAGTCGAGCGCCTGCTCGTCGAGGTCAAGCAGGCGGAGCCCCGGTTGGTGGCGATGCGGACATTGATGCGGGAGGACCTGGGGATCCGGGACCGAACCACCTGAGGCGCGGTCAGCGCAACGAATGAGGCTGATGTCCAGCGCGCCTGGGAGTGTTGGGAGAGTGCCTCCCCGCCAGGCTCGCTCAGCGTCCCCCGGGAGCTCACCGCGAGCCGTCCCGATCAGATGGGCCATGAAGAGCGTCGCTCACTGTCGTCCGGGGACGGGGAGACCGGTTCTCAGGGTCGTAGGGCTGCCCGTAGAGGGAATGACGTGGGCTGCCCCGCGTCGGCTGCCGCTGTTCGCCACGGGTCAGCGGCTCAGGCAGCGACAGAGAGGGGGCCGCCCCCGGAGTCGAGCGAGCGCAGGATCCGCGCCTCCTCCTTCCGGGCGGCGGAGGGAGGGATTCGGCCGCCTGCGCGGCGGAGGGCGAGGGGGGCGAAGGCGTCGGCGGTTTCGTTGAGGTCGTGTCCGATGTGGCCTTTGAGCCAGCGGACCTGGACGCGGTGGCGGTGGCGCAGCAGGCGGTCCATCAGCTGCCGGCTCTCCGGGAAGAGGAGGGTGCGGTGGGCGGCTGACGGGTCGGCCAAGCGCAGGGCCGTGTCGACCGCGTCGACCGCCTCGGTGCTCTCGCACAGGACGACCACGGGTGCGTCCTCGTGGTGCTCGAGGAGGCTGAGGGCGGCCGCGCAGATACCGATGACTTCGGCTTCACCACTGCTGGAAGCCAGGGAGTCGCCGTATCCGATTGTCCCGTCCTCGGCGGCCCAGCCGTAGCCGCACAGTGCGGACTCGTCACCGACGGCGGCGTCGGCGACGGCCACGACGGCGGTGCCGGGAAGGTCGGCGAGCACGGCGTAGCGGTCCCCGTCAGCCGGAAGCGTTGCCGTCGGCTGTTCGCCGTCGCCGTCCTCGGCCGTGTCCGCACGATGGGCGTCGGTGAGGAGGGCGGCGAGAGCGCGGTGACAGTGCGGGCAGCCGTCGGCCCGTTCGGGGCAGTGCGCCTGGTGTCTCACGGTCAGCTCACGCACGCTGTGCCACGACTCGGGCTCGGCGTCGGCGAAGCGTGCCAGAGCCGCGGCGCGACACTGCGCGATGAGCTCCGCGACGGACCCCGTCGTCACGCAGGCCCGCATCCGGTCGTGGAGTTCCGTGAACCTGAGCAGGGCTTCGCGTGAGCGGGCCGCGAGAACCGCTGTGTCCTGGTAGGCGTCGTCCAGAGCGTCGAGCCGGGTGTGCCGTACGGAGAAGGAGCAGGCGAGTACGTCCCGTTCGGCCCGGGCTATCGCGTAGCGGCCCCAGGCCAGCGCGGCACGGGCATGGCGGATCCACCGTTCGGCCACCGCGTCGTGCGGGAGGTACGGGTTCTCCTCCTCGCGGGCGTCGCGCAGGAGGGCCTGAACGAAGGCGTCGTCGTCGCAGTCCCGCAGTTCGCGTACCGGTGCCGGAAGTTCGTCGCCTGCCGTTCTCCGGTCCCGGGCCCACTGGGCGAGGCCCGTCTCCGGCGCCTGCGGTGTGCCGTCCGGCAGTCCCCTGTCGCGGAGTTCCTGCCGGCAGGGCCTCGGCGAAGGCCACCGGGGATGCCCTGCGCGCCACCCTCAGCTCCAGCGTGTCCACCGGCCGGGAGCGGCCGGTGAGGCGGCGGGCCCGCTGCTCCTTGTTGCCTCGGCGCGGACAGCAGCCCGCTGCACGACTGGAGAAAGTCCCTGCGCGGCTCGTCTGGCACGGCGAGCGCACGGCGGGCCCGGGTCCGGGACCCGTACGTCTCACGGACCGACCTCGTCCTTGGGTTCAGCCTCCCGTTCGTTCAAGGTTCGGCAATGACTGGCGCGGCCGTTGAACCGCCCGTGAGCGCGGCACGTACCGCGGGTGGATCCGTCGTGCGGGGCGATCCGGTTGCTTGTCCCTCCGGCGCGCCCAGAAGGGTCCGCACTGTCATGACCGTCGTGCGCCCGCGCGCCCGTGGGGCACTCCCCACGGAGGGACGCACAGTGAGGAGCACCTCAGTGGCCCGCAAGAACCTGACACAGTCGTCGCGTACCGCGCGGCGGGAGCACGCCCGGCACCGGAAGCTGTCGAAGGTGTCACTCGCTCTGATCGGCGGCCCCGTGATTCTCGCCGTCGTCGCGGGGTCGGTGTTCGCGGCGGAAGTCCGTGCCCAGCACCGCCCGCAAAGGCACCGGGCAGCCCCCGCGCGGCCCGGCGCGGCGGCCCGCAAACCCGATCCGAACTGCACGCTGCTGGTGCCGGACAATCCGCTCACCGCCCGTGGCCTGGCCACGCCGTACAGACTCGTCGCGACCGATCCGGCACAGGGACCCTGTCACGAGGCCAACCCCGACCAGTCGGCGTTCGTGGAAGCCGCGATCCTCACCCCGAACGGCAAGCTGACCCTCTACAACCCTTTGGTGATCGACAAGGGAACGAGACCGGCGGCGCCCCCCGCCCGGCCCTCGGTGCCACGCGGCTCGACCGTGGGCATCTGGTTCGGTTTCAACAGCGCCGAACTGACCTTGCGGGCAAGCGGCCGTCGGGACGGTCCGGCTCGGGGCCACTGCGTCAACGGCCTGCCGGGATCGGTCTTCGGCCAGTTCGCGTACTGCAATGCGCCGGCCTTCTTCCGGGCCGCCAACGCCCAGATCGCCAAGGGGCACCTCAGGATTCCGGCGCTCGGGAGGGCCAAGGACGGCCTGCCCTGCCCGACCACGCGGGACTTCTCCGTCGTGGACCAGGACGGAAGCGACAACGTGGTGACCCACTACCTCGCCGACGCGCACGGCCGTATCGCCCAGAACAACGCCGCGAGCAGGGCCGCGCTCAGGAAGGCCGCCCGGCTGACCAACCGCGGCGACCGGCACCACCGGCACAACGGCAGGGCCAGGTGGGCGACCACCCGCGCCCCCAAGGACCTGGCCAACGGCAGCGACAACCTGCTGCTGACCCAGTTCGTGGACCCTGCCCTCGGCTGCAAGCCGTTCACCGCGCCCGACCAGTCCAGCGACGGCCGGGCCACGTCCGCCCTCGTGTTGGACGAACTGTCCGCCGCGGCGAACCAGAAGGCGCCGATCGCGCTGGTCCCGCGGAACGACCCGATGACGCTCGTCGACGGCCGTGGCAGCGTCGCGAAGACCAACGCCTACCGCACCGGAGTCGGCATGCCGGCGGTCGGTGCCGGCGCCGACGGTGACGGAGCGGCCTTCTGCACCACACTCTTCCGCGATCCGGCCGGCATCCGGCGCGTCTTCAAGGACAAGCCGCTCTTCGAGAAGGCGCCCTCGCCGGACCCGGCCATGGCGCCGAACCTCTTCGGTTTCCTCGCGGCACGGGCCAACCAGACGTTCACCAACCTGGGCTGCGATCATCTGCTCGGCGCCGCCGACCCGGTCGTCCTCACCACGAACGCGGACGGAAGGGTCACCGACGCGGTGTTGACAGCGCTCGGCCGGACGCCTTCCTCGGCCGCTCCCACGACCAGCGCCTCCCCGTCCGCGTCACCGAGCACCCCGCCGGCCGGCAGGGGCGCCGGTCCGACCGCCACCACCCAGGCCACCTCACCGGCCGGCGCCTCCGCCTCCCCCTCCCCGTCCCCCACGACACAGCAGCCGCATGGAGGCCACCGCTACGGCTCCCCGACAGCCACACCGGCCCTCGCGTCGCCCCGGCCGCACAGCTCTTGAAGGTGCTCCCCCCGCACCCAGCACTCCCGTACACCCGGCACCCGCTGCAGAGCATGCCGGTCACCAGCCACTACGGCGGCCCGCAGCCGGCCCCGCGCTTCGCGAGGGCATCCCACCTCGGCAGCCGATCTACCGTGGCGTCATGACGCCGAATCCGCTCCCTCACCTCACTCCGACCGCCACCTGCTGGTGCGGCCGCGCCAAGAAGGTCGGCCCGGGGTCCTTCTTCGCTCCCGGCCACGACAAGGTGGCGGAAGGCGGCCCTGCTCGCTGTCGAATACGGTTCCTCCGTCGCCCAGTTGCTGCACGGACACGGATACGGCCCGGGACATTCGGTGAGTGCACGTGCCGTGTCCGAGGGCGTATGACGGAAGTGCCCGGCATGTGACTGCGTCGGCGCACCGGCGAGCATCGCCAACCACTCGAAGCGGGCTCACACGACCACAGCCGACCAGTCCCAAGGAGCAGCACGATGGCCGAGCCGACCTCCAGTCAGCGCGCCGACCTGGAGAGGGCGGTGCGTAGGTACGGCGGCTACTGGGACACCGAACGCGGTCTGCGCACGCTGCGCGACGCCGGGCACGACCCACAGGACAAGCACACCCGCCGGATCCTCCGAGACCTCGCGAGCGAGGGTCTGCTGGTGAAGGTGGAGGACCGGCCCGTCAGGTATCGCCTGGCTGCTCGGCGGTCCCGGTGACGGTGACCGTGGGGCGGGGTGCGGCCTTGGTGTCGGCGGTTTCCTTGCCGGTTTCCGCCGAACCACCACTGGTGCCGACGCCGACGCCGACGAGCAGTGAACCAGAGCGACCGCCCCGCACTTCAGCCACTGCCTGCGGCTGCGAGCGGGCTGTCCGGGGCCGGTGGGTGTGCCGAGACCGAACGGACCGGCGCCCTGCGGGCTGTGGCCGGGCGGCGGGGGAGTCTGGTGGCGGGCCATGGCGTGCACCGCGCTCGCCGCCCTCGCGGCAAATGAAAGCGTCGTCAAACACGTGGACAGACTTGACGAGCCGCCGCCCGCCGGGGCGTGCGCGAGCTGTACGGCCAGGACACGCTTCCGGTGCAGGCCCGGCGCAGCGCCGTGAGCCTGATGCTGACGGCTCCGGAGGCGGAGGTCACCGTGCGCGCCGCCGACAGCCTCCGCGCGGACGCGTTCCCCGAGCTGCTCGCCGACGCGGTGCTGTGCAACCCGCCGTACGGCGTCCGGGACTGGGGCCACGACGAGCTGGCGTACGACCCCCGCTGGGCGTACGGCGTACCGGCCCGCGCCGAGTCGGAGCTGGCGTGGGTGCAGCATGCCCTCGCCCACCTGACGCCGGGCGGCTACGCGGCCCTGCTCCTGCCGCCGGCCACGGCCGGCCGCGCGTCGGGGCGCCGCGTACGCGCGGAACTGGTACGCAGCGGGGCGCTGCGCGCGGTGATCGCGCTGCCGGCGGGCGCTTCGGTGCCCTTGCACATCGGACTTCAGGTGTGGGTGCTGCAACGGCCCGAGCCGGGTGGGCCCGAGCGCAAGTCGGTGCTGTTCGTGGATACGGCGACGGATACGTCGGCGGCGGCCGGACACGGTGGGGCGGCGGTGACCGCGCGGACCAGGGGCGGGAGCCGGTCCGCGTCCGTGGACTGGGAGGGGATCACGGCGCGTGCCCTGGGTGCGTGGCGGGCCTTCGCGGAGAGCCCCGACACGTTCGAGGGCGAACCCGGTGTCGCGCACGCGGCCGGCGTGGTCGACCTGCTGGACGACGTGGTGGACCTGACCCCTGCGCGGCTCGTACGGGCGTCACGGGCCGACGTCGATCCGGCGGAACTGTCGGCCGAGGTCGACGCCGCACGCCGGAATCTCGTCAAGGCCGCGAAGTCGCTCGCGCGGGTGGCCGGGCAGGAGGGGTGGAGCGCCGCGGGCGCGGCGGCACGTGAGTGGCGTACGGCGACCGCGTCCGACCTCGCTCGCGGTGGGGCGCTGACGCTGCTGCGCACCGTGCCCGAGGCCGCGCATGGGCGCGCGGAAGGTGAGAGCGGGGGGCGGGCCGGTGCCCGCGCGGTGCTCACCGGCTCGGACATCGCGCGTGGGTCGGGGCCCACGGGCGATACGACGGAGCTGCGCAGCGATACGGCGCCTGTGATCGCCGTCGGAGATGTCCTCGTACGCGCGGTCGTGAGCGGCGACGGCTCGATGGCCCGGGTCGCGGGCGAGGAGGACACGGGCGCGCTGCTCGGCCTCCACGTCCACCTCTTCCGGCCGGACCCGGCCCGCCTGGACCCCTGGTTCCTCGCCGGTTTCCTGGGCGCGGAGGAGAACATCGCGGGCGCGTCGACGGGCAGTACGGTCCTGACGGTCAGCCCGGGCCGGCTGCGTGTGCCGCTGCTGTCGCTGGAGGAGCAGCGGCGGTACGGGGAGGCGTTCCGGCATGTGCACGAGCTGCGGGCGGAGGCCCGGCGGGCGACGCTGCTGGCGGAGGAGACGGCACGGTTGCTGGCGGGCGGGCTGACCGGGGGGCAGCTGCTCCCGTCCCGGGATGGAACATCGTAAAGGGCACTCCACCACCGACCGACCCCCTCCATGAGTTCTTCACGCGTAGAGGTTGACATCCCCATCCCGCAATCCGCGTTCCTGACCCCGACCGCATCCACTACGGTGTCTCCAGGCGCGCATCGCGGCTGGTCAGACGCGCGCCCATGACCGAGTTTCGAGGACACGCGTGCAGATCACGCCCCTGAACCCCGAGGACCCGCTCTCGCTGGGCGACTTCGAACTCCTCGGCCGGATCGGCCAAGGTGGCATGGGCCAGGTCTTCCTGGGTGAGTCGCCCGGCGGTGAGCCCGCCGCGGTGAAGGTGATCAAACCGTCGGTCGTGGACTCCGAGTCCCGACAGCGGTTCGCGCAGGAGATCGAGGTGCTCAAGGCCATCTGGGGTCCACGCATCGCGGCGTTCCTGGGAGCCGACGCGGAGGCGGAACAACCATGGCTGGCCACGGAGTACGTGGACGGCCCGGACCTCGCGCGGCACGTCAACACGCACGGACCGCTGCCATCCGTCCTCACCGCGGCGCTCGGCGCGATCCTCGCCGAGGCGCTGTCGGCCGTGCACACCCAGGGCCTGCTCCATCGTGACCTCAAGCCGGCCAACGTCCTGCTGGGACCGAACGGCCCGAAGATCATCGACTTCGGCCTGGCCGCGTTCACCGAGTCGACCATCTCCCTCACCACCCCCCATCAGGTCGTCGGCACCCCGAACACCCCCCTGTACACACCCACCACCCACACGGCTCACCACTCCAGGAACACCTTGCCGTTGCTCAAAGCCCCGTGGCGCCGGCCCGTCGCCGCCCACGATCCAGTCCCGTGGCGAAGCCCGGAACCCGCGCGGAACGGCATCGCGGCAAGCGCGGCAGGCGGCACTGGGCAAGCTGGAAGACCAGTTGGCCAAGCAGAAGGGGAAGAGGAGGTGCGGCCCGGGCACGGGAGCCTCTCCGCCGAGCAGCCTGCGCAGCATGCGTATGCTCCCGGTCATGAGACTTTTCCGGCCGCGCGGCAGAAGCGACGCCGAACGCATGACGGGAACCCCTGTGGGGGAGGCCAAAGCCCTGTACGAAGCCGGGCGTTACGCCGAGGCGGAGACCGAAGCCCGTGCCGTGGCCCGATCGCGGCCACGCGACGACGAGTACGCGGCCGTGGCGCTGAACATCGCCGCGCTCGCGACGGGCGCCCAGGGCCGCCACGCCGAGGCACTCGCCACCTACGACGAAGCGCTGTCTGCCTTCAGCAGGGTGTTCGGAGCCGATCACTGGCTGACCCTGAAGCTGCGCTCGGACCGCGCTCAGCAGATGATCTCGCTCGGTCAGCACGCCGAGTGCGAGGCTGAGTGTGCGGCCGTCGCCGAGGCCGCAGGCCGCGGTACCGGCCCGCAAATGTCACTCCTGGCAGCGGCCGCCCGCAATGGGCTGGTCTTCGCCCTCAATGCGCAGGGGCGCCACCAAGAGGCCGAGGCACTCGCCCACGAGGCCCTGGCCGCCCATCGTGCACGCGACCGGGCGTCCCTGGTCCTGCGACTCGGCCTGACTCGCAGCCTCAGCGGCCAATCCCGCCACGAAGACGCCCTCACCGAGGCGCAGCGCGCCAAGAAGCTGTACCGTGCTCTGCCCGATTACCAGCGCCATCCAGATACGGGCGCCGTCGAACTGGCCTTTGCCACCGCCCTGTTCGGGTTGGGCCGCGTTCCCGAAGCGCGTCGCCGCGCCGCAGCCGCTCACGACGCGTGCCTGGCCTCCTTCGGCCCGGACCACCGCCGCACCGCGGAAGCCCGAACGCTGCTCGAGCAGATCGACGGCACTCGACCGTAGGCGCAGCGCCCCCGCACGGGCGAGTCGCAGGCGCTCCCTGGGCATCTCATCCAACTGTCGCAACGCGCCGGACCAAGAGGGCGGCACGGCACTGTTCGCGGTGTCGCACCAACTCGGGGTTGTTTGGTGTGTGGCGCGGTCTGCCGCGGTGAAGGCGGTGATGACGGCGGTCGCAACGCCGGTACCACCCGCATGATGAGGCGCTAGAGTTGCAGCTCGAACGGGACGTCCGGCGGCCGATGCGCCGCTCGTCGAGTCACCGTGTTGAGACGTGAGCGGGGTTGGACCTCGCAACCTGGCTTTTCGCTGAGCCGCCTGGGGGGAACACGCCATGACAGACGCGCAGGCGCACGCCGCCGACACCGGCGCGGACGAAGCCGCCGAAGCCGCCGAAGCCGACGAGGCCGCCGACCGGAAGGCCGTCGAGCAGGAGCAGACCGAGATCAAGGACTTCGTCAAGGGCCTGAGCGCGGACGACATCAAGTCGGGCAACTGGTTCACGAAACTCGCGGCTCATGCCATGAACGCGTACACCGAGAAGGTCGACTGGCAGTACTTCCAGGACCGGTACTCGGGTGTGCCCGCGGATGCCATCGTGGATCAGCGGATCAAGATGGCGGCCCGGTACGCCGCGCTCGAAGGCGGGCTCTCCGCCGGGGCCTACACGGCGACCGTCGCCGCCACCATCGGGAGCCTCGGGGGTGCCTCACCGGCGACCGTCCCCGCCGCCGTGGCGACCATGATGGTCGACCTCGCGTTCATCTCCCGACTCCAGCTCCGCCTGGCCTACGACATCTCCGTGCTCTACCGGGTCCCGCTCGACGTGCACGACCCCGAGGACCTGTGGAAGCTCATCCGCGTGGCCTTCACGATCAAGAGCGGGGAAGCTGCCCGTGAAGGTGTCGCCAAGGCGGTTCCGGCCCTCGTGCGGCCGTTGATCAAGCGCTTCTACTCAGGATCGGTACTCAGTGCAGGGAAGGCGCTCCCCGTGGTCGGGAAGTACCTCCTGCGGCGCAACGTCATCAAGATCGGCATCCCCCTTGTCGGCGTCCCTCTCGCCGTACTGCTCAACCGCTACACCACGCTCCTCGCCGGCCGGCACGCGCGGGCCGTGTTCCGGAACGAGGCGCGGGTGATCGAGATCGCCGAGGGAATCAGCGAGCGCAGTCGCCACCCGCAGTTGATGCTGTGGGTCGCGTGGCTCGTGCTCAGGGCGAACGCGAAGGCCAAAATCGCGGACGACGAGGCGCTGCTGATGCGGCATCTGGTGAGGCTGGTCCGGGAGCGGCACGAGGTGGTCGACGAGAAGCTCGCGAACGTCGTCGACATCGACCCCGCAGAGGTGTGGAAGCGCGTGGACGCCGAGCCGGGCGATCTCGGCGACGTCCTCGACGCGGCGGAGCGCGTGGCCACCGTGGACGGTGACGTCAACTCCCGTGAGAAGGCGGTCCTCACGGAGCTTCGAAAACGGTGCCGCCGGGACTGACCCCGTCGTGCGGCACCGCTCCTACGCCACTCCCCCGCCGCAGCCCAACACCCGTGTACAGCGCACGGCCGTACAGGCGTCGCTCCTGGTGACACGCCCGCCGTGGCCGCAACGCTGGCCCCATGCACACGACGCTCTTCCCTTTCCCCGGCCCCACGGGGACCAGCGAGTTCGCGATGGCGTTCACGTCGACCCCGCGAGGCGCCCGCCTGGCCCGGCTCTTCGTCGCACACTGCCTGGACGCCTGGGGCCACCCCTACGACAGCGACGTCAACGAGACGCTGACCCTGATCACCGCCGAGCTGTGCGCCGAGGCCGACGGCAAGCAGCTCCGCCTGGAGGTATCCGACGACTGGGACGAACGCCGGCCCACCGTCGTCCCTCCCGCGGCCCCCGGCGCCGAATCGGGCCGCGGGCTGCTCCTCGTCACCGCCCTGGCCGACGACTGGGCGTCACCGACCACCGTAGCGGCCCCCGGCAAGACCGTGTGGGCATCCGTGAGAACCCCCCAGCCCCTGCCGGGTGAGCACGTCGAACGGCCCGCGCCGTCCAGCAGGTCGAGCCGCGGTCAGCCGCGTCCTTGGTACCGGTAGTTGTAATAGTCCTTACCGCCCACCAGCACCGACGTGACGTACCTCGGAAGGCCGTCGGCGTCCCGCTCGACCTCCTGGGAGGTCTGCCGGGTGAAGCCCAGGGACACGCCGGGGATCACCGGGTACTCGGGCTGCGACGTGTCGACCGTCCAGCCCCGCTCGGTCGCACGCCGGAAGAGGTCCTCGGCGGGGGTGGTGAACACCTCGTCCCCATCGAGCAGGACGCGGGTGCTGGACGTACGTCCTTCGCCGGGCCACCACAACTCGATCGCGGTGACCTGGTCTCCGCCCTCGGCCAGGGCCTGTACACCGACGTGGTCGAGGGTCCAGGATGCCTTCGCCGAGTTCCGGCTCGGGCGGCGCAGCACGCGGGGCTCGCCCCAGTCGGACGCCGCGGCGAGGGTCTCGTCGAGCGTCATGCCCAGCAGGATCGGCGCGACTCCGCGCGGCGGGTCGAGTACCAGATCCATTGCCTACCCCTCACTCCCTCACGACGGCGTCATTTCAGGATGTCGTAGTTTATCGTCCAGCCCTTCTTCTCCAGCATGGCCTGGAACTTCCTGTTGTTCTTCAGGCTGTCGACCATGTCCTTGATGTGGGTGTCGTACTTGTCGCCGTACAGCTCACGGATCTCGTCGATGTCCATCTTCATGGCCTGGTCCCAGCGCCCGGAGTCGATCAACTCCCGCTGCTTCGCACGCCACTCCTCGCTCTCCTTGCTGGAACCCGTGCTGGTCAGCTCTCGGTGGTCCGCCGCGTCCATGCGGATGGCGGGTCCCATGCCGGCGCCGCCGCCGTTCTGGTTCGTACGGAAGCCAGGCATGTCCAGGTGGGAGTAGGACGCTTTCGCCGGGATGTGGTTGATCTCCTGGTCGACGGGATTGACCCGCTCTCTCCTGTCGTTCAGAAGGTTCGCGGGCTTCAGGCCGCTGTACCAGCCGCCGTTCTCGGTGCACCCCTTGGCGATCAGGCCCTCGGGGTCCATCCGGGTGTGCGGGTTGGTGACGTACGCGACCGGGTTGGGCGCCGCTCCCAGGCCGAGTGGGTCGGGGCTGGTGTAGCGCGCCGTGTCCGGGTCGTAGTGGCGCTGGTAGTTGTAGTAGAAGCCGGTCTCGGGGTCGTCGTACTGACCGGGCAGACGCAAGGGTGTGAACGCCTCCGCGTCCCGGGTCCAGCCCATGACGCCCCAGGCGGTGGACCGGCCGCGCCAGGCGATCGCGCCCCGCTCGTCGACAAGTTCGCTGGGCGCTCCGACCAGGTCCGTGACGATCGCGAAGAAGCGGGCGTCGACATCGGCCTGCGGTTCCCGCGCGCGGTCGAGGCGGCGTTCGAGCTGGGTCAGGGGCCGGTGGCCCTCGTAGTCCCAGGTAGTGGTGACACGATGGGCCGTGTCCATCTGCTCCGCCAGGCGGGTGCCGTCCCAGGTGAAGTGGACGGACTGCACGACGGTACCGTCGTCGGCGAGGCGGTGCTTGGCCGTACGCCGTCCCATCGGGTCGTAGGAGTACGTCCACCGGGTGCCGTCGGGGGTGACGCAGGCGACGAGGCGGTTCTCCTCGTCCCAGGTGTAACGCCAGGTGTCCGGCTTCTTCGACAGTCGCCTCTTCTGGCGCAGGGTGGTGCGGCCCGCCGCGTCGTACTCGTAGCGGATCCGCCCGGCGGTCACGACCCGGGTGCCCTCGTAGGTGCGCTCCCCCCGGCCCTCCGCTCGTGCGGCCCGGTCGGGCCACTCGGCGCTGATCTCGTTCCCGGCGCTGTCGTACGCATAGGACTCCGACCAGTTCTCGGCCGTGACGCGCAAGGGGCGCCCGACCGGGTCGAGGTCGACGTGCCGGCTCGTACCATGCAGTTCGTCGGCGATCCGCTCCAGGCAGCCGTCGGACCGGTAACCATAGGCACGGGCGCGCAGGGTCCGACCGCCCGCGGACAGCTGTTGCGAGGTGAGCCGGCCCATGTCGTCCCACCCGGAAGTGAGCGTGACAGGTGCCTCGGCGGGTCCGAAATCACGGGCCAGTTCCTTGCCCCAGGCGTCGTGGGTGAAGGTCAGGGCATGGCCGTCGCTGAGCAGTGCCGTACGGTTGCCCGCCGCGTCATACCTGGACCGTGTCACGGCGCCGGTGGGGGTGGTGCGCATCGTGCGCCGTCCGGCGGCGTCGTAGGCGAACCGGGTGGTGCGTCCGTCGACGGTCTCGGCGACGACCCTGCCGACCGCGTCTCGCTCCAGGGTCAGCGTGGACGTGGGCGAGGTCACCGAGCTGACGCGACCGGCGGCGTCGTACGTGTAGACGGTGCGCCGGCCCGCCACGTTCTTGGCGATGACGCGGCTCATGGCGTCGTACTCATGCGTGACCCGTGCCCCGACGGGCGTCGTGCGCGCCACGGGCCGGCCCATCGGATCATGGTCGTAGGTGACCGTGCGTCCGTCGAAGTCGGACTCGGATGTCAGGTTGCCGTTCGCGTCGTATGTGTAGTTCCAGCTCAGCCCCTGCGGATTGAGGACTTCCGTCAGGCGGAGTTCGGTGTCGTACACGAAGCGGTACCGGGCACCGTCCGCGCCGGTGCGGGCGGCGAGCCGGTCGAAGTGGGTGTATTCGAAGCGGGTGACGGCGCCGGTGGGGCCGGTGTGCGACGTGCAGTTGCCCTCCGCGTCCCAGGTCCAGCGCTCCTCGGTGGCGTCCGGTGCCACACGCCGGGCCAGCCACCCCTGGGGACGCCACTGCAGCACAGTGGTGGCGCCACCGGGGGCGGTGGAGCGGACGGGCCTGCCGAAGGCGTCGCGCTCCACCGTCGCGGTGTGGCCGAGGGCGTCGGTGCGGGAGAGTACGAGACCTGCCGCGTCGTGGGTGAGGTGCTCCGTCGCGCCGGTCGGATCGGTCAGTGTGAGCAGCGCGCCCCGCGTGTCGTAGGTGAAGTGGGTCTCGGTGCCGTCCGGTGCCGTGATCCTCGTGCGGTTGCCGCGCTCGTCATAGGCCTGGCGCCAGGTCGCTCCGTCGGCCTCGGTGATCTCTTCCGGGAGGTTGAGTGCGTTATAGCGGGTCGTCGACTCGGTGCCGTCCGGGAAGACGATCCGGATCAGGTTCCCCCGCTCGTCCCAGGTGAAGCGGGCGGTGTTGCCGAGCTGGTCGGTGCGCTCCAGGAGGTTGTCGTAGCGGTCCCACAGGAAGTGGACGGTATGGCCGAGGGGGTCGGTCTCGGAGACGGTCTGCCCCAGTGCGTTGAACCGGGTGATGGTGACAGCGCCGGTCGAGTCGGTGAACCGGGTGACGCGCTCGGCGGTCTCGTACGCGAAGCGCGAGGACAGCGCGCCGTCGGGACCGATCGTCTCCACGACCCGGCCTTCCGCGTCGTACAGGTAGGCGTAGGTGTGGTCGTTGCGGTCGGTCCACGACGTCACCCGGTGCTCGTCGTCGTAGGTGAAGCGCAGCGGGACGGTGTCGGAGAAGGATGTGACCTCGCTCAGGTCGCCGTCGTCATAGCCGAAGGAGGCGACCCTGATGGAACCGTCCGCGGTACGCAACTCAAGGGTCGAGACGCGGCCGCTCGCCCGGTCGCAGGTGACGCGCACGTCGTAGCCGCCGTCGTGCAGGACGGCACTGGGCAGTCCCTCGTCGTCACGGAGGACTTGTACGGTGTTGCCGTTGCGGTCTTCGATCTCACTGAGCCAGTACAGGCCACCGGAGGAGTAGGGGCTGCCGACGAACCGGCGCACGTGGCCGGAGTACGGGTCCGTGGTGGCGTAGGTGACCTCGCCCAGCGCGTTCCGGTCGACGTGAGTGAGCGGAACACGCTCGCCTTCGACCGGCTCGACGGAATCGTCCGGGGATACGGGAACACGCGGGTAGACGAGCAGCGAGCCGTCCTCCCTTGCCCAGACCGCGCCGCCGCCTGTCAGTTCCAGCCGTTCGTCGAGCGTCGATGCCCAGCTCGGCCCGAAGCAGTGGCCGTGACCGTAGCCGGATACATGGGTGCGCCGCAGGATCAGGGGCAGGGTTCCGGGCAGGACGATGTCCGTCTGGGACATCACCATCTCGCCGCTCGCGACGTCGACCGGATCGGTCTTGCAGCGTCGCCGGGTCAGGGCGATGGATTTCGCGCGCGCGTCGGCCAGTGCGTCCTTGAGAGATCGGGGGCGGCGCTTGCCCGGGCCGTCCAGGCGGGCGCGTCCGCCGCCGTCACCGCCGCCTTTCCTGCCGCCGTCGATGGCGTCGAGCCTGCTGCGGATGTCGAGGTCCGTGCCCTTGTGCAGGCGTGAGGTGGCCCTCACGCGGTCCGGAACAGTCTCCGTGACGTGCTTGGCGATCTTCTTGAGGGCCTTTTCCGAGCCCTCGATCGCGCCGTGCAGCACACTGTCGAAGACCTGGGTGAAGGGGTCACGGCCCTTGCTCTGGCCGAACGCTGTCTTGGCCCGCCCCAGGGGTGACGATGCCGCGGTGTGCATCTCGCCGCCGTGCCGGGAGACCTTGCCGGCGCCATCCTCGAACTCGACGTGGTCGATAGTGGTGGTTTTTCCGCCACTGGACGACCCGGAGCCACCGGCCGAGGCGAGCTGCATCCCGCCGTGCCGGCCTTGCCCGTGCCCGCCGTCACCACCCCCGTCCCCTGGTGGCATGGAGAACGCGCCCTCGGCCAGGTCGAGGACCATGTCCTCGACCATTGCCTCCAATTTGGCGTTGACCGGCTCGGTGACCTTGGCGATCACCTCGTCGACGATCCGGTCCACGGCCTCGTCGAGGATGCGCTTGACCACCTGGCGCATCGCCGCGATCTCGGCCGCGCCGAGGACTGCCGACAAGCCACCGGTCACCCAGGCGAGCCCGAGGGACAGGCCCACCGACCCGGCCATGACGGCCAACTCGGCCTCGGCCTTTGTCTTCATCCAGAAGATGACTTCCGCGAGCACGTCACAGGCGTCCGCGAACAGGCGGGCGAGCTCGGGAAGTTTTTCCAGGTGGCCTGCCTTGACCTGGTTCCAGTGCTTCTCCATGGCGTCGACGGCCCACCCCTCGGAGGAGGACAGGACCCGGGAGAACGCCTGGTGGGCCTCGGCGCCGTGGCCCTCGAACTTCTCCGCGAACTCCCGCATGGCGCCGGCCATTTCGCGGTAGTCGTCCTCGTCCACGTTGGGGAATTTGATCCCAATGAAGTCGAGTATCTCGTCCAGCCAGTTGGGCAGCGTGTAGCCCATCCCCCGTTACCCTCCGTGCATTGCCGGAGCCATGACGTCGGCTCATTAATCAGGTCATCACCTTAATAAGTATCAGCAACGATGGCAGCCAGGGGGATTGCCCAGACCCGTCTGCGCGGTGCGGACTTCGCCACCCTCTCGCCACACGCCGAGAACCTGACCGGGTTCCTGATCCACCTCAGCGGGCGCGAGGAGACCTGGGACGATCTGGTCGCAGATGCCCGTACAGTCCTGCCCCAGCTGGAGAACATCGAGTTCGAGGAGGTCGGCGGGGCGACCGACCAGCTGACCGTCGTACTGCGCGAGCGCGGCCTGCGGCGTCTGCCCCCCCTCGCCGACGCTTCCTGCAGCACCGTCCGCCTGCTAGGGCTGCTCGCCCTGCTGTACGACCCGAACCCTCCACCTTCACCTGCATCGAGGAGATCGGCCACGGGCTGCATCCGCAGGCCCTGGAACTCGTCGTGCAGCGGCTACGCGAGGCGGCCGAGCGGACGCAGTTCATCGTGGCCACCCACTCGCCCGCGCTTGTCAACCGGCTGTATCCGGAGGAGTTCGTCGTGTGCGACCGCGACGAGACCGGCGCGTCGATCATCCCGGCTCTCACCGTCGACGAGGTGAAGGACATCGCCGAAGAGTCCGGTGAACAGCCGCTGGGGGAGTTGTGGTTCTCCGGGGTGCTGGGAGGCGACCTCACCGGGGTGAGCTGCTGCTCGTACCGGGCATGCGCGCGCCGCACGACCGGGCCCTGAATGTGCCGGGGCGGCTCCCGTTGTCAGAGGTGAGCGGTATTTTTGATGCTGATCGTCACGCCGCTTTCGCCGGCTGTCACGGGAGTGTGCGCCCGGCGGTCCCGCAAGCCGTTCTGCCCGAAAGGTCCTCGTGAAGCCCACCCTGGCCGCCGCGCAGCTCCGCGGCAGTCTGACGCAGTACCTCACGACGACGTACGCGCTGGCCGACGAGGACACGCGGCTCGCGCTGGAGCGGTTCCTCGGGGATCCGGAGACGGGGATCTTCCGGGGCCCGTATCTGCGGATCAGGACGCCGTTCCATCCCGCTGACGACGGGTGGCGGTCGGCGCTGGAGTGGCAGCCGTCGTTCACGCCGTGGCGGCACCAGGCGAGGGCGTAGGAGCGGCTGAGCACGTACAAGGGGGCGGCCGAGCCTAGGCCCTCGCCTCTTCAAGATCCCTCAGACGAGACCTGACTCACCCGTCCACAACCTCCCCGGACAGAACATCTAGCGGCACGTCGATGCGCGACAGCTTTCTGCGGTCACCGTGGACAGGCCGTACGGAGAAACGGGACGAGCCTCGCGCGCGCCGGACGATTCTCTCGAACGGAGCAGCCCGGCTCTCACGGGGGTGATGTGCGCACGGGAGCGGGCTCCGTGACCGGCGCCTCGGTGATCAAGATGCCCCTCACCGCCTCACCGCCGGTGGACACTCACGGCGTAGCCGCCGCCGCCGTAAGGGGCGGCGTCCCAGGTGGCGAAGCGGTCGACGAAGGTGAGGCCGGCCGCGGCACAGTACTCGTCGTACTCCGACAGGGTGATGCTGGGCGGCACGGGCAGATGGGATGCGTCCAGGCCGAAGCCGGCGATCATCAGTCCGCCCGGGCGCAGGGCCGCGGACAGGCGGTCGACCACCGTGGCCTCGGTGCCGGCGGCGAGCAACGGGAGAACGTTGCCCGCCGCGACCACGAGATCGAACCCCGCTGCGATACCCAGCAGGTCCGGCTCGAATTCGGCCAGGTCGACCTGGAACCAGGGCAGTCGCGGCGCCTGCTTCCGCGCCACGGCCAGCATCGATGCGTCAAGGTCCACACCGACGCAGTCGTATCCGAGTTCGGCGAGCCGGATCATGACCCTGCCGGTACCGCATCCGGCGTCCAGCACCCGCGCTCCGGCGGGCACGAGCGCCGCGCAGAACCGCGCCTCTCCGTGCACGTCCTTCCCGCTGCGGGCCAGGGCCGCGAACCGTGCGGCGTAGTCCTGTCCGGACGTCTCCCCGGTCAGCTCTTTCCATCGGCTCATGCGGCCTACTCTAGGCGGACCTTGTGACGTCCAGGACTGGCCCCGACGCCGGGATCCCGGCAGCCACAGCGTGATCGTCGCGACGTTCGACGGCGTGGGACGACGGCCGCCCCGTCCACGGCGCGGTGGGCCGGTGTGGGGAACGGAGGGTGAGGAGGGTGATCTCGCCGGGGGCGAAGACGCGGAACGGCGGGCCCCAGAAGCCGGTGCCGCGGCTGGTGCAGAGGAGCGTGCGGGTGCCGTGGTGGGCGAGGACGGCCAGGGCGGGCTGGTCGAGACGGGTGTCGCCGATGATCGCCGCCCGGTCCTGCTGGCGCCGGCCGTGGCCGCGGACCATCGCGAGCGGCATGCACACGAGGCCGAGGACGAACAGGGCGGTTCCGGCCGGCGTGACGGGCAGCGGCCAGTGCTGGCCGCCGTACAGGAGCACCCAGCAAGGCACGGCCCACAGCAGCACGGGGCGATCATGGGGATGTAGCGCATCAGGCGGTGCAGTCGCCTCTGCCGTGGTGCTTGCGCCTCACCCTCGGCGGGGCGGGTGCTGCTGGTGTCGGTCAACCTTGGCCTCCCTGACCGGGCTGCCGTCCCGCGCACTGTATCGGGTCGTGCTCGGGCCGCCGAGACCGGCGTTCGACCTCACCCGAGGCTCTGCACCACCACGGGCGGGTCATTCCCCGGCCGGCCGCCCTCACACGCACGTGATCATTCCGGAGTGATCGCGGGAGCGATGGAGCCCCGGGGTCCGCCCAGTGCTCTACGCCGGGACGAGGACGGTGAGCCATTCCGCTTCACGTGGCCGGTATCCGTAGCGGTCCCACAGCCTCGACACGATCGCCGGGACATGGCCGGCTCCGTAGACGACGGCCACCCGGATCGGCTCGGCGCCGCGCTCCGTGTGGATCTCGCCGAGCGCGTCGAGCAACCGCTGGTCGCGCCGGTCGGTCATCGCGTGCTCGACAGGACCGTCGGCCAGCATCTCCGCGCGCAGCGTCGACGGCAGGTCCTCGACGACCAGATCCTCGTCGAGGAAGGCGCGCGGACCGCGCAGCGCGAACACCAGGCCCATCACCGGGGCCCCGGCCATGAGCAGTACGTACCTCCACCGCGGCAGTGTCCTCAGATCCTCGATCGCCTCCGTCGCGGTCACATCCGGGTTGACGACCGGCACGTCGTCGGGAAGCAACAGATCGGCGCGCTGCTCCTGGAGGCCGTTGCGCCGCCGGCGGGGGGCGAACCGGTAGGCGAGCGTCAGGACACTCACGCCGACCGAACTCCCCCGGATTCCCTCCATGACGATCAGGTCGCATTCCCTGAGCCTGAGACGGACCTGGGAGTAGAACGTGGGCGAAGCGACGTGCAGCATCGGGAAGATCACGAACTCGAGTGGCGTCCCCGTCCGCCTCAGCGTGATCACAGCGGATCGGACGGCGTACCCGGTCACCTCGATGATCTGCATGATCCCCCCGGCGAGGCTCACCCGTTCACCTGTTCACCCGCTCCAGGAGACGATCCCGCCCGAGGCCATGGTTCCCATCCAGGCGCCGGCAGCCACCGCACTGAGCAGACCGCGGCACGACGGGGACTTGCCGGCGCGTTCAGTGCCGTGGCTCACCCCCCTGTCAGGGGGGTGGTTGCCGGCGTGCTGACGACCACCCAGTCGATTGGGCAGCGAAGGGATTGAGGAGTCGCCGGGAAATTTTCGGGAGCACGGAGCGCAATCCCTCGGACGGGCTCGCCCGTACAACCCCGTGACTCACCCGAACCGCCTTGTGAGAGAGGGACGGAGACGTCATGAACCGAGGACGCATCACCGTGACCGGGTTCGCGCCGGCGGCGATGCTCGCGCTGGCCGGCTGTGGCGAGGGCAGCGGTGACAGCGGCACCACGGCGCAGAGTGCGCCGTCGGCGCAGGCCACCGACGCCTCGACCCTGAAGACGAGCAGTTCGCCCTGGGCACCGTGCTGGTGGACGGCGGCGGACGGACGCTGTACCTGTTCACCGCCGACGGCAAGAACACCAACTCCATGAACTGCGACGCGGCCTGCCTCAAGCTCTGGCCGCCCCTGGAGGGCGAGCCGAAGGCGGGCGGCGGCGTCGACGCCGGTTTGATCGGCACGACGGTCGGCGGCAGCCGGGCCCAGGCGACGTACGCCGGGCATCCGCTGTACTACTACGCAGGCGACCAGGCTGCCGGCGACGTCGGGGGACAGGGTATCGACGGCATCTGGCACGTGCTGGACGCGCGGGGTTCCGCCATCAAGACGGCAGCCCCGGCCGCCTCCTCCACGCCGGGGAGCGGCGACGGGGGGTACGGCTACTGACCCCACCTGGTCTGCTTCGGATGACCTGACACGGTTCGCACCTGGCGAAGTCGCTTCCTCGACCGCGTCCGGGACGGCCTGGCCGACGAGCCCGGGCCGAGTGTCCGACCTGCTCCCTTCCCGAGCATGGTGTCCCGAACATGCGACGTGGCGCTTCGTGACGCAACCGGTCCGACGCGCGGCATCAGGGGCCGCCTGGCCGTTCGGCGCGAAGTGGTCCGGTCTTTTGCTCAGAAATGGTCCGCACATGTGGGGGGACGCGCGCATACGGTCGGGTCGCGACGCATGTGATGGGGACCACAATGATGAGTATTGACCAGGCCGCGATGAGCATTGACCAGGCCGCGCTCCTGGAGCCGCTGGAGCTCCGCGAGATATCCGACGCAGCGATAACGGTGATCGACGAGCAAGGGACGGTGGTCGCGTGGACGCGAGCCGCTCAGCACCTTGTGGGGTACTGCGCTGAGGACGTGGTCGGCCGATCCGCCACGCTCGTGCTGCCGTCATTCGAGGAGCTGGGTGCATCGGCGTTCGCCGAGCAGTGCCGTGCCCAAGGTGGCTGGTCGGGCACCGCGGCGGTCCGCCACCGCGACGGCCGCACGCTCAACCTGAGCGTGCGCCTCTCGCTGCTGTGGGGACAGGACGCGAACCACCGGTGGCTGGTGTCCCTGACCGGCATGGGCGCGTGCTCCCCAGGAATGGTGGACGGATCGGTGCGGAAGTCGCTGTTCGCCCGCGCGCCGGTCGGCATCGCCATTCGTGACCCGCAGCTGCGCTGTATCTGGACGAACGCCGAGATGGAGCATGACGGCATCTCCCGTGACCGCAGGGTCGGACGCCGCCTGAAGGATTCACTGCCCGGCTTCGAGGCCGAGGCCCTTGAAGCGGTGATGCGACAGGTGCTGGCGAGCGGCACTTCCGCGGTCCACGAGTACCGGGCATGGCCGCCGGAAGACCCACGCCGGGAACACGCGTTCTCGGTCTCGTTCTTCTGCCTCCTGGACGCGGACGGCCAGGCACTGGGGGTCTGCTCCCTGACCGTGGATGTCACCAGCAACCAGGGGGTGCGCGAGCGCCTTGCGATCCTCAGCCAGGCCGGCACACGGATCGGGAGCAGCCTGGACGTCATGCAGACCGCACAGGAACTGGCCGACGTCGCCGTGCCTCTGCTGGCCGACCACGTCACCGTCGACCTGGCCGAGCCGGTTCCACTCGGCGGAGAGCCGTCCGCCCGGATCGGCACCACGTGCGATCACTCCCGCGTGTTCCGACGTGCCGGTCTGGCCTCGATCCACCCAGGGGTCCCAGAGTCGGCGTTCGCTCGAGGGGAGACGATTTCCGTCCCCCCGAGCTCGCCACTCGCCGCCGCGCTGCGCACGGGAAAGTCCCGCCTGGAACCCGTACTGGACACCACCCCTGGGACATGGGTCGACCACGACCCGGCACGGGCGCAGAAGATCCGTGAGAACGGGATTCACTCCATGATGATCGTGCCCATCCGTGCCCGGCACTGCGTGTTGGGCGTGGCCTTGTTCGCGCGCACCGAGGACCCGACGCCGTTCCGGCAGGACGACCTGCTCCTGGCCGAGGAACTGGTCACCCGGGCCGCGCTGTCCTTGGACAACGCCCGTCAGTACACACGCGAACGCAGCACGGCCCTCGCCCTCCAGCGCAACCTGCTCCCACACCGTTTGAGGGGCGGCGTCGCCGTCGAGGCGGCCGGGCGCTACCTGCCGGCCGACACGGACGCCGGTGTCGGAGGCGACTGGTTCGACGTGATCCCGCTGCCTTGTGCCCGGGTGGCCCTCGTCGTCGGTGATGTGGTCGGACACGGCATCAACGCCGCGGTCACCATGGCCAGGCTGCGCACCGCCGTCCACACGCTCGCGGAGCTGGACCTGCCCCCCGACGAACTGCTGAGCCACCTCGACGACAGCGTCCGGCGGCTGGCCGGGGAGGATGACGACGCTCCGGATCAGATGCCCGAGATCCTGGGCGCGACCTGTGTGTACGCCGTCTACGACCCGGTCACCCGGCAGTGCACGATGGCACGGGCCGGGCACCCGCCGCCCGCGATAGTCGACGCACAGGGCAAGGTCACCTTCCCCGACCTGCCCACCGGGGCCCCACTCGGCCTGGGTCTCGGGCTGGTCCCCTTCGAGGCGGTGGAGGTGGAACTGCCCGAAGGAAGCCTGATCGCGTTCTACACCGACGGCCTGGTCGAATCCCATGACGACGACATCGATGCCGGCATGCACCGCCTCGCCACCGCACTGGCACAACCCGAACAGCCCTTGGAAGACCTGTGCTCCTCGGTGATGGAGACCGTGCCGGCTCAGGCGGCATCTGACGACGTCGCCTTGCTCCTTGCCCGGGTCGACGCGCTCAAGCCGACCCACACCGCCTCTTGGGAACTGCCGGCCGCGCCGGTCGTCGTCAGCGCCGCCCGGCACCTGGCCGCCCGTCAACTCCGCGCATGGGGACTGGAGCATCTCGTGCCCACAACGGAGCTGATCGTCAGCGAACTGGTCACCAACGCCATCCACCACGGCGCCGGCCCGATCCGGCTACGACTCATCAAGCACCAGGTTGTGACCTGCGAAGTCTTTGACCGCGGATCGTGTTACCCGCGCCTGCGCCATGCCCGTAACGTCGACGAGAACGGCCGGGGACTGTTCCTGATCGCCCAGTTGTCCAGCAAGTGGGGCTTCCGCTCCGCGACGGACGGCAAGCTCGTCTGGGTCGACCAAGAACTCCCGTCCACGCTGTGAGGTGGGGACCGACGAGGGCCTCCCTCTCGGTCCCCACGCCGGTACTCCCCTGCCGCCGCGGAGATCCCCCCTGAGCGGGTGCCGCTGTGCCTCTGAGTTGCCCGATTACCTGACAGAAAGCAAGGATGAAGTCATGGCGTACGAAATCGAGAAGTCAGACGCCGAGTGGCGCGCGGAGCTCAGCCCGGAGGAATACAGGGTGCTGCGCGGCGCCGCGGACGAGGCGGCGTTCACAGGAAAGTACACCGACACCAAGGAAAAGGGTGTCTACTCCTGCAGGGCCTGCGGTGCTGATCTTTTCACCTCCGAGGAAAAGTTCGACTCTCGCTGTGGCTGGCCCGCGTTCTACGACCCCAAGGATCTCGAGTCGGTCGAAGTGCAGCAGGACGCGTCCCCTTATCCTGTGGTTCGGTGCGCTCGTTGCGGGTCGTATCTTGGAGAATTGTTCGAGGGTGAGGGATTCGCGACACCGACGGACAAGCGATACTGCATCAACAGCCTCTCGCTGCGGCTGAAGCCCGGCAATTCCGACTGATCTGCAGCGTCGACGAACGACCGGCAGGCGGGGCCGCTGGAAGTCAGCGGCCCCGCCTGCCCTTGTCCCGGAGCCTGGCGTTACTGTACTGGAAGCGGCCGTCGAAACAGGTACCGCTCTTCAGGTCGGAGAACCGAAGGCCGACGACGGCGTTCTTCTCCACCACCCAGCGCAGATCGTAGGAGGCTGGGTACGAGGGCGGCCAGAAGGGACAGAAGCGCCCATTCTCGTCGACGGACCAGGTGCCCTCCGTCTGGCGTCCCGCCTCGAAGAAGAGGCGAATGACAGGAGCGGCAGCAGCGGTCCGGTCCATTTTTCGTGGCGAGTCTCTGTCCACTGCGCTCGCTCATCGCCCGCGGACCGACCGGCGTCCAGTTCGTCAGCTCCGACGCCGTGGGTGACCATGCAGCTGCGGACCGTGTTCGGTGAGCTCGGCGCGGTCGCGGTGAAGCCCTGATCCGGCACGTCCGCTCGGCCCTTGGGACCCCTGCTGGGACAGCACCGTGCACAGTGCGTCCAGTGCGCCTGCCCACGCGCTGTCCGAGGGTGCCGCGTAGTTGAACACCAGGGCCTCCCGCTCGGGCAGCTGCCGTCCGCGGTCCGCCACTTCGTACCGGAACTGCGCCAACCCTCTCACCGGCAGATGATGCCGGGCCGCGGCCTGGACCACCGAGTCTTCGGTGCCCCGCGGGAGTTCGAGCACCGTCTGCAGTCCCGCGTCCATCCCGGTCACACGTATGCCGGGAGCCCGCCGGCGCAGGACCTCGACCAGCTGAGCGCGGCGACGCCGGTAGCGCAGCCGCATCGAGCGCACATGGCGGTCGTACGCACCCGAGGCGATGAACTCCGCCAGTGTCAGTTGCTCCAGGGCGCTCGTCATGTAGTCGCCGTGGCTTTTGGCGGTCGCGATCTCCGCGATGAGTTCCTCCGGCAGCACCATCCATCCGAGCCGTACCCCCGGCGCCAGGGACTTGCTCACGGAACCGAAGTACACGACCCGCTCCGGATCGAGTCCTTGCAGGGCCCCCACCGGCTGACGGTCGTATCGGAACTCCCCGTCGTAGTCGTCCTCCAGGATCAGGCCGTCCGTGGCACGTGCCCACTCGACGGCGGCCATGCGCCGGTCCGGGCAGAGCGCGACCCCCGTCGGGTACTGGTGAGCCGGGGTCATCAGCACCGCCCCCACTTCGCGCAGCCGCGCGAGGTCGTCGATGCGTGCGCCATGGTCGTCGACGTAGAGAGGCGGGGTGTGCAGACCGGCGTCTGCCAGCACATCGCGAAACACGTCGAGTCCGTAGGCCTCGACCGCCACCCCTCGCACCCGCCGGCCCCTGAGCGCCTGCGCCATCAGCCCCAGACCGTGGTGGAAACCGGAACAGACGACGATCCGGTCCGGCTCGGCGAACACCCCGCGGGTCCGCCCCAGGTAGTCGGCGAGTGCGGTGCGCAACTCCGACCGGCCTCGGGCGTCCCCGTAGCCGAGGGCGTCGCGTGGCGCGGCGGCCAAAGCCCGCCGGGCAACGGTGAGCCACTGCGTGCGCGGAAAGGTGGCGAGATCCGGTGCGCCGGTCCACAGGCCGTACCGGGGACGGGGCTCGTCAGGCCTCGCGCGAGGAGGGCCGGGCGCGGCCCTGTGCGGCTCGACCCGCGTGGCCACCCGGGTCCCGGAGCCCTGCCGGGCGGTGAGCCAGCCCTCGGCGGTCAGCTCGGCGTAGGCCTCGACCACGGTGTGACGCGAGACGCCGAGGTCCGCGGCGAGTGAGCGGGAGGACGGCAGCCGACTGCCGGGCGCCAGACGTCCCGTGCGCACGGCCTCCCTCAAGGCGTCCGCGAGCCCCGCGCGCAGCCCCGGTCCTGACAGCTCCAGATGCAGGTCGGCACCGAACGCGAGGGGCGGCCCGGCCGAACTGGTCCGATGACGTGCCACGTAGATGAACCATACTCCCGGACCATCGACCGGCCGGTGGTCGTGAGGCCGCGCCGCCGGCCGTCCCTCGCCGCGGTGACGGCCGGTCCCCGTCTCGTTCTGCGAGCGTGTTCGCCACAGGCGGGAGGGGCCTCCTCCACGAAACCCGCGGACATCGCCGTCGTCCATGCACATACGACGAGGACCCCGACTGTCAGGTCGAGGCCCTCGTCATGCTGATGTCACTGTTCGTGTCCGAGGGGGGAATCGGCCGCTGACGATACGGTCGTGGTGGCGCAGGGACACCTCGTGGTGCAAGAACCGCGGTGGCGCCGTACCACCTCACCGGCGGTGGACGCCGACGGCATACCCGCCGCCGTCGTAAGGGCCGGCGTCCCAAGTGGCGAAGCGGTCGGACAGGGTGAGGCCGGCCCCGAGGCAGCAGTCGCCGTACTCGCCCAGGGTGATGCTGGGGCGGCACGGGCAGGTGGGTTTGGGCCAGACCGAAGCCGGCAACCATCAGACCGCCCGGGCTCAAGGCTGCGGCCAGGTGCTTCACCACCACGACCACGGTCCCGGCGGCCGGCAACGGCCAAACATCGCCCGCAGCGACCACGAGATCGAAGTCCGCCGCGATGCCGAGCAACTCCGGCTCGAACTCGGCCTCCTGGGACGCCTGTCCTTGGGTCACGTCCACGCCCACGACGCTCGTCTCGGTCACAACCACGCGACGCCGGGCGTCAGCCGGGCCTCGCCGTCAGGCCGGCGGGACCGCGTGGGCCGCGGCCGTGAGCCAGCGCCGCCCGGCGTCGAGGTGCGCGGCCGCCCGCGGAAGGCCGCCGAGAGGCCCGGACAGCGTCGCCAGGGCCACGCCCAGAGCGGCGGTGGGCACGCCGCGGGCGCGGAGGAATTCCGCGCCGAAGGAGAGATAGTCGGTGAGGACCTTCGGATCGTCGACGTAGTTCGCCGCGGCTACGACGTCCGGGAGACGGCCGAGGTCCTCCAGAACGGCCTCGGCGTGCTCCGCACCCGGGTCGCGCAGCCGCGGGTACCGCTCCAGCAGATGGGCGAGCAGCCGCCGCAGCAACTCGGCCCGCTGCCGGACGATCCGGAAGTACTCTTCGTCGGCGAGGTGTCCCAGGGGCGCCGCTTCCCGTGGGGTCTGGGGCCACCGCACGGCGAGCGTCTCGGCGGCGGCGGCCGGGTCGGGCGCGTACAGGTCGGCTCCGAGCGTGCGGGCCCAGACGCCTCCGGGTCCAAAGCCGGAGCCGCCCACGAGCACCGGCGTCCCGGCGCGCTGGCAGCACTCGACGAGGTGGTGTGCGGCAGGCAAGCGCACCGGGATCATGCATGACAGGCCCACCAGGTCGGGCCCGTGCCGGTGCATGTGGGACACCAGGCGCGGGGCGGGGACGTTGGCGCCCAGGAACGTCACGTCGAAGCCGCGCAGCCGCAGCACCTCGGCGGCGATCCGTGCGGGCAGGGTGTGGCACTCCCCCTCGACGCACGCGAACACGACTCGGCGGGCCGGTGCGGAGTCCCGGGGCCGCGGCCTGGCGGCCGCGGCGGCCACGCCGCTCACCACGCGCTCGCTCACATGGGTGGCGGCGTGCTCCTGCGCCACGCTCCACTCCGTGGACACCCATCGAGCGCCGACAGCGGCCTGTGCCGGGGCGATCAGACGGAGCAGAACGTCCTCCGCCGCGACGCCGGCCCGCAGCAGGCCCAGGGCGAGCGCGGTGGCCCCGGTCTCGTCGGCGTGGGCGAGGTGGTCGTCGAAGGCGGCACGGATCCCCGGCGCGACGGCGGACGCGCCGGTCACCGCGAGGCTCCGGCGGCGCCGGACGAACCGGGCGAGGGGGGCGACGACTGGAGCGCCAGCACCGCGATGTCGTCGTGGGCACGTCCAGCCAGCCACTCGGCGACGCGCAGGTCGATCCGCTCGGCGACCGCGCCGGCGGGCATCCCCGCGCAGCCCGCCAGGTCGTGCGCGAGCCGCTCCGCCCCGTACTCCTCGGCACCGGTGGGGCCGCCCCGTGCCTCGGTGACCCCGTCGCTGTACAGCAGGATCAGCTCATCGCGCGCCAGGCGGACCCCGGCCTGGCCGAATTCAGCGCCGGGCAGGGCCCCGACCAGCATCCCGCCCACGTCCACAGCCTCCACGATGCCACCACGGCGCAGCACCAGCGGCGGCAGATGCCCGCCCCCGGCGAGTAGGACGTCCAGGGTCCCCTGGGCGCCCGGGCGGGCCACGCCCGTGACCAGGCTGGTGAACCGGCCCGAGTCCGCCTCGAGCAGCGACTGGTTGAGCACGTCGAGCACACGGAGTGGCCGGGACTCGACGAGGGCAAGGGTCCGCAGGCTCTGACGGACGTGACCGGTGAGCACGGCCGCCTCGACGCCCTTGCCACAGACGTCCCCCAGGGCGAACTCCACGCCCCCGCCGCCGTCCCGCGCAGGCTGCACCTGGTAGAAGTCGCCGCCGAAGCCCAGTGCATCCGGGGCGGGACGGTAGGCGGCGCCCAGCCGCACCCCCGGCGCCTCGGGCAGCGGCGCCGGATCGAGGCCCGACTGGAGCACGGCCGCGGTATGGGCCTGCTGGGCGTAGAGGGCGGCGGTCGACAGTGCCATACCGGCCCGGAAGGCGAAATCGCACACCAGGGCGGCGTCCGCGGCGGGCCGGCGCCGGCCTCCGGCCGAACGGACGAGAACCAGAGCCCCCGCCGGGGCCCCGCTACCCGGCAGTGCCGTCACGAGCGACTCCCCTCCCCTGCCCGGGTCCGGCGGCGCCGCCCCGCCGAGCGCACCGAGCATGCCCGGCCGGCAGGGGGCGGGCCGCGGCGACAGGCCCGCCAGGGCCCTCGCCAGTTGCGGCATACGCTCGAGGGAGGACGCCGGCAAGGTGCCCGATTCCACCGCGGCGCCCGGCGCGGTGCAACGGTGCCAGTCCGCGTGGCCCCCGCGCGGCGGCAGTACGAGCAGCGCAGCGTCCGCCAAGGTCGGCGCGGCGAGTTCCACCACGCTCCGGGCGGTGCGGCCGTGGTGCAGGGAGGCCCCCAGCCGTCGGCTCGCCTCGCTCAGGAACGCCGCCCGGAACCGCTCGGCTCGTAGCTCGGCCCTGCACCGGCGGACCCCGGTCTCGTCACTGACGAGCCACACCGAGCAGTCCTGCACCGTGCTCCTGCGGCCGGTCAGCCGCCGACCGAGGAATTCGGCATCGAAGCGCGCCGCAGAGGCGACGACCGCCTGCCCCAGGGGTCCGGCTGCCGCGGGGTCCGGCGTCATCCCCGGCCGCAGGTCCGGAAAGTAGACGCCGGTCGGGCTGTTGCACCAGCGGACCACGCCGGAGGCGTCGCAGACCACGACCGCCTGGTCAACGAGGTCGAGCAGGGTATCCAACAGCTTGCGCCCGGGGCGGCCCCGCGCTTGCCCGCCGCCGTTCGACGCCGGGTTCCGGGCCTGCGTGCCCGTCACCGGTCTCGTACCTCGCCAAGACGGGCCCCGGCACAAAGCGGAACACCACCGCCGCCGACCGCGCCGGCCGGCGCAGGAGACATACGCACCGCCGCTTCACACTCCGACACCCGAGAAATCCCTTAAGTCTGTTTTCTACCTTACAGCCCGAACTTGCCGGGCCGCCGATTGCAGAACACCCGTGGCCGGCCGCGAACCGGGGTCGCGGCGGCGCGGTACGCAGGCAGGACCGGATCCCTCCGGCGGGCACAGTCGTACGCGGGCTCGTGCAGACCACCGGGTCGACATCGTCCTGCACAGCACGTAGGCGCCGCGGTCGTACATCCTGCTGGAGCAGAGCACTCCGCCCGTGCTGAGGCCGCCTCGGCGGTGGACGACGAGGCTTCCGTCGCCCCGCACGGTCGCGTAGGCGGCGGGATGCCCCGGGGTCCTGGTGGACCCGATGGCCGCTCCCCTTCGCGTGCGGTGCAGGACGAGGCTGCCGTCGGGCCGCAGCACCAAGGAACGCGCGCTGCCCCTGCATGACCCACAACCCGCCCGATGAGTGGATCCACTCCAACGCACCCGCCCACGAAGCGATCATCAGCCCCGCTCTCTTCGATGCCGCCCGCACCGTGCGCACCCAGCGCGCCCGCAACCAGGGGCGGCAGGAGCGCGCCGGCAAGCGGGGCGCGCTCCCCTACGCCCTGCGCGGCCGGATCCGCTGCAGCCTGTGCGGGCGCAAGATGCAGCCCGCCACCATCCGCAGCCACGTCTACTACCGCTGCGAGTTCAAAGAGGAAGAAGCCGCCCTCTACCCCGATCTCACCCACCCACGCACCGTCTACCATGTCCGCGCGGGCCATGACGGTGGGTCCGTCGCCGTCGGCCAGTACGCCGATCACTCCCGTGCCGCCGATGCCGCCGGTGACCTCGTAACCGAGATCCCGCAAAGCATCGGACACCTTCTTGGCCGTGCGGTGCTCCCGCAGGCCGAGTTCAGGATGCTGGTGAAGATCACGGTAGAGATCCTCGAGTTCGGAGCGGAAACCAGCGGCGGCGGTGCCGCCCCGGCCAGAAGGCATGGATGGGTACAGGCCGGATGTCCGCGGCTTCATCGCCGGAACCCAGCCGGACGTGTTCACCGAGCACATCCAGAAGTTCGTGCAGTTCTCCGACCTCGCTACTGCGCCGAGGGCCGGAGCGGGCTGCAGGACCGCAGCAGCAGTCCGCACCGGCACGCCACACGATACCGCAGAGTGGGCTTGACAGCCCAGTCTCTACGCTATTAACTCTGCGAAGTGGGCTGTCAAGCCCACAAGAGTGCCTCGGCCCGACCTGGGCTCGGCGACTACTCGCACAGCTACCGGAGGTTGATCCGTTATGTCGCGGCTGAACGCGCCCCCTCTCGACGACGCAGACGTGTCACCAGTGATCAACCGGCCTCGCCAGGGCAGAACGCTCCGGCTGGCATTCTCATCTGCGATCGTCTCCCTGGTGGCCTCGTTCGCCGCGTCGGCCGCACCGATCCCCCTGTTCAACACCTACCGGGCCGAGGACGGGTTCACCAACGCCGGCATCTCGCTGGCCTTCGTCACCTACTCCGTCGGCATTATCGCGGCGCTGTTGGTGCTGGGACGGCTGTCCAATCATCTGGGCCGACGGCGCACCGCGATCGCCAGCCTCGGCCTGCTCCTGCTGGGGTGTCTGCTGCTGCTGAACGTGCACGACATCGGCACTCTGCTGGCCGGTCGGCTCCTGATGGGCGTCGGTACGGGGTTGGCCAGCAGCAGCCTCACCTCCTACATCGTCGACGCCGCGCCAGCCAGGCCGGCCTGGCTGGCCTCCGTCGCGTCCAGCCAGGGACCCATGCTCGGCCTCACCCTCGGTGCCATCGCCGCCGGCGCCCTGGTCCAGTTCGCCCCCTGGCCACGCGAGCTCATCTACCTGGTGTGCGCCGGTCTCCTCGTACTGTCTGCCGCACTCATCGTCGTCAGCCCGGAAACCGCGAAGCCGACGCCGGGCGCTTGGCGGTCGCTGCTACCCCAGGTCCGCGTACCGGCGCGGGTCAGGCGTCTGCTCCCTGTCGCGGCCACGGTGTTCGTGGCCGCCTATGCGTCCGGGGCCTTCTACCAGTCCTTCATGCCCGCGCTGGTCGAGGATCAACTTCACACCCACAGCCCGCTCATCCTCGGACTGGCGTTCGCCGCCTACATGGCCCCCAGCGTTCTCGGTGCTCCGATCGGGGGCCGGTTCACACCAGCGGCGGCCCAACGCATCGGCATGATCGTCTTCCTGGCCGGGTGGATCGGCATCATTACAGCCATCGCCATCGGCACACTGCCGTTGTTCATCACTGCAACCATCGTCACCGGCGTCGGTCAAGGCATCGCCGTCAGCGCCGCCACTCGCGGCCTGCTCCACGGAAGCACCCTGGCCGACCGGGCGCCGATCTTCAGCGCGATCTACCTCCTCTGCTACAGCGGTGCCGCCTTCATCAGCCTCCTTTTCGGCCAGCTCTCGAACGCCTTCTCGCTACCACAGATCGCGCTCGGATACGGCGCCCTTGCCGTTATCGCCACCCTGTTCACAGTCCTCGCTGCACGCAACCCGCACATGGAGCCGGCCAGCCAACGGTGAGTAATCACATGACGGACCTCGCCGGCAGAGCATTGCCGACGTGCCGTGCCATAGGGACTGACACGAAAATGACTCGTTGGTGAGTCAGTCGGTCACCAAACGGCCGCTCCCGGGGATGGTGACGAGGCTCGCCAGGTCCTGCTCGCGGTTGGCCAGCAGCCGGGCGATCCGGTCATCGAAACCGGCGATGACCCGCTTCCAGCGGTCGATCTCGTCCAGGTAGTGCCGGACCATGAACGCGTGGTGGTCGGTGAACTCGCCGTCCAGTGCCTCGATGAGAGCGGGGATCTTGTTGCGGGCCCGGCCGACCGCAAGGTCGGCCAGGCGACCGGGATCACGCTCCCCGGCGATGAGGGCTTCCAAGATGGCCCGGCCACTGGTGCCTGCGATGTCGCTGAGGACCGCCGAGAGCTTCATTCCAGTGTCCTCGAGTTCCTTCTCCAGCCGCTGTGCCTCCCACCCGGCCGCCCGGACGAGTTCGGTGCGGCGTCGGGTCAGATCACGTAATTCTCGGATGTCCCACTGCGGCACGAAGGAGGCCATCACCATGCCCGCGTCCCCGGCCCGGGCGAGGAAGGCCGCGTCGTTGGGATCGGTCTTGCGACCCCGGATGCCCTTCAGGTGGGCGGGGTTGACCAGCATCAGGTTCAGGTGCGGTTGCAGCCGGTAGTAGACACCTCGCCAGTAGTCCGAGGTCGCCTCCATCACCACCACATCGACCTGGCGGTCCACCAGCCAGGACAGCAGGCGCCGTATCTCGCCGGTGGTGGTACCGAACCGTTCGGTCTCCAGCGACCAGCTGCCGGCCCGCTTCGCAGACGGGGTACGTACGCAGGCGAGCAGGAGCCGCTTGCCCAAGTCCACCCCCGCCGAGCGCAGATGGATGATGTCGTCCTTCACGTCTTGATGGCGGGGCATCCTCGTCTCCCTCCCGATGTGTCCGTGCTCGCGGACGTCCCGGAGGGGCCAAGGGAGGAGGCGGAGTCTGACACGCGTGCTCCCGGCAGCGGATACCGATGCCCTGGCAACAGTCCGTGGTCCCCTGGTCGGCCCCCATCGCCATCCTGTAAAACGAGCTCGCTCGCATCGCAGGCCCATCGGCTGACCGGGGCACCCGCTCCCATTTTCTCGTATCACCCTCGGCCACCGCACCCACATGACCCACAACCCGCCCGATGAGTGGATCCACTCCAACGCACCCGCCCACGAAGCGATCATCAGCCCCGCTCTCTTCGATGCCGCCCGCACCGTGCGCACCCAGCGCGCCCGCAACCAGGGACGGCAGGAGCGCGCCGGCAAGCGGGGCGCGCTCCCCTACGCCCTGCGCGGCCGGATCCGCTGCAGCCTGTGCGGGCGCAAGATGCAGCCCCCCACCATCCGCAGCCACGTCTACTACCGCTGCGAGTTCAAAGAGGAAGAAGCCGCCCTCTACCCCGATCTCACCCACCCACGCACCGTCTACCTGCGCGAAGACATCGTGTGCCAGGCCCTGGACCGGTGGATCGCCCGGGCCTTCGCCCCCGACCGGCTCCCCGCCACCATCGAAGCGCTCACCCACGCAAGCGCCGCAGCCAGCACCGCAGAGACCCAGACACCCGAGCAGGCCCAAGCACGCCAGGCGATCAAGGAGTGCGAGCGGCGGCTCGCCCGCTACCGAGCAGCCCTCGACGCCGGAGCCGACCCCACCGTCGTCACCCAGTGGATCAACGAGGCCCAGCGGGACAAGGTCGCAGCGCAGAAGAAGCTCGACGCGCAGCCCGCCG
The DNA here is from genome assembly GCF_032658145.1 of Streptomyces sp. MK7. NCBI lineage: Bacteria > Bacillati > Actinomycetota > Actinomycetes > Kitasatosporales > Streptomycetaceae > Streptomyces > Streptomyces sp. MK7. The sequence goes on from NZ_JAVACL010000015.1 coordinate 132,615, forward strand.
GTACTCGCAAGAAGCAATCCCCGCTCGACGCGCGACAGATCCGGCAGATCACTGAGAGTCTTGGAGATATTGCACAGCGCATCCAGATCGCCGCCGTCGAGAAGAAAGGTCCGCTCTACGAGGCCCTGGGCATCACTATCAGCTACGAACACGCAACGAGGACCGCGACCGTAAAGTCGAGGCCCTCGTCACCGTATCGTCAAGCATTGTGTCCGAGGGGGGACTTGAACCCCCACGCCCGATAAAGGGCACTAGCACCTCAAGCTAGCGCGTCTGCCATTCCGCCACCCGGACCAGGTGTCTGCCGCTCGGCGGGGTGATCCCCGCAGCGACACGGACAACAATACCAAGGTTTCGGAGTGGCTTTCACCTGCGTATCCGTCCGGTACGCAGGGGTGTGACGCGGCTTTGCCGGGCTACCGACGGTCACCCGGCGGTCACGTCATGGCGTCAGTCGGTACTCCGGGAAGTTCCCCGGCAGCCGCTCCCCCGGTGCACCCTGGGTCACCGCGCGGACCAGAAGGTCGCCGCCGACGAAGGCGCCGCGCCACGCAGCGCCGAAGCCGCCGAAGAGCTCGTCCCGGTCGCCTCGGGAGCGGGGCGTGCCGTGGCCCACCTTGAAGGCGCGGATCTGGGGGGCCAGGCGGTCGAAGGTGGCCCTGTCGTCGGTCGACAGGGTGGCGACCAGCGCGCCGTTCGAGGCGTTCATCGCCGCCAGCAGTTCCGCCTCGGTGTCGACCAGGACGATTGTGTCGACAGGACCGAACGGTTCGGCGTGGTGGAGCGGGGAGGACGGTGGCGGGTTCAGCAGGGTGACCGGGTGGACGTACGCCGATGTGTCCTGGCCCGGGAGGAAGCGGGCGTCCTCCGGCCGGCCCCGGTGCAGGGGGATCGCGCCGCGGTCGACGGCCTCGGTCACCTGGTCCGTGAGTTCCTTCGCCTTGGCGGCGTTGATCAGGGGGCCGTAGTCGAGCTCGGGGAACGGGGCGTCCGGCCGCTCCACGGCCAGGGGGTGGCCGACCCGTACGGCGCGCACCGCAGGAAGGTACGCCGCCAGGAACTCGTCGAACAGTGCGCGCTGGACGACGAAGCGCGGGTAGGCGGTGCAGCGCTGCTTGCCGTAGTCGAACAGTTTGGGGACGACGGCCGCGAAGGTCTCCCAGTCGCTGTGGTTCCAGATGCCCCAGGTGTTCAGGCCCTCCTGCTCGAGGATGTGCCGTTTGCCGAGGTCGGCGACCGCCGTGGCCACCGCCGCGCCGGTGTCCCGGCCGCCGACGAAGGACACGCAGCCGATCTCCGGCGCCCGCACCAGCGCCTCGGACAGTTCGCGTCCGCTGCCGCTGACCAGGGTGACGGGTACGCCCTCGCGGGCGGCCAGCGCACAGGCCAGGGTGAGACAGGCCACACCGCCGTCGGTGGGGGTCTTGGCGATGACCGCGTTGCCCGCCAGGGATTGGACCAGCATCGCGTGGACGAGGACGCTCATCGGGTAGTTCCAGCTGGCGATGTTCGAGACCGGGCCGTCCAGGGGGGAACGGTTCGCGATCATCGGCTCTATGCCGTCGACGTACCAGCGCACTCCGTCGATGGCCCGGTCGACGTCCGCCTGTGCCAGCCGCCACGGCTTGCCGATCTCCCAGACCAGCAGCAGCGCCAGGAGCGCGCGGTGCTCGGTGAGGGCGTCGAGGGTGGCCGCGATCCGGGCGCGGCGTTCGGGCAGGGGGACGTGGCGCCAGGCGCGGTGCTGGTCCAGGGCCGCCCGTACGGCCCGTTCGGCGGTGACCGCGTCCAGGCGGGGCGGGCCCGCCGTGGGACGGGCGTCGACCGGGCTGGTCGCCGGAAGCGGCCGGCCGTCCGCCCGCCAGGCGGCGTTCCAGAGGTTCAGGACGCGGTCGTCCCGGAACGCCTCGGGGGCGACGGCGAGGCAGCGCTGCCATGCGTCGCCCCAGGAGGTGTGGGATTTGAGGGTGAGGGTGGATGCCATCGGATTGCTCCGCTCTCGGTGCGTCGGTGCGCTCACGCGCGCGCTCCCAGCGCCGCCAGTACGAGGCGCGCCGTCTGAGTCGGTGTGCTGCCCACCGCCACCCCGGCCGCCTCCAGCGCCGCCTTCTTCGCCTGCGCCGTGCCCGTGGAGCCGGAGACGATGGCGCCCGCGTGGCCCATGGTCCTGCCCTCGGGGGCGGTGAAGCCCGCGATGTAGCCGACGACCGGTTTGGTGACGTGGTCGCGGATGTGGGCGGCGGCGCGTTCCTCGGCGTCGCCGCCGATCTCGCCGATCATCACGATCAGTTCGGTGTCGGGGTCGGCCTCGAAGGCGGCCAGGCAGTCGATGTGGCTGGTGCCGGTGACCGGGTCGCCGCCGATGCCCACGCAGGTGGAGAAGCCGATGTCGCGCAGTTCGTACATGAGCTGGTAGGTGAGCGTGCCGGACTTCGAGACCAGCCCGATGGGGCCCGGCTTGGTGATGTCGGCCGGGATGATGCCCGCGTTGGACTGGCCGGGGGTGATCAGTCCCGGGCAGTTGGGGCCGATCACCCGGGTCCCCGTCCGTTGCGCGTACGCGGTGAAGGCGATCGTGTCGTGCACGGGGATGCCTTCGGTGATGACGACGACGAGGCCGATGCCCGCGTCGGCGGCCTCCAGGACCGCCGCCTTGGCGAAAGCCGGGGGGACGAACACCACGCTCACGTCCGCGCCGGTCGTCTCCCTTCCTTCCCGCACCGTGCCGTAGACGGGGACCGCGCTGGGGGCACCTCCCAGGCCGTCAAGGCACTGGGGGACGTCGAAGTCGACGGTCCGGCCCGCCTTGCGCGGGTTGACGCCGCCGACGACGTCCGTGCCGGCCGCGAGCATGCGGCGGGTGTGCTTCATGCCCTCGCCGCCGGTCATGCCCTGGACGAGGACCTTGCTGTCCTTGGTGAGGTGGATGGCCATGGCGTGCCGTCTCCTTAGGCTGTGGTGGCGAGTTCGGCGGCACGGCGGGCGGCGCCGTCCATGGTGGTGGCCTGGTGGACCAGGGGGTGCGCGCGTGCGTCGAGGACGGCCCGGCCGCGGGCGGCGTTGTTGCCGTCGAGGCGTACGACCAGCGGGCGGGTCAGCCGGACCGTGTCCAGGGCCCGCACGATGCCCTCGGCGACCGCGTCGCAGGCGGTGATGCCGCCGAAGACGTTGACGAGGACCGACCTGACCTCCGGGTCGGAGAGGATGACGGCCAGTCCGTCGGCCATGACCTGCGCCGACGCCCCGCCGCCGATGTCGAGGAAGTTGGCGGGACGGGCTCCGCAGCCGGCCACCACGTCCAGCGTCGACATGACCAGCCCGGCGCCGTTGCCGATGACGCCGACCTCTCCGTCGAGCCTGACGTATCCCAGGCCCTTGGCGGCGGCCGCCGCCTCCAGCGGGTCGTCGTGCGGGGACTCGTCGGCGCCCCAGCGGGCCTGCCGGAAGCGGGCGTTGTCGTCAAGGGTGACCTTTCCGTCGAGGGCGAGGATCTGTCCCTGCCGGGTGCGCACGAGCGGGTTGACCTCGACGAGGACGGCGTCCTCGCGGACCAGCACCTCCCACAGCCGCACCAGGACGTCGACGGTCTGCGGTGGGAGCCCGGCCGCCTCGGCGATCTCGCTCGCCCGCGCCGAGGTGACGCCCTGGGCCGGATCGATGTGCACACGGGCGACCGCCTCCGGCCGGCGGGCGGCGACCTCCTCGATGTCCATGCCGCCCTCGGCCGAGGCGATCGCGAGGAAGCGGCCCGCGGCGCGGTCGAGGACGTAGGAGACGTAGAACTCCTTCTCGATGTCCACCGGCTGGGCCAGCATGACCGTGTTCACGGTGTGGCCCTTGATGTCCATGCCGAGGATCTGACGCGCCGTCCGTTCCGCGGCGGCGGGGTCCTCGGCGAGCCTGACACCGCCGGCCTTGCCCCGCCCGCCGGTCTTCACCTGGGCCTTGACCACCGCGCGGCCGCCGAGCCTGCGGGCGATCTCCCGGGCCTGCTGGGGTGAGCCGGTCACCTCGGCACTCGGCACCAAGATGCCGTGCTCTGCGAAGAGTTCCCTTGCCTGGTGTTCGTACAGGTCCATCTCGGCTCCTGTCTGCGAAGCCATCGCGAGGCCGAACTGGCGATGACTGAAAAGTGCCGCGCACCCCCTGGACACCTTCCACCGGATGCGGGATAACAAGGTTCATACAGTATTCGTCGACTGTATGCAATGTACCGCGAGAGCAGTTCCACCCCTACGAAGGGACAGGACTTCGCCATGCCCGACGACACCCAGGACGCCCAGCAGGCCCGGCCCGCCGAGGACGTGATCTCCGGCGGCCATCTCGTCGCCAAGGCCCTCAAGGCAGAGGGAGTCGACCGCATCTACACCCTGTGCGGTGGCCACATCATCGACATCTACGACGGCTGCGTCGACGAGGGCATCGAGGTCGTCGACGTGCGACACGAGCAGGTCGCCGCCCACGCGGCCGACGGCTACGCGCGCCTGACCGGCAAGCCCGGCTGCGCGGTCGTCACCGCCGGTCCCGGTACGACGGACGCCGTCACCGGTGTCGCCAACGCCTTCCGCGCGGAGTCCCCCATGCTGCTGATCGGCGGTCAGGGCGCCCACACCCAGCACAAGATGGGGTCCCTCCAGGACCTCCCGCACGTCGACATGATGACGCCCATCACCAAGTTCGCGGCGACGGTGCCGGACACCGCACGCGCGGCGGACATGGTGTCGATGGCGTTCCGCGAGTGCTACCACGGGGCACCCGGGCCGTCCTTCCTGGAGATCCCACGGGACGTGCTCGACGCCAAGGTCCCGCGCGAGAAGGCCCGTGTCCCGGCCGCCGGTCACTACCGGGCCTCCACCCGCTCGCCCGGCGACCCCGAGGCGGTCGAGACCCTCGCCGACCTCCTGGTCCACGCCGAGAAGCCGGCCATCCTGCTGGGCAGCCAGGTCTGGACGACCCGCGGCACCGAGGCCGCCATCGAGCTCGTACGGACCCTGAACATCCCCGCGTACATGAACGGCGCCGGACGCGGCACCCTCCCGCCCGGCGACCCGCACCACTTCCAGCTCTCCCGCCGGTACGCCTTCTCGAACGCCGACGTCATCGTGATCGTCGGCACGCCCTTCGACTTCCGCATGGGCTACGGCAAACGCCTCTCCCCCGCGGCGACGGTCGTGCAGATCGACCTGGACTACCGGACCGTCGGCAAGAACCGCGACATCGACCTCGGGATCGTCGGTGACGCGGGGCTGGTGCTGAAGTCCGTCACCGAGGCCGCCTCCGGACGCCTCAACGGCGGCGCCGCCAGGCGCAAGGAGTGGCTCGACGAGCTGCGCGCCGCCGAGCAGACCGCGATCGACAAGCGGCTGCCGCAGCTGAGGTCCGACGCCTCCCCCATCCACCCCTATCGGCTGGTCAGCGAGATCAACGACTTCCTCACCGAGGACTCGATCTACATCGGCGACGGCGGCGACATCGTCACCTTCTCCGGGCAGGTCGTCCAGCCCAAGTCGCCGGGCCACTGGATGGACCCGGGCCCGCTCGGCACCCTCGGCGTCGGCATCCCCTTCGTGCTCGCCGCCAAGCAGGCCCGCCCCGACAAGGAGGTCGTCGCCCTCTTCGGTGACGGGGCGTTCTCCCTCACCGGCTGGGACTTCGAGACGCTGGTCCGCTACGACCTGCCCTTCGTCGGGATCGTCGGCAACAACTCCTCGATGAACCAGATCCGCTACGGCCAGGCCGCCAAGTACGGCAAGGAGCGCGAGCGGGTCGGCAACACCCTCGGCGACGTCCACTACGACAAGTTCGCTCAGATGCTCGGCGGCCACGGCGAGGAGGTCCGCGACCCCGCCGACATCGGCCCCGCCCTGCGGCGCGCCCGCGAGTCGGGCAAGCCCTCGCTGATCAACGTCTGGGTGGACCCGGACGCCTACGCCCCCGGAACGATGAACCAGACGATGTACAAGTGAGGAGAGTGTCCATGACGGGCAAGGCACTTGAAGGCATCCGAGTCCTGGACATGACCCACGTCCAGTCCGGCCCCTCCGCCACCCAGCTGCTGGCCTGGCTCGGTGCGGACGTCGTCAAGCTGGAGGCGCCGACCGGCGACATCACGCGCAAGCAGCTGCGCGACCTCCCTGACGTCGACTCCCTCTACTTCACGATGCTCAACTGCAACAAGCGCAGCATCACCCTCAACACCAAGACCGAGCGCGGCAAGGAACTCCTGACCGAGCTGATCCGGCGCTCGGACGTCATGGTGGAGAACTTCGGTCCGGGAGCCGTCGACCGGATGGGCTTCACCTGGGACCGGATCAAGGAGATCAACCCGCGGCTCGTCTACGCCTCCATCAAGGGGTTCGGCGAGGGCCCGTACACGAACTTCAAGGCCTACGAGGTCGTCGCGCAGGCCATGGGCGGGTCGATGTCGACCACCGGCTTCGAGGACGGGCCGCCGACCGCGACCGGCGCACAGATCGGTGACTCCGGGACCGGGGTGCACCTGGTCGCCGGGGTGCTCGCAGCGCTGTTCCAGCGGGAGCGGACCGGGCGCGGGCAGCGGGTCAACGTGGCCATGCAGCACGCGGTGCTCAACCTGTGCCGGGTGAAGCTGCGCGACCAGCAGCGCCTGGCCCACGGCCCGCTCGCCGAGTACCCCAACGACGACTTCGGCGACGAGGTCCCCCGCTCCGGGAACGCCTCCGGCGGCGGTCAGCCCGGCTGGGCGGTCAAGTGCGCCCCGGGCGGGCCCAACGACTACGTGTACGTGATCGTGCAGCCGGTCGGCTGGAAGCCCATCAGCGAGCTGATCGGCCGGCCCGAGCTGGCCGGCGACCCCGACTGGGCCACCCCGGAGGCAAGGCTGCCGCGCCTGAACAAGATGTTCCAGCTGATCGAGGAGTGGTCCTCCACCCTGCCCAAGTGGGAGGTGCTGGAGAAGCTCAACGCCCACAACATCCCGTGCGGGCCGATCCTGTCCACCAAGGAGATCATCGAGGACGAGTCGCTGGTCGCCAACGAGATGGTGGTGCGCGTTCCCCACCCCCAGCGCGGCGAGTTCGTCACCGTCGGCAGCCCGCTGAAGCTGTCCGACTCCCCCGTCGACGTCAGCGGTTCACCGCTGCTCGGCGAGCACAACGAAGAGGTCTACGTCGGCGAGCTGGGCCTCGGCGACGAGGAGCTGCGCCTGCTGAAGTCGAACGGGGTGATCTGAGTGATGGCCGAGGACCGGGTGCTGAGGGTGCGCGCCCTGCTCGACTCGGTGCGGGCGGAGGGCCGCGGCGCCCTCACCGCGCCCGAGGGCAAGGTGATCGCCGACGCCTACGGGATCGCCGTACCGGGCGAGGAGCTGGCGCGGGACGTGGACGAGGCCGTGGCGTGCGCGGCACGGTTCGGCGGGCCGGTGGTGATGAAGATCGTCTCGCCGGACATCCTGCACAAGACCGACGCCGGCGGGGTCGTGGTCGGCGTGGAGGGCGCGGCGGACGTACGGGCGGCCTTCCACCGGATCGTCGAGAACGCCCGGGCGTACGACGCCGACGCCCGTATCGACGGTGTGCAGGTGCAGGAGCTGCTGCCCGAGGGGCAGGAGGTCATCGTCGGCGCGGTGACCGACCCGACGTTCGGGAAGGTGGTGGCCTTCGGGCTGGGCGGGGTGCTCGTCGAGGTGCTGAAGGACGTGACGTTCCGCCTGGCACCCGTGGACGCCGACGAGGCGCTGTCCATGCTCGACTCGATCCGTGCGGCGGACGTCCTGCGCGGGGTGCGCGGGCAGGCGGGGGTGGACCGGTGGGCGCTCGCCGAGCAGATCCGGCGGGTGTCCCAACTGGTGGCGGACTTCCCGGAGATCGCCGAGGTGGACCTCAACCCGGTGGTCGCGACATCGGAGGGTGCGGTCGCGGCCGACATCCGGGTGATCCTCGCCGACCAGCAGCCACCGGCGCGCAGGAAATACACCCGCGACGAGATCCTCACCTCCATGCGGCGGCTGATGCAGCCGGCCTCGGTGGCCGTCATCGGCGCCTCCAACGAGCCGGGGAAGATCGGCAACTCGGTGATGCGCAACCTCGTCGACGGAGGTTTCTCCGGGGAGATCCACCCGGTGAACCCCAAGGCCGATGACATTCTGGGCCGCAAGGCGTACAAGAGTGTCACGGACGTTCCCGGTGAGGTGGATGTGGCGGTCTTCGCTATCCCCGCCAAGTTCGTGGCCTCGGCCCTGGAGGAGGTGGGACGGAAGAAGATCCCCAACGCGGTGCTGATCCCCTCCGGCTTCGCCGAGACCGGTGAACACGAACTCCAGGCGGAGATCGTGGCGATCGCCGAGCGGTACGGGATCCGGCTCCTCGGGCCGAACATCTACGGCTACTACTCCACCTGGCAGGACCTGTGCGCCACGTTCTGCACGCCGTACGACGTCAAGGGCGGGGTGGCGCTGACCAGCCAGTCCGGCGGGATCGGGATGGCCATCCTGGGCTTCGCCCGCACCACGAAGACGGGCGTGTCGGCGATCGTGGGCCTGGGCAACAAGTCGGACCTGGACGAGGACGACCTGCTGACCTGGTTCGGTGAGGACCCGCACACCGAGTGCATCGCTATGCACCTGGAGGACCTGAAGGACGGCCGCGCCTTCGTGGAGGCCGCGCGGGCGACCGTGCCGAAGAAGCCGGTCGTGGTGCTGAAGGCGGGCCGTACGGCGGCGGGCGCGAAGGCCGCCGGGTCGCACACCGGCGCCCTGGCGGGCGACGACGCCGTGTACGACGACATCCTGCGGCAGGCGGGCGTCATCCGGGCGCCCGGTCTGAACGACATGCTGGAGTACGCCCGCGCGCTGCCCGTGCTGCCCACCCCGCAGGGCGACAACGTGGTCATCATCACCGGCGCCGGCGGCAGCGGAGTGCTGCTGTCCGACGCGGTGACCGACAACGGGCTGTCGCTGATGGAGATCCCGCCGGACCTGGACGAGGCGTTCCGCCGCTTCATCCCGCCGTTCGGCGCCGCGGGCAACCCGGTGGACATCACCGGGGGCGAGCCGCCGTCGACGTACGAGGCGACGATCCGGCTGGGACTGGAGGATCCGCGCATCCACGCGCTCGTCCTCGGCTACTGGCACACCATCGTCACCCCTCCCATGGTGTTCGCCGAGCTGACCGCCCGTGTGGTGGCCGAGTTCCGCGAACGCGGCGTCCAGAAGCCGGTGGTGGCCTCGCTCGCCGGCGACGTGGAGGTGGAGGAGGCCTGCCAGTACCTCTTCGAGCGGGGCGTCGTGGCGTACCCGTACACGACGGAGAAGCCGGTGGCCGTGCTCGGTGCGAAGTACCGGTGGGCCCGGGCGGCCGGGCTCCTCTCATGACACCGCCACACACAAGACCGGCCGGGGGTCCGGGGGTTGCCCCCCGCGCGAAACACAGCCCGGTGGGCCCGGGCGGCCGGGCTCCTCTCATGACACCGCCACACACAAGACCGGCCAGGGCTCCGGGGGCTGCCCCCCGGGCGAAACACAGCCCGGCGGGCCCGGGCTTCCGAGTTGCTGGGGGGCGGTTGATGAGCTGAGTGAGCGTGGGGGCGGCCGGCGGTGCGCGTCGGCCGCCCCCGGGACCCGTGCGCGCACGAAAGGCAATGGACGGGGGGACCGGCCAGAACTTTCGACGCAAGGGGTGCTACCGCGAGATGGAAACCATGGATCCACCCGCCTCCCCGGTCTGCCGGGAGGTGCGTGACCGCAGGGGCCGTGTGTACCGGGTCGGCGAGAGCGACGTCGATCTGCTGGGCCGTGGCCGGATCTGGATGGTCGTCCTGCCCTGGGTGGGCATGGCGGGCATCAGTTGCGCCGCCTACGCGTTTCTCGCGGCGCAGTCGGGTCTCCGGGCCGCCCACCGGTGGGGCGGGGACCTCGGGTGGCCGACCGGCTTGTGGGCGTTGTGCCAGGCGGCCGTGGTCCTGTCGGCCGGGCGGCTGCGGGAGAGCGGCCGGCTGTCCGCCCGCGCGGCCATGACGACGGGAGCGCTCGGCACCCTGGCCGGGTACCTGGCGCTCGCCCTCGCCCCCGGTCTCACCGTCGCCCGGGTGGGGTTCGCCGTGTGCGCCGGTGCCGGTGCCGGACTGGTCCAGGCGACCTGTCTGACGCTGCCGGGCATGTGGTGGCCCGAACGCCGGGGCGGCCCCACGGCAGTCGTGGCGAGCGGGCTCGCCCTGGGGGCCGTACCGCTTCTTCTCCGCCCGGTCGCGGACGCCGGCCCGCGGGTCCTGCTCGCGGTCACCGGTGCCGCGGCGGCCCTGGCCGTGGCCGGTGCCGGCCGGTTCCTCCGGGACCCGCCGCGCAACTGGTGGCCGCCGCGTCCCGGCCCGCTGTCCGTGCCGGCGGACCCCGGCGCCCGGCGCACCCGGGAGAAGAACCCGCCCGCCGTGCGCCACCACACCCTGCGGCAGGCCGCCCGCACCCCGGCACTGTGGCTGATGTGGCTCTGCCTGCTGGGCGCGGCCGGTGTCACCGTGCTCGGCGTCTGCCTGCTCACCGTGTACGGCGGGGAGTTCGGGCCGGGCGGCCGGACGGTGCGGGCGGTGGCCGTCGCGGGTGGCGCCGCGGCGGCCGCGGCCGGCGCGCTGTCGGACCGCTGGGGGCGGCGCGCCACACTGATCGCGGCCTGTCTGCTGCTGGGCGCCGCCCAGTTCGGTGTCGCGGTCGCGGCCCGTGCGGGCAGCGGTGCGCTCCTTCTCGGCTGTGCCGCCGCCACCGGCGCGGCCGGTGTGGCGGTACCGGCGCTGGTGTGCGCGCTGGCCGCGGACCACTTCGGTGAGAACCACAGCGCGAGCGTCCACGGGCTGCTCGCCGGCGCCTGGCTGCTGCCGGTCGCCGCCGCCTGCGGCACGGGTGCCGTCGCGTACGCCGCGCGGGACCCGCACGCAGCGTTCCTCCTGGCGGGCTGCACCGGGCTCGCCTGCGCCGCAATGGCGCTGTTCCTCAAGGCGCCGGGCAGGCTCAGCGCCCGGCGCATCGTCCCCAATCCCCACCCCCTCGGCGAGGAGATGGCCTGACATGACGGCTGATCCGATGGCAACAAGGAACACGCCGGCCGATCCCGGCACGGCGAAGGGCGCGTACCGCGAAGTCACCGACTCCCGGGGGCGGGTCTACCGCGTCGGCGAGACGGACCGCGACATACTCGGCCACTCACGCAAGTTCATGGTGTATCTGCCGTGGATATCCATGATGGCCATCAGTGTCTCGGAGTACGCCTACGGCTCCGCGGAGGACACCCTCTCGGAGGCGCACGGCTGGACGCAGAGCAACACCTTCTGGATCCTCAGCGTCTGGGTGTTCTTCCAGGCCGGGATCGCCTTCCCGGCCGGCTGGCTGCGCGAGCGCGGCGTCCTCACCGCGCGCCGGGCGATGTACGTGGGTGCGGCGATGTGCCTGCTGGGCTTCCTCGCCCTGTCCCACCTCGACAACGTGCTGCTGGCCATCTGCGGCTTCGGTGTGGTGGGCGGTGTCGGCTCCGGGCTGATCTACGCCACCTGCATCAACATGGTCGGCAAGTGGTTCCCGGAACGTCGCGGCGCGAGGACCGGCTTCGTCAACGGCGGCTTCGCCTACGGCTCGCTGCCGTTCATCTTCATCTTCAACTACGCCTTCGACACCGGCAACTACAACGAGGTGCTGGACCTGATCGGCGTCTACGTGCTGATCGTGGTCGCCGTCTGCGCCTTCTTCTTCAAGGACCCGCCGAAGAACTGGTGGCCGGCCGACATCGACCCGCTCTCGCACTCCGGGAACACCAAGAGCAGCGCGAGCCTGGCCAAGAACCCTCCGGCGGTGCGGCAGTTCACGCCCAAGGAGGCCATCAGGACGGGCATGCTGCCGCTGATGTGGATCACCGTGGTGATGACCGCGGGGGTGTCGATCTTCGGGATCTCCTTCCAGGTCGACTTCGCCAAGGAGGTGGGGTTCGGCCCGCTGGTCGCGGCCTCGTCGATGGGGGTCATGGCCGTGATCAACGGTGTCGGCCGGGCCGTGGTCGGCTGGCTGTCGGACCTGTGGGGACGCAAGACGACGCTGGTGTTCGTCATCGTGGTCCTGGGTCTCGCCCAGTTCGGTGTCATCTGGGCCGGTGACATCAAGAACGAGTGGCTGTTCCTGTTCTTCGCCTTCCTCTCCGGCTTCGGCGGCGGCGCGTTCTACCCGATGTTCGCCGCGCTGACCCCGGACTACTTCGGCGAGAACTACAACGCCACCAACTACGGGCTGGTGTACAGCGGCAAGCTGGTCAGCGGTCTGTTCGGCGGCGGCCTGGGCTCCATGGTGGTGGGCGCCTGGGGCTACAACGGCGCCTATGCGCTGGCCGGCGGGGTGTCGATGGCGGCGGCGGCGATCGCGCTGCTGCTGCGGCAGCCGGGGCGCGGCGGGCGGGACGGCGCGCCGGTCTCCGCGGCTGCCGAGCCGCGGACCGCGGCGGGCTGAGCACGCCCGGTACGGCGCCAGGGTGCCCTTCCCGCCGCTGCGGGAGGGGCACCCTCCTGTCACGGCCGGCGCGGCCTCACGCCGGTGAGAACAGGTGGTCGCTGATGAGCCGGGCCGCGCCGGTCACGCCGGCCTTCGGTCCCAGCTCACCGAGGACGATGGGGAGGTTGCCGGTCGCCAGCGGCAGCGACTGGCGGTAGACCTGGGTGCGGATCGCGGCGAGCAGGGTGTGTCCGAGTCCGGTGACCCCGCCGCCGATCACCACCAGGCCGGGGTTGAAGAAGGAGACGAGTCCGGCGATGACCTGACCGGTGCGGGTGCCGCCCTCCCTGATGAGGTCGAGCGAGGCGGCGTCGCCCGCGGCGGCAGCGGCGGCGACGTCGACGGAGGTGAGGGTGCCGTTCGCCGACAGCCGGGAGGCGAGTTCCGCCGACAGTCCTTGCGTGGCCGCTTCCTGTGCGTCGCGGGCGAGGGCCGCGCCGCTGAAGTGGGCCTCCAGGCAGCCCCGGTTGCCGCAGGCGCAGGGGCGGCCGTCGGGCACGGCCTGGATGTGCCCGATGTCGCCGGCGCTGCCCGTCGCGCCGCGGTGGACCTCACCGCCGACGACGATGCCGCAGCCGATGCCGGTGCCGATCTTGACGCAGAGGAAGTCGTCCACGGACCGGGCGACGCCCGCGTGCTGCTCGCCCAACGCCATGAGGTTCACGTCGTTGTCGACCATGACCGGGCAGCCGAGGTCCTGGCTGAGCGCCTCCCGTACGGGAAAGCCGTCCCAGCCGGGCATGATCGGCGGTGCCACGGGGACGCCCTCGGGGAAGCGGACGGGCCCGGGGACGCCGATGCCGGCGCCGTCGAAGCCGTCCGCGAGTCCGGTCGCCCGCAGCTTGGCCGCCATGGCGAGGACCTGCTCGAAGACCGCGACGGGGCCCTCGCGCACGTCCATCGGCTGGTTGAGGTGTCCCAGCACCTCCAGTTCGGCGTTGGTGACCGCGACGTCGACGGAGGTGGCGCCGATGTCGACGCCCAGGAAGCGCAGGGTGGGCGCGAGCCGGACGTTGTGGGAACGGCGGCCGCCGCGCGAGGCGGCGAGCCCGTCGGCGACGACCAGTCCGGTCTCCAGGAGGCGTTCGACCTCCACGGCCAGTTTCGACCGGGACAGGTCGACCAGGTCGCCGAGCTGTGCGCGGGAGTTCGGACCGGAGTCGCGCAACAGCTTCAGCAGCCGCGCCTGGTGTGCGTTGGCGGGTCGTGCCGTCATGCGTCTCACGTGCCCCCCTCCCTGTCTCAATTCAGCCGGTCCACCGGGTTTTGAGGCGAACGTAGCAGTGACCGGCGGGCCTGAGAACCAGTCGTGGCACTAATCACCGCACCTTTTGCCATCGGCAGGACAAAGCGGTGCGAGGCGATCCTCGGCCGTCCTCCACGGCTCTCCGCCGCCGCGTGGCGCGCGAGGTCAGGACTGCGCGCGCTCGTGGTACGACCTGCGGGTGTGCTCGGTGTGTTCGCGCATCAGCCGGGTGGCGCGCTGCTCGTCGTGGTCGGTGACGGCCGCGATGAGTTCGCGGTGCTCGACCCAGGACTGGCCGCCGCGCTGCCGGGCCACCGGCGTGTAGTACCAGCGCACCCGGCGGTCGACCTGCGCGGCGAGTTCGGCCAGGACCGCGTTGCCGGCCAGGTCCATGATCGTGGCGTGGAAGCGGGCGTTGAGGGTGACGGCGGCGTCCACGTCGTCGTCGGCGACGGCCCGCTCGCCCTGGGCGCACAGCTCCTCCAGCGCCGCGACACCGGCCTCGTCCGCGTTGACGGCGGCCAGCCGGGCGGCCTCCGCCTCCAGCAGCGTACGGACCGTCAGCAGCTGGTCGGCCTCCTCCTCGGTGGGCTCGTGCACGAACGCGCCCTGCGCGGGCCGCAGATCGACCCAGCCCTCGGTGTTCAGCCGCTGGAGCGCCTCCCGCACCGGCTGCCGGGAGACGCCGAGATGCCCGGCGAGTTCGCTCTCGACCAGATGCTGGCCGGGCTGGAGGGCGCGGGTGGTGATGAGTTCGAGCAGTGCCTCGTAGACGCGGTCCCGCAGCGGCCCGGGCCTCTCGAGCCTGGGCACCGCCCCCTGCGGCAGTCCTGTCGACAACATCGCGGTCCCTCCACGGCAACGAGCGGATCACCGGCAGCCGGTATCGATTGGCTTTCGTCTACAGTCTACGGCGCACAATGGTCATGGAGAGCCGGAATCAGTCACTCGCGCCCCGGGCGTGAGGGTGGTGCGCGCCGCTCACGGACAGCGCACGACCTGGCCCGCGTACGAGAGGTTGCCGCCGAAGCCGAACAGCAGCACCGGGTCGCCCGCGCCGACCGCGCCCTGTTCCAGCAGCTTGGACAGGGCCATCGGGATGCTCGCCGCCGAGGTGTTGCCCGACTCGGAGACATCGCGGGCGACCACCGCGCCCAGGGCACCGAGCTTCTCCGCCAGCGGCTCGATGATGCGCAGGTTGGCCTGGTGCAGGACGACCCCGGCGAGGTCCTCGGGCGCCACCCCCGCCCGCTCGCAGGTCTGCCGGGCCAGCGGCGGCAGTTGCCGGGTGGCCCACCGGTAGACGCTCTGCCCCTCCTGCGCGAACCGCGGGGGCGTGCCCTCGATCCGTACCGCGTGCCCCATCTCGGGCACCGAACCCCACAGCACCGGCCCGATCCCGGAGGCCTCCCCCGGCGCGCAGGCCTCGACCACGGCGGCGCCCGCGCCGTCGCCGACGAGCACACAGGTCGTCCGGTCGCTCCAGTCGGTCACGTCGGACATCTTGTCGGCGCCGATGACCAGGGCGCGCGTCGCGGCCCCCGCCCGCACGGTGTGGTCGGCGGTGGCCAGGGCGTGGGTGAAGCCGGCGCACACGACGTTGACGTCCATCGCGGCCGGCCGCGGGATGCCGAGGCGGGCCGCGACGCGCGCGGCGGTGTTCGGGGAGCGGTCCACGGCCGTGGAGGTGGCCACCAGGACCAGGTCGATCTCGTCGGGGGCGAGTCCGGCCGCCGCGAGCGCCTTGGCGGCGGCGTGCGCGGCGAGTTCGTCGACCGGCTCGTCGGGGGCGGCGATGTGCCGGGTCCGGATGCCCACCCGGCTCCTGATCCACTCGTCGCTGGTGTCCACCAGGGCCGCCAGGTCCTCGTTGGTGAGCACCTTGGCGGGCTGGTAGTGGCCGACGGCGCGGATGCGCGAGCCGTTCATCGGATGGTCCCCCTCGTTGCCGTGGGTAGCGGATCTCCCAGTCTGATCAGTGACCCACGGGTAGGGCGGCAGGCGAGGCCACAGGAAACGGAGGCCCGACTTGTCGGCTTCGGTCAGACACTCGGACGACCGGGCATCGGCGGAAGGGCCGGGGATCCGTGGAAATCGGCCGCTGCGCGAACCCTTGCCGCGCCTTCGCCCATACTGTAGACAATATTCCGTCGACATCATGCGGCCGCCGTCCGGCAGCCGCCTCTCCTCACCACCTCCGCGGTATCCCTCAAACCGAACGGAGTGTCCCGTGAAAGTCGCAGTCCTCGGCGCCGGTGCGATCGGCGCCTACGTCGGCGCCGCGCTCCACCGCGCGGGCGCCGATGTGCACCTCATCGCCCGTGGACCGCATCTGGCGGCCATGAGGCGGTACGGAGTACGGGTGCGCAGCCCGCGCGGCGACTTCACCGCCCGCGCCCACGCCACCGACGACCCGGCCGAGATCGGCCCGGTCGACTACGTCTTCCTGGGTCTGAAGGCCAACTCGTACGCGGCGTGCGGGCCGCTGATCGAGCCGCTGCTGCACGAGACCACGGCGGTCGTCGCCGCCCAGAACGGCATCCCCTGGTGGTACTTCCACCGGCACGGCGGCCCCTACGACGGCCACCGCCTCGAGAGCGTGGACCGCGGCGGCGCGGTCAGCGCGGTGCTCGCGCCCGAACGGGCCGTCGGATGCGTCGTCTACGCGGCCACCGAACTCGAGGCCCCGGGTGTCGTGCGCCATCTGGAAGGGACCCGGTTCTCCATCGGCGAGCCCGACCGCAGCGTCTCGGCGCGCTGCGCACAGTTCAGCGAGGCGATGCGGGCCGGCGGCCTGAAGTGCCCGGTCGAGCCGGACCTCAGGGACGACATCTGGGTCAAGCTGCTCGGCAACATCTCCTTCAACCCGATCAGCGCGCTGGCCCGCGCGACCATGCGGCAGATGTGTCTGCACGGCGGCACGCGCCGCGTCATCGAGACCATGATGCGCGAGACGCTCGCGGTCGCCGAGGCCCTCGGCTGCACGGTCGGCGTCTCCGTCGAGCGGCGCCTGGCCGGCGCCGAGCGCGTCGGCGACCACCGCACCTCCACGCTCCAGGACCTGGAGCGCGGCAAGCCGCTCGAACTCGACGTACTCCCCGCCGCCGTCGTCGAGTTGGCGGAGATCACCGGCGTGGAGGTGCCCACTCTGCGCACCGTGCACGCCATCTCGGACCTGCTCGCGCTGAGGAGCGCCGCATGAGGAACCGCGACCGGACCCCGAAGACGTACACCCGGCTCACCCACCCGCTGGTGCGGGACTCCCGCGAGGAGCCGTTCCGGCGGGCGAGCTGGGACGAGGCCCTGGACCGGGTCGCGCGCGGCCTGGAGCGCAACCGGGGCGCGTTCGGCATGTTCTCCTGCTCCCGCGCCACCAACGAGATGAACTACGTGGCGCAGAAGTTCGCCCGCGTGGTCATGGGCACCCACAACGTCGACTCCTGCAACCGCACCTGCCACGCGCCGAGCGTCGCCGGCCTGTCGGCCGCGTTCGGCTCCGGCGGCGGCACCTCCTCCTACGAGGAGGTCGAGCACACCGACGTCATCGTGATGTGGGGCTCCAACGCCCGCTTCGCGCACCCCATCTTCTTCCAGCACGCACTCAAGGGGGTCAGGAACGGCGCCCGGATGTACGCGGTCGATCCGCGCCGCACCTCCACCGCCGAGTGGGCGGAGAGCTGGCTGGGCCTGAACGTGGGCACCGACATCGCGATGGCGCACGCGATCGGCCGCGAGATCATCCACGCGGGGCTGGTCAACGAGGCGTTCGTGGAGCGGGCGACGACCGGGTTCGCCGAGTACCGGGCACTGGTCGAGCCGTGGTCGCTGTCGCTGGCCGAGAAGGTCACGGGCGTACCGGCCCGCGCCATCCGGGAGCTGGCCCACGCCTACGCACGCGCCGAACGCGCCCAGCTGTGCTGGACCCTCGGCATCACCGAGCACCACAACGGCACCGACAACGTCCGCGCGCTGATCAACCTGGCGCTGCTCACCGGCCACGTCGGCCGCTACGGCAGCGGACTGCAGCCCCTGCGCGGCCAGAACAACGTGCAGGGCGGCGGCGACATGGGCGCCATCCCCAACCGTCTGCCCGGCTTCCAGGACATCCTGGACGCGGACGTCCGGCGCAAGTTCGAGTCGGCCTGGGACACCGTCATCGCACCGCACCACGGCCTGAACCTCACCGAGATGTTCGAGGCGATGGAGGACGGCTCGCTGCGGGCGGTGTACTGCGTCGGCGAGAACCCGGCCCAGTCGGAGGCCGACAGCGAACAGGCCGTACGCCGGCTGAAGGGGCTGGACTTCCTCGTCGTGCAGGACATCTTCCTGACCAGGACGGCGGAGCTGGCGGACGTGGTGCTGCCCGCGACCGCGGGCTGGGCCGAGACCGAGGGCACCACGACCAGCAGCGAACGCCGGGTGCAGCGGGTGCGGCGCGCCGTCACCCCGCCCGGCGAGGCCCGCGAGGACATCGACATCCTCTGCGACCTCGCGGGCCGGCTCGGCCACGACTGGAAGTACGCCGGCGCCGAGGCCGTCTGGAACGAGCTGCGGTCCCTGTCGCCGGACCACCACGGGATGACATACGCGCGCCTGGAGGAGCACCAGGGCATCCAGTGGCCGTGCCCCAGCACCGACCGGCTGGAACCGACGTATCTGCACGGCCGGTTGTGGGAGCCGGACCCGGCGCGGCGCGGCAGGCCCGCACCGTTCGGGATCGTGTCCCACGACCCGCCCGTCGACCTCACCGACGAGGCGTACCCGATCCGGCTGACCACGGGCCGGCGGCTGGACTCCTACAACACCGGTGTCCAGAGCGGGGGTTTCGCCTCCCCGCTCCGCCGCGGCGAGTACGTCGAACTGTGCCCGGAGGACGCCGAGCGCTACGGCGTCGTGGTGGGCGAGGACGTACGGGTGACCTCGCGGCGCGG
The DNA here is from genome assembly GCF_032658145.1 of Streptomyces sp. MK7. Taxonomy (NCBI): domain Bacteria; kingdom Bacillati; phylum Actinomycetota; class Actinomycetes; order Kitasatosporales; family Streptomycetaceae; genus Streptomyces; species Streptomyces sp. MK7. The sequence goes on from NZ_JAVACL010000015.1 coordinate 151,288, forward strand.
ATCGGTGGTGGCCCCGGTGTGGATCGACACCGGGCTGCGTCCCGGCCTCGCCTTCATGACCATGCACTTCCCCGACGAGGTGGACACCAACCGGCTGACGATCGAGGCCAACTGCCCGATCGCGGGCACGGCGGAGTTCAAGGCGTCGGCGATCCGGATCGAGAAGCTGACCGAGCGGCTGACCGCCCCGACGGACGTGAGGTGACACACGTGGACCTGCGCTTCGGCGACAGCAAGCCGACGGACGAGGAACGGGCGGCGCTCGACGCGCTGCTCGGCCCTCCCGAGTCCAGCTGGGAGGGCGCCGCCCGCGACGAGACGGACGCCGCCGACCTGCGGTGGGCACGGGGCGGCCGCGCGGCCCGCGACCGCCGCGACCTGCTGCTGCCGGGGCTGCACGCCCTCAACGACCGAATCGGCTGGATCAGCGAGGGCGCACTGGACTACCTGTGCCGCCGGCTCACGATCCCACCGGCCGAGGCATACGGCGTGGCCACCTTCTACGCCATGTTCTCCCTCCGTCCACGTCCCGCGACGGTCCTGCACATCTGCACCGACCTGGCATGCACGGCGGCGGGCGCGGAGCAGTTGTGCACGGGCACGGAGTCCCGGCTCGGCCCGGACAGCGGCGTGCACATCGAACGCGGCCCGTGCCTGGGGTTGTGCGAGCGGGCACCGGCGGCGCTGGTGGTGCGGGCGGGGGTGCGAGAAGCGTGTCCGGCGCTTGAGGGAAATCCAGCCCCTTCGGCGTTCGAGGAGCGGGGGTCCAGGGGGCAGAGCCCCCTGGCGGGGTCCGGGGCAGAGCCCCGGGGTCGGGACGGGCAGGGGCGGCGGGGGCGAAATCCGCTGGGCACCACCGCCGTAGTCGCCCCCGCCACCGTCGACACCGCCGTAGCCGCCGCAACGACCCCCGAGACCGCCCCCGCGGAACCCGAACCCGCAACAGCCACCCCCCAGGCAGGCGACCCCACCCTCACCCTCCTGAACCGCATCGGCACCACAGACCCCACCTCCCTCGACGACTACCGCGCCCACGGCGGCTACACCGCCCTCCGCCGCGCCTTCGCCCTCGGACCCGCCGCCGTCATCCGCGAGATCACCGACTCCGGCCTCCTCGGCCGTGGCGGCGCCGCCTTCCCCACCGGCCGCAAGTGGCAGGCCACGGCCTCCCAGCCCGACCACCCCCACTACCTGGTCTGCAACGCCGACGAATCCGAACCCGGCACCTTCAAGGACCGCGTCCTGATGGAGGGCGACCCCTTCGCGCTCGTCGAGGCCATGACCATCGCGGGCTACGCGATCGGCGCCCACCGGGGCTACCTCTACCTGCGCGGCGAGTACCCGAGAGCGCTGCGCCGCATGGAGCACGCGATCGCCCGGGCCCGCGCCCGCGGCCTGCTCGGCGAGGACGTCCTCGGCCAGGGGTACGCCTTCGACATCGAGATCCGGCGCGGGGCGGGCGCGTACATCTGCGGCGAGGAGACCGCGCTGTTCAACTCCATCGAGGGCTACCGGGGCGAGCCGCGCTCGAAGCCGCCGTTCCCCGTGGAGAAGGGCCTGTTCGGCAAGCCGACGGTGGCCAACAACGTCGAGACCCTGGTGAACGTCCTGCCGATCCTCACCATGGGCGCGCAGGCGTACGCCGCGATCGGCACCGACCGCTCCACGGGGCCGAAACTCTTCTGTGTCTCGGGCAGTGTCGACCGCCCGGGCGTCTACGAACTGCCGTTCGGCGCCACGCTCGGCGAACTGCTGGAGCTGGCCGGGGTGCGGGACGGACTGCGTGCCGTACTGCTGGGCGGCGCGGCGGGCGGCTTCGTCCGCCCGGACGAGCTGGACATCCCGCTCACCTTCGAAGGCACCCGCGCCGCGGGCACCACGCTGGGGTCGGGGGTCGTCATGGCCTTCGACGACACCGTGCCGCTCCCCCGGCTGCTGCTGCGCATCGCCCGGTTCTTCCGGGAGGAGTCGTGCGGCCAGTGCGTGCCCTGCCGGGTGGGGACCGTGCGGCAGGAGGAGGCGCTGCACCGCATCCTGGAGCGCGCCGGCACGGCGGCCGCCGACGACATCGCGCTGCTGCGAGAGGTCGGCCGCGCGATGCGGGACGCCTCGATCTGCGGTCTGGGGCAGACCGCGTGGAACGCCGTGGAATCCGCCATCGACCGTCTGGGGGCGTACGCATGACCGTCACTTCGCTGGGGATCCCGCGCCGGCTGCTGGAGTTCACGCTCGACGGTCAGGAGGTCAGGGTCCCCGAAGGCGCGACGATCCTGGACGCCTGCCGGGCGGCCGGGAAGGACCTGCCGACCCTGTGCCACGGCGACACGCTCACGCCGAAGAACGCCTGCCGGGTCTGTGTGGTGGAGGTCGAGGGATCGCGCACCCTGGTCCCGGCGTGCTCGCGCAGGGCGGAGGCGGGCATGGAGGTCCACACCGACACCGAGCGCGCCCGGCACAGCCGCAAGGTCGTCCTGGAGCTGCTCGCCTCCTCTGTCGATCTGTCGACAACACCACAAGCCGCCGGGTGGCTCAAGGAGTACGAGGCGAAACCCGGCCGCTTCGGCCCGGACGCGGCCCGGCTGAACGAGCAGCCGAGGATCGACAACGAGCTCTACGTGCGCGACTACGCCAAGTGCGTCCTGTGCTACAAGTGCGTCGACGCGTGCGGCGAGCAGTGGCAGAACACCTTCGCGATCTCGGTCGTGGGCCGTGGCTTCGACGCCCGGATCGCCGTGGAGCACGACGCACCGCTGACCGACTCGGCGTGCGTGTACTGCGGCAACTGCGTCGAGGTGTGCCCCACCGGGGCGCTGTCCTTCCGGTCGGAGTTCGAGATGCGCCGGGCGGGTACGTGGGACGAGTCGGCGCAGACCGAGACGACGACGGTGTGCGCCTACTGCGGAGTGGGCTGCAACCTCACCCTGCACGTCCAGGACAACGAGATCGTCAAGGTCACCTCACCGCACGACAACCCGGTGACCCATGGCAACCTCTGCATCAAGGGCCGTTTCGGCTACCAGCACGTACAGAACCGGGGCTGATCAGGACATGGGACGAGTGACGGAACGACGCAAGGTCATCCGCATCCGGGACGGTGCGGTGTCCACCCGCCCGGACACACTCGTCGCCGAGGAACCCCTGGAGATCCGGCTGAACGGCAAGCCGCTCGCCATCACCATGCGCACGCCGGGCGACGACTTCGCGCTGGCCGCCGGCTTCCTGGTCAGCGAGGGTGTGCTGGGTGCTGCCTCGGACCTGCTGAACATCGTGTACTGCGCGGGCGCGACGGCCGACGGCTCCAACACCTACAACGTGGTGGACGTCAAGACCGCCCCGGACGTCGCCCTGCCGGACATCACCCTCGAACGCAACGTCTACACCACCTCCTCCTGCGGCCTGTGCGGCAAGGCCAGCCTGGACGCCGTGCGTACGACGGCCCGCTGGCCGATCGCCGACACTCCCCCGGTCCGGGTCGCGCCCGAACTGCTGGCCGGGCTCCCCGACCGGCTGCGCGCGGCCCAGCGGGTCTTCGACCGCACCGGCGGCCTGCACGCGGCGGCGCTGTTCTCCGAGGACGGCGAACTGCTGGACACGAGGGAGGACGTGGGCCGGCACAACGCGGTCGACAAGCTGGTCGGCCGCGCCCTGCAGAAGGGCGACCTGCCCCTGTCCCGGACGATCCTGATGGTGTCCGGCCGAGCCTCCTTCGAGCTGGCGCAGAAGGCGGTGATGGCGGGCATTCCGGTGCTGGCGGCGGTCTCGGCACCCTCGTCGCTGGCGGTGGACCTGGCCACGGAGACGGGACTGACACTGGTGGGGTTCCTGCGGGGCAGCTCGATGAACGTGTACGCGGGCGAGCAGCGGGTTCTCTGAACTCCGCGCGGCCGGCGCCGTCAGGTCCGCGTGCCGGAGACCCGGATCAGCAGGGCCATGAACCGGTCCCGTTCGGCTGGTGACAGCGGGGCGAGGAGTTCGTCGTCGGCCTCGCGGGCCGCCTTCTCGCAGCGGGCCAGCAGCCGGGCGCCCTCGTCGGTGAGGGAGACCGCGTTCTTGCGCCGGTCCCTCGGGTCGGGCTCACGCAGGACGAGGCCCGCGGACTGGAGGTCGTTGAGGACGCCGACCAGGTCCTTGGGGTCGAGACCGACACCGCGGCCCAGGTCGGCCTGGGCGACGGGGGCGAGATCACGGACGGCGGAGAGCACCACGTGGTGCCACATCTTCATGCCCTCGGCGGCCAGCGCCTCGGCGACCAGGGCCCGGCCCCGGGCGGCGGCGCGGCCCAGGAGCCAGCTGGGCAGGGAGCGGATCGCGGCGAGGGGGGCTTCGGCGTCGGCCATGGGGCCAGCCTAGCCACAAGTCGTTGGACTTCCCAATGAACCAGCGCTACGGTTCGGATCGTCGAAGTCGTTGGGAATCCCAATGACCTGACGCCCGAGACCCGACCCTGGAGGCGCGATGCGACGCGTTCGACACGAGCCCGCCGGTGGCCCGCTGTTCCTGGAGGAGGCCCCCGTTCCCCAACCGGGTCCCGGTGAGCTTCTGGTGCGCTGCGAGGCCGTCGGTGTCACCCTGCCCGTCGTCCGCAAGGTCACCGAGGCCGCCGAGCCGATCCCGCTCGGTGGTGAGCTCGCGGGCGAGGTGGTGGCCGTCGGCGACGGCGTCACCCGCTTCCGGTCCGGCGACCGGGTGACCGGGCTCTGCTTCGGACACGGGTACGCGGACTTCGCGCTGCTGCACGAGGCCATGGCCTCACCCGTCCCCGACGGCGCCTCGGCCGTCGAGGCGGTCGCCCTGGTCCGCAGCGGTCTCGTCGCTTTGGGCGCGCTGGAGGCCGCACGGCCCGAGCGGGGCGAGGCGGTGCTGGTGACGGCGGCGGCGAGCGGCGTGGGGCATCTCGCGGTGCGGCTCGCGCGGATCCGTGGCGCTGCCCGGGTGGTGGGCGCGGTCTCCGATCCGGCCAAGGCGGACTTCGTGCGCTCCCTGGGCGCCGACGAGGTGATCGTCTACGGCGACGACGGCTGGGGGGAGCCGGTCGACTGCGTCCTGGACGCGGTGGGGGGCGAAGTCCTCACTCCGGCGATCGCCGCGCTCGCCCCGGGCGGGCGGCTGGTGGCGTACAGCTCGGGCGGCGGGACCATCCAGGCGTACGACCTGCTCGTGGGCGCCAGGTCGGTGATCGGCTTCCAGATGGCCCGGATCGCCCGGGAGAAGCCGGAGCTGTACGAGCGGTGGCGGCAGGAACTGTGGCGGCTGTTCGGGCAGGGGCGGCTGCGGCCCCACGTGCACGCCGAGTTCGCACTGGAGGACGCGGCGAAGGCGCACGAGGCGATCGAGTCGCGCGGCAACCTGGGCAAGGTGGTACTGCGCCCGTGACCGGCGTCGCTCACGCCGGCGACGGCAGCCGTCAGCACGCGCGCCGACAGCCGTGAGCGGGGCGCCGGCGGCGGTAGCCGTCAGCACGCGCGCCGGCGGCAGCCCTCAGCGGGGGTGGCTCGCCGCGGCGACGGTCGGGCGTGAGGCGGAGGCGGGTGCCGGGAGTCCTTCCCGGGCCTCCGGGTCGTGCGCACGGCGCTTGGCGATCACCGCGCAGACCATGAGCTGCATCTGGTGGAAGAGCATCAGCGGCAGCACCGCCAGCGAGGCATGGGCGCCGAACAGGACGCTCGCCATGGGCAGCCCGGAGGCCAGGGACTTCTTCGAGCCGGCGAACTGGATGGCGATGCGGTCCTCGCGGCCGAAGCGCAGCGCCTTGGCACCGTACCAGCTCAGGGTCAGCATCACGGCGAGCAGCACGGCCTCCACGGCGAGCAGCCCACCCAGCCGGGCGGGGCTGACCTGGTACCAGATGCCCCGCACCATGCCCTCGCTGAACGCGGTGTAGACGACAAGGAGGATCGAGCCCCGGTCGACGAGCCCGAGGACCTTCTTGTGCCGGGCGACGAACCGGCCGATCCAGGGGCGCAGCACCTGCCCGGCCACGAACGGCACCAGCAGCTGCAGCACGATCGTGACCAGCGAGTGCGCGGAGAAGCCGCCCGCGCCGCCGAGGAACGCGGCGGCGAGCAGCGGGGTGAGGACGATCCCGACGAGGGAGGAGAAGGAGCCGGCGCAGATCGCGGCGGGCACGTTGCCGCGGGCGATGGAGGTGAAGGCGATCGACGACTGGATGGTCGACGGAACGAGCGTCAGGAACAGCAGGCCCTGGTAGAGCGGCTGGGTCAGCAGGACCGGGACCAGGCCGCGGGCGGCCAGGCCGAGCAGCGGGAAGACCACGAAGGTACAGGCCAGGACCGTGACGTGGAGCCGCCAGTGCTTCAGTCCGTCCAGCGCCTCGCGGGTGGACAGGCGGGCTCCGTAGAGGAAGAACAGAAGGGCGATCGCGGCGGTCGAGGCACCGGAGACCGCATGGGCGGCGCCCCCGCGGGCCGGCAGGAGTGCGGCGAGGCCCACCGTGCCGACCAGCAGCACGATGTAGGGGTCGATCGGCAGCCGGCTCGGCCAGCGCAGGCGTTTCACTGTGCTCCACTTGCTCGTCGTGCTCGTCGGGACCGACGGGTCCCCGCTCCATCCTGCTCCTCCGCGCAGCGATCGGGAATCCGGCATACAGCTCTGACTGTCATCGCGTTCCGTGATGAGCGGCTAGCCTGGGGGCATGTACGACCCCGCGCAGTTGCGCACCTTCCTGGCGGTGGCCCAGACGCTGAGCTTCACCGGGGCCGCGCGGCGGCTGGGACTGCGCCAGTCGACGGTCAGCCAGCATGTGCGCCGCCTGGAGGACGCCACCGGGCGGCTGCTGTTCACCCGGGACACGCACTCGGTGGAGCTGACCGAGGACGGCGAGGCCATGCTGGGCTTCGCGCGGCGGATCCTCGAGGTGCACGAGCAGGCGACGGCGTTCTTCACCGGCACCCGGGTGCGCGGCCGGCTCAGGTTCGGCGCGTCCGAGGACTTCGTGCTGACCCGGCTGCCGGAGATCCTGGAGGGCTTCCGCTACCAGCATCCGGAGGTCGATCTGGAGCTGACCGTGGAGCTGTCGGGCACCCTGCACGAGCAGCTGGCGGCCGGAGAGCTGGACCTGGTGCTCGCCAAGCGGCGCCCGCAGGACCCGAGCGGCGACCCGGTGTGGCACGACCGGCTGGTGTGGATCGGCGCGGAGCGGCTCCGCCTGGACCCGGACCGTCCGGTGCCGCTGATCGTCTACCCGCCGCCGGGGATCACCCGGGCGCTCGCGTTCGAGGCCCTCCAGCGGCAGGGGCGGCCGTGGCGCATCGCGTGCACCAGCGGCAGCCTGAACGGTCTGATCGCCGCCGCCCGCGCGGGTCTGGGCGTGATGGCCCACTCGCGCGGGCTGATCCCGCCGGGTCTGGTGCGGGTCCCGGAACGGGCCGGGCTGCCGGAGCTCGGCAAGGTCGACTTCGTCCTGGTCCACGGCCGCCACCGGCCCTCCGCCCAGCACGCGGCCGACGCCCTGGCCAAGGCGATCCTCGCGGGCGGCGAGCGCCTGCACCGGCGCTGAAAAGCGTCTCGCCGCCCGGCGGGTCGCCGCGGTGGCCGCTGGTAGGTGAGCTGTTTGACCCGGCGCAGGTACGGCGTCGCCTCGACGTGCCGCACGCCCGGCAGGGCGCCGAGGGGGCCGCTGAGGTAGGCGTACAGACCGGCGGTGTTCCGGACGACGGCCGTCGCCATGATGTTCGACGGGCCGGCCGTGGCCGCGACGTAGGCGATCTCGGCGTGACCGGAGAGGGCCTGGCCGACGGAGTGCAGGGCGGACGGGGCGGTGGTGATCCACAGGGCCGCGCCGACCCGGTGGCCGAGGGTCTCGGGCTGGTACTCGCCGTCGAGGTACACCGCTCCCGAGGCCAGGAGCGCGGACAGACGGCGCTTGACGGCGGACTCGGAGCGGCCGGTGGCCCGCTGAAGCTCGTGCAGGCCCGCGCGGCCGTCGCGTTCGAGGGCGGCGACCAGCGGTTCGTCCTCCGGGTCGATGCGGGCCGGGGCGGAGTCGGACCGTGCTTCGGTGCGCAGCGCGTCGATCTCGTCGTCGGTGAGCGCCCGGAACTTGCGCACCCACCCGTCCGGGCCGCCGAAGAAGCGGTGGAGCAGCTGGTGGGCGCGGATCTCCGCCACGCTGGGGGTGCGTGGCAGCTTGCCGAGCAGCAGGTCGTCGCGGTCGCCCGGGCTGCGCGGCCAGGTACCGCAGATCACCTCGGTGCCGCCGGAGGCAAGGGCGGTCCAGTTGGTGTCCCGACGCCTGGCGAGCGCCTCGGCGATGGTCAGGGCGGTGTCCGGGACACAGCGCAGCCGCAGCATCCACTGGTCCTGGCCGAGCCGCTCCGGGTCGCGGACGGCGACCACCCGCAGGCCGCCCGCGGCGCACAGCCTGCGGAAGCGGCGGGCGACGGTCTGGTCGGAGACGCCGAGCACGGCGCCGATCCGGCTGAAGGAGGCCCGCCCGTCGACCTCCAGGGCGGAGAGGATCCGCAGATCCAGCGTGTCGAAGGTGTCGGACGCCATCACCGGCACCTGGACATGGGATTCCGTCACCGTACGCCTCCCCCGTGTCGGATTGCGGCGAGCAACGACTGCCTTCCGCCGCGATCCACCGCATGGCGCCCATCGTAGGGACCGCCCGCATACGGCGACGCACATGCGGTGACGAAATCCGGTGTGCGCACGCTGTCTTGAGGGAAGGCTGCGTGGTGGTCCGTGGACGATGGACGGACGCGGTCGGCCGGGCACCGCGGCTGTCAGAGGGTCGTACAGATTCGGTGGAGATTACGCCACCGAAACTTACTGAACCGTAAGGATTCTGTCCGACCCTTCCCCTTGTGAGCGCATTTTCCGGCGCTGACCTGTGCGGTTATGAGCACTGCTCGCTTTTGACCCCCCTCCCGCCCCGCCGTCCCGTGGGGTAGCTTTCACGGCGCTGTGCGGAGCGTCACAGGTGAGCCGGAAGGGCCGGAGCGCCCGCCGGCACACCCGAGACTGAGGAGCGGGAGCGGGGTTTGCGCGAGTTCACCAGCCCTCCGTCGACGTCGGCGCCGCCAGTGGGCGGCCTGGCCGACGTCGTGTTCCAGCATGCTCAGGACGACCCGCTGCACGTCGCGCTCGGCCGCAAGGACGAGAGCGGGGCATGGCGGGACGTGACCGCCGCCGAGTTCCGCGACGAAATCCTCGCCCTCGCCAAGGGCCTGCTCGCCCAGGGCGTCCGCTTCGGCGACCGGGTCGCGATCATGTCCCGCACCCGCTACGAGTGGACCCTGTTCGACTTCGCCCTGTGGACGATCGGCGCCCAGGTGGTGCCGATCTACCCCACCTCCTCGGCCGAGCAGTGCTTCTGGATGCTCTACGACGCGGAGGTGTCGGCGGCGGTCGTGGAGCACGAGGACCACGCGATGACGATCGCCACGGTCATCGACCGGCTCCCGCGGATGCGCCGGCTGTGGCAGCTGGACGCGGGTGCCGTGCAGGAGCTGTACGACGCGGGCACGCCCATCGAGGACGAGGTGGTGCACCGGCACCGGGAGGCGGTCACCCCCGACTCGGTCGCCACCGTCATCTACACCTCCGGCACCACCGGCCGCCCCAAGGGCTGTGTCCTCACCCACGGCAACTTCATGTACGAGGCGGACACGGTCGTCCGGCGCTGGGAGCCGGTCTTCCACTCCAAGAAGGGCGACGAGGCCTCGACGCTGCTGTTCCTGCCGCTCGCGCACGTCTTCGGGCGGATGGTGGAGGTGGCCACGATCCGCGGCAAGGTCCGCCTGGGCCACCAGCCGCAGATGAACGCCGCGGCCCTGCTGCCCGACCTTCAGGCGTTCAGACCGACGTTCATCCTCGCGGTGCCGTACATCTTCGAGAAGGTGTTCAACGCGGCCCGCCGCAAGGCCGAGAAGGAGGGCCGGGACGGGCCCTTCGAGAAGGCCGTCGACATCGCCGTGAAGTACGCCGACGCGGTCGAGGCCAAGGCCTGGGGCATCGGCCCCGGCCCGTCGGCGGCGCTGCGCATGCAGCACCAGCTCTTCGACAAGCTCGTGTACTCCAAGGTGCGCGCGGCGATGGGCGGCAGGATCCGCAACGCGATGTCCGGCGGCTCGGGGATGGACCGCCGGCTCGGCCTGTTCTTCGCGGGCGCGGGCGTGCAGATCTACGAGGGCTACGGCCTGACCGAGTCCACGGCGGCGGCCACCGCCAACCCGCCCGAGCGCACCCGCTACGGCACCGTCGGACAGCCCATCCCGGGTGTCACCGTGCACATCGCCGACGACGGCGAGGTGTGGCTGCACGGCGGCAACGTCTTCCACGGCTACCTCAACAACCAGAAGGCCACCGACGCCACCCTGCACGACGGCTGGCTGGCCACCGGCGACCTCGGCTCCCTCGACGAGGACGGCTACCTCACCATCACCGGCCGCAAGAAGGAGATCCTGGTGACCTCCGGCGGCAAGAGCGTGGCACCGGGTGTGCTGGAGGAACGGGTGCGCGACCACCCGCTGGTCTCCCAGTGCATCGTCGTCGGCAACGACCGCCCGTACGTCGCCGCCCTGGTCACCCTGGACCAAGAGGCGGTCGAGCACTGGCTCCAGATGCGCGGCAAACCGCAGATGTCCCCGGCCCAGCTGGTGCACGACCACGACCTGGAGACCGAGGTGCGGCGCGCGGTGGTCGCCGCCAACACCCTGGTCTCCCAGGCCGAGTCCATCCGCACCTTCCGCGTCCTCGCCCAGCCCTTCACCGAGGAGCACGGGCTGCTGACCCCGTCGCTGAAACTGAAGCGCAAGGCCATCGAGAACGCGTACGCGAACGAGGTGGAGGCGCTGTACCGGGCTTGAGGGCCGGATTGAGGCGATCGGCCGGTCAGGAATGCGTCATGGCTCGTGATCGTTGACGATGTGAGGCAAGACCTGACGACAACCGAAGGATCACAGGCTCGTGAGCAGCAAGGTCCCCCCGATCATCCTCAACAACGGCGTCGAGATGCCCCAGCTGGGCTTCGGCGTCTGGCAGGTGCCGGACGACGAGGCGGAGCGAGCGGTCGCCGCCGCCCTGGAGGCCGGGTACCGCAGCATCGACACAGCGGCGATCTACGGCAACGAGGAGGGCACCGGCAGGGGCATCGCCGCCTCCGGCATCCCCCGTGAGGAGCTCTTCGTCACCACCAAGCTCTGGAACAGCGACCAGGGCTACGACGCCACACTGCGCGCCTTCGACGCCTCGCTGGCCAAGCTCGGCCTGGAGTACCTGGACCTGTACCTGATCCACTGGCCGCTGCCGTCCAGGGGCCGCTACGCCGACTCCTACAAGGCGTTCGAGAAGCTGCTCGCCGACGGCCGCGTCCGGGCGATCGGGGTCTCGAACTTCCTTCCGGAGCATCTGGAGCACCTGATCGCCGAGACCTCGGTGATCCCGGCCGTCAACCAGATCGAACTGCACCCGCACATGCAGCAGCACGCCTCCCGTGCCTTCCACGCGGAGCAGGGCATCGCGACCGAGGCGTGGTCGCCGCTCGGCCAGGGCAAGGGCCTGCTGGAGGTGCCGGCGCTCGTGGCGATCGCACAGAAGCACAACCGCACCCCGGCCCAGGTCGTGCTGCGCTGGCACGTCCAGCTCGGCAACATCGCGATCCCGAAGTCGGTGACGCCCGCCCGGATCCGGGAGAACATCGACGTCTTCGACTTCAGCCTGGACGAGGAGGACCTCGCGGCGATCAGCGCCCTGAACGAGGACCGCCGGCTGGGCCCGGACCCGGCGACGTTCGACATGGGCTGACGGACGGCACGGCGGCGCGCCCCGGAGCGCTCACCGAGGCGGCGATCCCGGGCACGCCGCCTCCACCGTGAGTCCCCACGACCACTGTCTTGACGCGAGCATGCCCAGAAGCCACTTTGGAGAAGCCAGTAAGGAAACTTTCCTAACAGAAGGGACCCCCACCGTGCGCATACGCATACTCACCCTCGCAGCGGCCGGCGGTGCCGCCCTGCTCACCGCCGGGGTCCTCCCCGCGAACGCCGCCTCCGGCCCCACCACACCGAAGTCCGCCCAGGAGGGCTCGGTCGGCGCCGCCGACCTGCTCGCCAAGGTGACGTCCTGTCAGCAGATCTCCAACGGCAAGTACAAGACCGACAACGGGACCTCGGCCACCGTGCCCGTGTGCGGCAAGAACGGCGCGGTGTTCTGGAAGGCCGACATGGACATCGACTGCGACGGCCAGCGCACCACCGACTGCAACGAGACCCGCGACCCCTGGTTCCAGAACGACACGGCCTTCCACCAGTCCGACGGCCGGCCCCTCAAGGCCGAGTCGCTGCCGTTCGTCGTGGTCCCCGGCACCAGCACCATCTGGAACTACACGAGCTCCGGCATCAAGGGCGGCGGCGTGGTCGCCGTCGTCTACAACAACAAGGTCGAGTACGCCGTCGTCGGCGACACCGGCCCCTCGAAGATCATCGGCGAGGCCTCCTACGCCACCGCCAAGGCCCTCGGCATCGACCCCGACCCGGCGAAGGGCGGCGCGGACTCCGGCGTGACGTACATCCTCTTCAAGAACTCCCAGGTCTCCCCCATCGAGAGCCACAGCGCGGCGGTAGAGCTGGGTGAGCAGCTGGCGAAGCAGTTCCTCAGGAGCAACTGAGCCCGAAGGGCGGGCGGGCCCGGCGCCGCCACACCCGCGGCACCGGGCCCGTCACCGTCGTACGGCCGTCAGTTGGGCTGGCCCATCGGCCGTACGACGAGGGTGTTGACGTCCACGCCCGCCGGCTGCCGGATCGCCCACACCACCGAGTCGGCGATCTGGTCGGCAGTCAGCAGGTCGCCCGGCGGCAGGCCGCCCAGGCCGTCCCAGAACGGGGTCTCCACGCGTCCGGGGGCGACCAGGGTGACGCCCACGCCCCACTGGGTGACCTCGCGCCGGGTGTTCTCGGCGAGCCCGGTGACCGCCCACTTGGTCGCCCCGTAGATGTTGCCGGGCGTGTTCACGAAGCCGGCCACGCTGCCCACCAGCACGATCCGCCCGCGGCTCTCCTTCAGGGCGTCGATGGAGGCACGGACGAGCAGGGCCGGCCCGAGGACGTTGGTGAGCACCATCTCCGTCCAGCCGGCCGGGTCGCCCTCGGCGACCGTGTCATGCGTGGCGAACCCGGCGTTGGCGACGACCGTGTCCAGCCGTCCGAACTCCTTGAGCGTGCGCTCCACCGCCGAGCGCACCTCGTCGTACTCGGCGGCGCTGCCGGTGATCGTCAGCAGACCGTCCGGATCGCCGAGCTCACGGGCGAAGCCGCGCAGCCGCTCCTCGCCCCGCCCGGTGACGGCCACCCGGTGCCCGGCGTGCAGCAGCCGCCGGGCGATCGCCGCGCCGATGCCGCTGCCGCCGCCGGTGATGAGCGTGACCGGAGAGTCGGTCATGGTGTGTCCCCCTGGTTGTCGGAAAACATCGAAGACAACGGGAGTTCACCACTTGAAGTGCGCTCCACGTCAAGCGGCTGCGGTGAGTCGCCCGGGCGGACCTGCTCAGGACGTCCGGGTCAGCCGGTGCGGACCGCCGTGTGCACGGTGTGTGCCTTGAGGACGAAGACGTCCTTCCTGCGGTGCACGCTCGCCTCGTCCTCGGGGTCGAGGAGCCGGTCCAGGGTGGCGCGGTCCTCCGCGGTCAGGTCGTCCGCCAGTCCCTCGCGCAGCCGGGCGAGGGACGCGGCGACATAGGCGCGGGCCGGTTCGGGGACCGGGGCGGGCAGGTCCAGCAGGAAGCTGCGGGTGCCTGCGGGCTTCAGGCCGGCGGCGGCCAGCAGCGCCGGCCAGTCCTCGGTCTCGGCGACCGAGTCCGGAAGGTCCTCGCGCATCCGGGTGAACCAGTCGGCCTCGACCGCGTCCAGACGGGCCTGGAGGCCGGGGCGGCCGATGCCGATGTCCCGGGGCAGGAAGCGGGCGGGCAGGCCGCCCTCCAGCAGGGCGAGGGTGCCGCCGGGGGCCAGGTGCTCGGCGAACGCGGCGAGGGCGGCGCGTTGGTCGCCCAGGTGGTGCAGGCTGTTGCTGGCCCACAGCAGTTCGGCCGAGTAGGCGAGTTCGGCGAGGGCGTCCGGGAGTTCGCCGGTGACGGTGGTGAAGCGGTCGGCGAAACCGAGGCGGCCGGCGCGGGCACGGGCCCGCTCGAGCAGCGGCCCGGAGCCGTCCACCGCGGCGACCCGGGCGCCCGGGAAGGCCTCGGCGAACAGGCACGACACCACCCCCGGCCCGCTGCCGGCGTCGACGATCAGGCCGGGCCCGGTCACCTGAGCGCCCAGCCAGGCCATGACCTGCTCGTACAGGGGCGTGAACAGCTCCGCCTGGGCCTCCAGCAGCGGCGCCATCACGGCCCAGTCGATGTCGGTGTCACCGTGGTGATGTCCCTGGTGTCCCCCGTGTCCTCCGTGTCCCCCGTGTCCCTGGTTGCCTTGGTGCCCCGTACGGCCCTCGTCGCGCCGGTGGCCGTGGTCGTGCGAGCCGTGGTCGGGCGTGCCCGGGTCGTGCGTGCCCGGGTCGTCCGTGCCGGCGTGGTCCGCGTGGTTGTGCGCCATGGTCGTCAGCCTCTCCTCTCGGTGCGGTCAGCCTGCGCCGACGTGCCGGGGCCGGGCCAGTTCCGTTGCCGGGACGGCAAAAACCAGGTGCGGATCTTCCGGGGGCCGCTCCACGATGGGCCCATGGACGACACGCTGGTGGAACGCTTTCTCGAGGACGGCTTCGTGAAGATCGAGGCCGCCTTCCCGCCGCGTGTCGCGGAGGACTGCGCGCGGCTGCTCTGGCAGGAGACGGGTTACGACCCGGAGGACCCCGCCACCTGGAAGGATCCCGTAGTCTGGGTGGGCGGCATGGCGCAGGGCCCGTTCGCGGCCGCCGCCAACAGTCCGGCACTGCACGAGGCGTTCGATCTGCTCGTGGGCGAGGGCCGCTGGGAGCCGCGGTACTCGCTGGGCTCCTTCCCGCTGCGCTTCCCGCACAGCGAGGAGCCGGACGACGCCGGCTGGCACATCGAAGGCAGCTATCTCCCCGAGGGCGCCAAGTGGTACTACACCAATCTGCGCTCCCGGGACCGCGCCCTGCTGATGCTGTTCCTGTTCTCGGAGGTGACCGAGGAGGACGCCCCGACCCGAATCCGGGTCGGCTCTCACCTGGACGTCCCCTCGCTGCTCGAACCGTACGGCGAAGCGGGCGTGTCCGGGCTCAGGATCGCCCCCAAGCTGGTCGAGGCCTCGGCACACCGCCCGCTCGCCCACGCCACCGGCCGGCCCGGTGACGTCTATCTCTGTCACCCCTTCCTGGTGCACGCCGCCCGGCCGCATCACGGCACACGGCCCCGCTTCATGGCACAGCCGCCGCTGCACCCGGCGGTGCCGTTCGAACTGGACCGGCCGGACGGGAACTACTCGGCCGTGGAGTTCTCGATCCGCCGGGGCCTGACCCGGGAGAGGTGACCGGGGAGAAGAGGAACGGGTCCGACCCCGGGCCGGCCCCGGCGGATCACCTACGCGCCGAAGCTCACGACAGC